>NZ_FRCS01000005.1:0-313815 GCF_900143005.1 Cryptosporangium aurantiacum
CCCAGCGCAGCACCCCGGCCCAGCCAGTACCCCGACCCAGCCCAGCACCCCGACCCAGCGCAGCACCCCGACCCAGCGCAGCACCCCGACCCAGCAGCACCCGGTGCAGCAGCACTTTGGCCCAGCAGCACCCCAGCCCAGCGCAGCACCCCAGCCCACCGCAGCACTCCGGCCCGGCAGCATCGCCGACCAACGGCTAGGGCCGAGGGCTAACACCGACCCAGCGGCACCCCACAGGCCTCGCCGCTCGACGATTCAGCCGACCGGTGCGCCGTTCACGATGCGCGCGACCTCGTCCATTTGCTCTGCCGTCAGCGGGCCCTTCTCGAGGGCCCGGGCGTTCTCCTCGACCTGCGCCACGGTCTTGAAGCCGGGGATCGGCACCGTCCGCGGGCTGCGCCCCCAGATCCAGGCCAGCGCGCCCTGCGCCAGCGTGCGGCCGTCGCTGGTGAGCACGTCGCGGACGGCGTCCAGCCGGGCCAGCCAGTCCGCCGTCGGTCGACCGTCGGCGAACGCCGGGTGCCAGGAGGCACGGCGCCGCTGGTCGTCGTCGGCGAACGTCGTGGTTGGGGTGAACTTGCCGGTCAGCGCCCCCATGGCCAGCGGGCTGCGGTTGATGCTTCCCAGTCCGAACTCGTCGCAGAGTGCGAGCATCGCCGGGTCCTCGTAGCCCAGCACGCTCAGGCCATGTTGGACGACCGAGAAGCCGGGCGCCTCGGCGACCGCGCGGATCGAGGCGACGTCGTCCGTGCTCCAGCCCCAGGTGCGGATCGAGCCCTCACGGACCAGGTCGACGAGCACGTCGACCATCCGCAGCGCTTCCTCGGCGGGCAGGTCGCCGACGTGCAGCTGGTAGACGTCGATGTAGTCGGTGCCAAGCCGGCGCAGGCTCGCGGCCAGCTCCGACCGGATGCGGGACTCCAGGTCGGGGTCGGGCACCGGGTACTCCGAGACGGCGCTCTG
This sequence comes from Cryptosporangium aurantiacum, assembly GCF_900143005.1. Taxonomy (NCBI): domain Bacteria; kingdom Bacillati; phylum Actinomycetota; class Actinomycetes; order Cryptosporangiales; family Cryptosporangiaceae; genus Cryptosporangium; species Cryptosporangium aurantiacum. The sequence goes on from NZ_FRCS01000005.1 coordinate 964, forward strand.
CGCTTCGTCGACGCGGTACCCGAACTTCGTGGCGAGGACGACGTCGTCGCGGTGGCCGGCGAAGGCTCGGCCGAGGATGACTTCGCTGTGCCCGGCGCCGTAGTTCGCCGCGGTGTCGAAGAACGTGATGCCGAGTTCGTGCGCGCGACGCAGGGCACGCACGGATTCCTCGTCATCCACCGCGCTCCAGCCGCCGGGGGAACCCAGGAACGTCCAGGTTCCGCCGATGGCCCAGCAGCCCAGGCCGAGGGCAGAGACGTCGATGCCCGAACGGCCGAGCGTCCGCGGTTGTGCCGGCGCCATGCCGGTCTCCTTTCGTCGGTGGTGCTGCTGTCGACGGTAGAAGCCAAATGGACGGGTAACCATGGCCATTTCCGGGCCAATTCGATAGGACCATTCCGTGCGCATCCCTCTGGACCCCGCAAGTGCTGTGCCGCTGTACCGGCAGTTGGAGCGCTGGTTCGCCGACGCGATCACACGCGGCGCGCTTCCACCGGACAGTCGGCTGCCGTCCAGTCGAGCGCTCGCCGCCGACCTCGGCGTCAGCCGGGTCACGGTGGCCACGGCCTACGCGGAACTTGAGGCTGCCGGGCTGGTCGTCGCCGCCGTCGGCAGCGGCACGCGCGTAGCGCCCACGCTCCCGGCCGCGGTCAGCGCCGCGCGACCCGGCAGCCGCGCGCCAGCAGGTCCACGACCGTCTACGGCGCGCCGCGGGACACCCCCGGCGTCAAGGGCACCCAAAGCGACATCTCCGGCGTCAACGACACCCGATGCGACGTTCCCGGCGTCAACGACACCCGATGCGACGTTCCCGGCGTCAACGACACCCGATGCGACGTCCCCGGCGTCAACGGCACCCCTGACGACGTCCCCGGCGTCACCGGCACCCCTGACGACGTCCCCGGCGTCAACGGCACCCCTGACGACGTCCCCGGCGTCAACGGCACCTCGAACGAGGTCTCCGGGGCCGACCGCACCCCGAACGACGTCCCCGGCGTCAACGGCTCACCACACAACGTCCCTCGCGTCAGCGGCGCAGCCGGGCGGGCCATGGCCGGCGTGGCAGGGTGATCTCGCGGCAGACGGCCCGATCCCGGGAGTGCCTGGTAGCGAACCACTCGGCCCGAACGTCATCGCGTTCACCGGTGTCGGCGACCCGGCGGCCTACCCGGTTGCCGAGTTCGGCCGGACGCTCCGGCAAGTACTGGTTCGGGAAGGTGCGGCGGCGCTGAGTTATGGCCCGGACCCGGCGGGTGACGAGTCGCTGCGGCGGACCATCACTCAGCTACTGGCCAGCCAGGGGATCAGCACCTCACCCGAGTCGGTACTCGTCACATCGGGGTCCCAGCAGGCCCTCGCCCTGGTCTGCCAGGTGCTGGTGCGCCCCGGCGACACGGTCTTGGTGGAGGAACCCACCTACGATCTCGCGCTACGGCTGCTGCGCGCTGCGGGTGCGCAGCTGATCGGCATCCCGGTGGATACCCATGGCCTCCGGGTCGACGTTCTGGAACGGCTGCTGGAGCAGCACCGCCCGCGCCTGCTGTACGTGGTGCCGAACTTCCAGAACCCGACCGGCGCGACGCTGAGCGGGCCCCGTCGTCACGCGCTGCTGGCGACCGCCCGCGCGCACGGCGTGCCGGTTTTCGAGGACGACTTCGCCGGAGACCTGCGCTACTCCGGCCGCGCGACGCCCGCGATCAAGTCTCTGGACGACGGGGGCCACGTCCTCTACGCGGGCACGTTCTCGAAGCTGCTGATGCCGGGGCTGCGCGTCGGTTACCTGGTCGTCGACGGCCCGATCCGCCGACGCCTGGTCGAGACCAAGCAGGTCACCGACCTGGGGACGTCGCTCCTGCTCCAGCGGGCGCTGGACCGCTTCGTCACGGTGGGCCGATACCAGGCCAACCTCCGCCGCACCACGCGCCTCTACCGCGAGCGGCGGGACACCCTGCGGAGCGCGCTCACCGAGCACCTGCCGGATGCCCGGTTCGCGCTACCGGCCGGCGGGCTGTTCTGCTGGGTCGCGCTGCCCGCCGGGGTGCGCTCGGACGCCCTGGTCCGGGCCGCTCGCGATCGAGGCGTGGATGTGGCGCCAGGGTCCCGGTTCTTCCTCGACCCCACGCACGGCGCCGGTCACGTCCGCCTCAACTTCGCGGTACAACCCCCGGAACGGATCACCACCGGAGTGCGCCGGCTCGCCGCGGCCACCAACAGCCTGCGCTGACCGACGCGCTGCGCTGACCCGACGCGCTGCGCTGACCCGACGCGCTGCGCTGACCGACGCGCTGCGCTGACCCGACGCGCTGCGCTGACCCGACGCGCTGCGCTGACCCGACGCGCTGCGCTAACGACGCCCTGCGCTCATGACGCCCTGCGCTCATCGACGCGAAGGCGGGCTCTAAGCGCGCCTTACAGCCCGGTTTCCCGTCAGTCCCAGCGGAAGTACTTCGCCGCCGCAGCCAGCGAGACGACCGCCCAGGCCAACAGCGTCAGCACGTCGTTCAGGGGAACGCCGCCGCCCTCGCCGAGCACCGCCCGCAGACCGTCGGCGAGCGCCGCGCTCGGCAGGTAGCCGAGCACCCCCGCGACGCCGTCCGGCAGCGAGGAGAGCGGGAACACGATGCCGCCAGCGAACAGCAGCAGGAACCAGATCAGGTTCGCGGCGGCGAGCGTCGCCTCGGCCCGGAGCGTGCCAGCCATCAGCAGGCCGAGCCCGGCGAACGCAGCGGTGCCACACGCGACCAGCAGCACGACCGCGAGCGGATTGCCGTGCGGACGCCACCCCAGCGCGATGCCCACGCCGCTGATCACCGCGATCTGGATGACCTCCAGCGCCGCGACGGCCAGCGTCTTACCGCCGATCAGGCCCCACCGAGGCAGCGGCGTCGCTCCGAGCCGCTTCAACACCCCGTACCGCCGCTCGAACCCGGTCGCGATCGCCAGCCCGGTGAACGCGGCCGACATCACCGCGAGCGCCAAGATGCCGGGCACCAGGAAGTCGACCTTGCTCAGCCCGGACGTGGTCTCCAGGTCGAGGAACGGCTGGGTCACCAGCGCGACCGTCAGCAGCACCGGGATGATCAGGTTGAGCAGCAGCTGCTCACCGTGCCGGAGCGTAAGTTTCAGCTCCATCCACGTCTGCGCCAGCAGCATCCGGCGCCACGGAGCCGGTCCGGCGTCGGGCGTGAAAAGGCCGGGCGCGAGATTCACCGCAGTTCCCGTCCGGTCAGGTCAAGAAAAACGTCCTCCAGCGTGCGCCGTCCGACCTGCAGGTCGCTCGGCATCACCGCCCGGTCCGCGCACCAGGCCGTCACCGCGGCCAGCAACTGCGGACCGATCGCCGCGGGCGGCCCGGTCACCTGGTAGCCGCCGTCGCCCGCGCTCGCGGCGACGCAGCCGGCCGGCAGCGTCGCGGTGAGCCCGAGCAGCGCCTCGGCGTCCAGGTCGGCGTCCGCGCGAAACCGCAGCGTCGGCTGCTCGCCGCGGGTCAGCGCGGCCGGGGTGCCCTGCGCGACGGCCTTACCCGCGTCGACGATCAGCACCTCGTCGGCCAGCCGCTCGGCCTCGTCCATGTGGTGGGTGGTGAGCACGACTGTCACGCCGTCGGCGCGGAGCGCCTCCACGATGCGCCAGACCGCGTGCCGCGCCTGCGGGTCCAGGCCCGCGGTCGGCTCATCCAAAAAGACCAATTCCGGACGCCCGACGACGGCCATCGCCAGCGACAGCCGCTGCTGCTGACCACCGGAGAGCCGACGCACCGCGGTGCGGGCGACGTCGGTGAGGCCGAGCAGCTCGAGCAGCAGGTCGGGGTCGAGCGGGTTCCGGCTGTAGCTGGCGGTGAGGCGCAGCATCTCGGCGGTACGCGCGCCCGGATAGGCACCACCGCCCGCCTGCAGCATCACGCCGACCCGCGGCCGCAGCGCCGCCGCGTCGCGCACCGGGTCGAGGCCCAGCACCCGCACCTGGCCACCGTCGGCGCGGCGGAAGCCCTCACACGTCTCGATCGTGCTCGTCTTACCTGCGCCGTTCGGGCCGAGGACCGCGAAGACGACCCCGCGGGGAACCCGGAAACTCAGGCCGTCGACCGCGACCTTCGCGCCGTACCGCTTGACGAGCCCGGTGACCTCGACGGCGGACCCGAGGGTGTCGCCGTCCCTCTCCGGCGCAGCCATCGTGCGCGCGTGGGTGGAGGAGGTCACGTCGACAGAGTGTAGGCGCCCCCCGCCGCTCCCGGTGCGCCGAGCCGACGCGTACCGCATCACATCCGCATGACGTCGCCGACACACGACTCGTTCAGGTACTGGACGATAGAGAGGTGAGTAGCACCAACCGGGTTCCGGAAACCAGGCTGATGGGCGACGACGAGCTCTCAGCCGACGACGCGTGGGCAACGTTGCGGCAGTACGGCCGGTGGCATCTGCTGCGGGACGCGTTCGTGCGGTTCCGGTACGGCGACGGGTTCAGCCACTCGCGGGCGCTGGCGCTGCAGCTGTGTCTGGCCGCGGTGCCGTTCCTGATCGCGCTCACCGGCCTCGCCGCCGACCTCGGCGCCGAGGAGGGCGGCAAGATCGTCGCCGACACGGTGCTGGAGCTGACGCCGCGGAGCAGCGACGCGCTCGTCGAGCAGACCCTGCACGGCGGCGAGCAGGCCGAGAACGTCGGCGAGTTCGCGCTGGTCAGTGGCTTGATCACCGGGATGGTGGCGCTCGCGACCGCGATGGCGCAGGTCGAGCGCGGCGCGAACCGGATGTACGGCGTCGAGCGGGACCGGCCCGCCCTGCACAAGTACGCCCGCGCGATCGTGCTGTCGTTCATCGCCGGGCTGCCGGCGTTCCTCGGGTTCCTGGTGCTGGTGGCCGGTGAGCCGTTCGGTGACGCGGTGGTCTCCGAGTACGGCTGGCCCGCGTGGATCGAGACCACCTGGGACATCGTCCGCTGGCCGATCGGGCTGGTGCTCACCGTCGTCTCGATCGCGTTGCTGTTCGAGCAGGCACCGCGCCGGCGACAGCCGGGCGTGTCGTGGCTGGTGTTCGGGGCCGGTGTCTCGACCGTGCTCTGGCTCGCCGCGACGCTGGGCCTGGCGCTGTACGTCCAGGGGAGCGGGGCGTTCCCGGACACCTACGGACCGCTCACCGCGGTGATGGCGCTGCTGCTCTGGGCGAACCTGACGTCGATCGCGCTGTTCCTCGGGTTGGCGTTCGCCGCTCAGCTGGAGGCGCTGCGCGTCGGTCAGCCTGAGCCTGCCGAACCCGACCGCTGGCGCCCGATGCCGGACGACGCCCACGAGGACGGTGCCCAGAAGGACGGTGCCCAGAAGGACGGTGCCCAGAAGGACGGTGCCCAGAAGGACGGTGCCCAGAAGGACGGTGCCCAGAAGGACGGTGCCCAGAAGGTCGGCAACCAGGAGAACGGGGCCCCCGCAGCCGAGCCTGCCGGCACGTAGCGCAACTCCGAGGTGCGGTTATCCGCACCTCGGACGGCCGGTCCGCCCGGATGTACGCCGACGCCGCTCCCGCGACGCTGAACCGCATGAACGTAGTGGAACTCGACCGGGTCACCCGGCGATACGGCAACACCACCGCCCTCGACGGCGTCAGCCTGAGCATTCCGTCCGGCTCGTTCGTGGCGGTCATGGGCGCCACCGGATCCGGGAAGAGCACGCTGCTGCAGTGCGCGGCCGGGCTCGACCGGCCCGACTCCGGAACGGTCCGGCTCGCCGGTGACGACATCGGCCGGAAGCGCGAACGAGCGCTGACGCGGCTGCGGCGCGACAAGATCGGCTTCGTCTTCCAGTCGTACAACCTGCTCTCCGAGCTGACGGTCCGGCAGAACGTGCTGCTGCCGGTCCGGCTGGGCGCGCGCCGCACCAGGCCGGTGGAGGACACGCTGGAGGCCGTCGGGCTGGGCGGCTTCGGCGGACGCAAGGTCGGGCAGCTGTCCGGCGGGCAGCGTCAGCGGGTCGCGCTCGCCCGCGCGCTGATCACCGGTCCCGCGGTGGTGTTCGCGGACGAGCCGACCGGGGCGCTGGACCCCACGACCGGCGGCCAGATCCTCCGGCTGCTGCGCGAATCCGTCGACCGGGACGGCCTCACGGTCGTGATGGTGACCCACGACCCGGTGGCGGCTGCCTGGAGCGACCGGCTCGTGCTGCTGCACACCGGAACCATCGTCTCCGACTCCCCCACGCCCGCCACCGAGACGATCGCCACCCGGCTGCGCGCCGCGTTCGCCGGGGTGAACGCGGCATGAGGGCCGGGCTCGTCCGGCAGGCACTGCGCAAGCAGCCCTGGTCGTTCGCCGGACCGTTCATCACCCAGTGCCTGGCCGCCGCGCTGGTCACCGGAGCGCTGGGAGCCGCGTCGTCGCTCCCGGCCGGATCGGACCTCGCGGCGTTCGCCGGGGTCCTGGTCGGTCTCGCGGTCTACCTCTCCGCGATCATCGTCGGCGTGACGATGAGCTCCACGATCGCCCGGCAGGCGCGGGACATCGCGCTGGTCCGTGCGGTCGGGGCCGCGCCGGGACAGGTGCGGCGGGCCGCCGCGGGGCAGGCCGCGGTGGTGGCCGTTCCGGCCACGCTGGCCGGTGTCCCGCTCGGCACGGTGGGTGGCAGCGCCTGGGTCGACAGCCTGGTCACGCACGACGTCGTATCGGCGACGGTCACGTTCGAAGCGCATCCGGCGGCGTTCCCGATCGCGCTGGCGATCACGCTGGGAACCTCGGTCGTCGGCGCGTTGATCGCGGCGATCCGCCCGTCCCGGGTGCGGCCAGCGGTCGCGCTGACCGACACCGCGGCGCCGCGGCGGCAGCTCGGACCGATCCGGACGCTGCTCGGCCTCCTCTTCGTCGCCGGTGGCGTGGCCGGGTCGATCGTGATCTCCGGGCTCGACGCGGACGCGGCCGAGCAGAGCGCGTTCTTCGTCCTGCTGGCCATGTGCGTGGGCGCCGGACTGCTCGCACCGGCGCTGCTGCGGGTCACCGCTCCGCTCGCCCTGCTGCTCGGCCCGATCGGACGGCTGGCCGCCGACAACCTCGCCGCGCGGGCGAGGTCGTACTCCGGCGCGCTCGTCCCGCTGGTGCTCGCCGCCGCGTTCGCCCTGATCAAGATCGCGGCGCATACGACGGCCGAACACGTCACCGGGCGTCCGCAGCCGGCCTCGGACGTCTGGCTCGACTACTCCGGCACCGCGGTCTACACGGTGTTCGCCGCGGTGGCGGCGCTCACCACGTTGATCACCGTGGTGCTGGGCCGCCGCCGGGAACTGGCGCTGCTGCGGCTGGCCGGTGCCACGCGGGCGTCCGCGCTGGGGGTCGTGGTCTGCGAGGCTCTGATCGTGACGGTCACCGGTCTGCTGGTGGCGGCGGGCGCCGCTGCCGCGACGCTGCTGCCGATGCTGCCCACGGCGCCCTACGTGCCGAGCGGCGTCGTGGTCGCCGGTGTGCTCGGCACGGCGCTGGTGGTCGGGGCGGGGATGGTCGCACCCGCGCTCGGCGTGATGCGCCGGCCGGCGATCGCCTCGGTGGGAGACGGTTCGTGATTCGGTCCCTCCTCCGGGCGCCGATCGAGGCGAGGACGTGGCAGGAGTTCCGCTACGTCCTCGTCGGCCTGTGTTTTGCCCTGCCGGTGGTCCCGGTCGCGGTCGTGGGTATCGCCGGGGTGATCTACTCGCTGGTCACGATCGGTCTCCCGCTGCTGGTCGGCGCCCTGCTCGTGTTCCGGCACACGGTGCGGTGGTTCCGGTTGCCCGCGCGCTGGTTACTCGGCCTGGACTGGCCGTCACCGGCTCCCCGGCCCACCTCCGGGGGCGTCGTCCGATTCGTGGAATCCGTGCTGCGTGACGGCACCGCGTGGCGTGCGTTCGCGTACGGCATCGTGAAGTTCCCGCTGATGTTCGCCGCGACCTACCTGGGTGGGAGCGCCGCGCTGGTCGGCGTCCTCGCGACCACGTACCCGGCCTGGTGGTTCCTCGTTCCGCTGGACCGCACGTGGGCGGGCACCTGGTGGTTCGTACCCCAGGGCGTCGCGCTCGTGCTCGTGTTCCCCTGGGTGATCCGGCTCCTGGTCGGCCTCGACCGGTTACTGATCCGCGCCCTGCTCGAGCCCCACCCGGACGCCACCCGGATCGCCGCGCTCGAGGCCAGCCGGGCCGCGCTGCGCGCCGACTCGGCGGCGGTGCTGCGGCGGGTCGAACGGAACCTGCACGACGGTACCCAGGCCCGCCTGGTGGGCCTCGGCGTCACGCTGTCCCGCATCGAGGCCAGGGTCGACGACGGGGCCGTGCGCTCGATGGTCGCCGATGCCCAGGACGCGGTCGTCGACGCGCTCACCGAACTGCGCGACATCGTCCGGGGGCTACACCCGCCCGCCCTCGACGACGGCCTGCCGGTCGCGATCGAAACGCTGGCCGGCCGGGGTGCCGTTCCGGTCGACGTCCACATCGACCTGACCGGCCAGCCGCCGGACGCGATCGCGTCCGCGCTGTACTTCACGGCCGGAGAGCTGCTGACGAACGTGTCCCGGCACGCGGGCGCGACCCGCGCCCGGCTGGACCTCCGCGAGGAGGGCGAGGTGGTGCGCCTGGTCGTCGCCGACGACGGACGCGGCGGCGCCCGCCTCGACCCGCACGGCAGCGGTCTGGTCGGCCTGCGTCGCCGGGCGGTCGCGCTGGACGGCACGCTCGACATCGACAGCCCGACCGGCGGCCCGACCACCGTGACCGTCACGCTCCCGAAGGAGGCCTGACTAGTGCGGGTCGTCATCGCCGAGGACAATCCCCTGCTCCGGGACGGCATCCGGCTGCTGCTGACCGACCACGACATCGCGGTCTGCGCCGCCGTCGACAACGCGGAGGAGCTGCTCGCCGCCGTCGCCGAGCACGACCCGGACGCCGCGATCGTCGACGTCCGGATGCCGCCGACCCACACCGACGAGGGGCTCCGGGCCGCGATCACGATCCGGGCCGAGCATCCCCGAACCAGCGTCCTGGTGTTCTCCCAGTGGGTGGAGACCGGATACGCCCGTCGGCTGCTCGCCGACCGGCCCACCGGAGTCGGGTACCTGCTGAAGGACCGGATCGTCCGGACCCGCGATTTTCTGGACGCTCTGCAGCGCGTCGCCGAGGGCGGCACCGCGCTGGACCCGGAGGTGGTCCGCCAGCTGGTCGCGGTCCGGCCGGTCGACGCGGGGCTGGCCCGGCTCTCGGCCCGCGAGCGCGAGATCCTCGAGTTGCTGGCCGAGGGTCGCTCGAACATCGCGATCTCCGAACACCTGCGGCTGGCCGCGCGCAGCGTCGAGAAACACGTCACCGCGATCTTCACGAAGCTCGACCTGCCGCAGGACCGCACCGACCACCGCCGGGTGCTCGCCGTTCTGCGCTACCTCAATTCGCAAGCCCAATAACCCACGAGCGACGTAGTAACCCGCGAACAATCCGGCTGAAATACCCGTCACCGACCCTCGAGAGATGCAGACGACGCCGCGATTCCTGCAGGGAGCCTTCCCGTTCGTCGGAGAGGGCCTGGAAAAGCCGATCCTGCTGGCACCGAGCCTGTCCTACGTCGTGCCACTCGGAGCCACCGCACAACCGCTCTATTTCCGCGGCGGCAACAGCACCGACGAGCTGGTCGCCGTCGTGCTGATGCGCGACGGGACACCGATGCGGTACTTCCCGATCGGGGCCAAGGGCAACACGCACGTCGCGCTGCGGGTGGTCGAGGACCTGCTGTCGGACACCCGGATCGAACTGTACGTCGCCGCACCGGACGGACTGGCCGGGACGCTGATCGTCGATCTCGGCCTGGTGGAGATCTGATGGCGCGACTGGTCGTCGTCGGCAACGGGATGGCCGGCGCCCGCGCGGTGGAGGAGATTCTCGCCCGCGGCGGCAGCGCGCGGTTCACGATCACCATGTTCGGCGACGAGCCGCACGGCAACTACAACCGGATCCTGCTCTCCCACCTGCTGGCCGGTGAGGACCCCGAGGACCTGCTGCTCAACCCGGTCGACTGGTACCGCGAGAACGCGGTCACACTGCACGCGGGCGTCCGGGTGGTCCGGATCGACCGGTGGGCGAAGCTGGTCTACGCGGACAACGGCGAGATCACGCCGTACGACACGCTGATCCTCGCCACCGGCAGCCGCACGTTCTTCCCGCCGATGGACGGCCTCTGGGCCGACAACCACCGGCTGACGCCGGGCGTCTTCGGCTTCCGCACGCTGGCCGACACGCACGCGATGGTCGCGTACGCGAAGAGCCATCGGCGTGCGGTCGTGATCGGCGGCGGCCTGCTCGGCCTGGAGGCCGCGCACGGCCTCCAGCAGCACGGTCTGACGGTGCACGTCGTGCAGGGTGGCCCGGTCCTGATGAACCAACAGTTGGACGAGGAAGCCGGCCGAATACTCCGGAATACGATCGAGCGCCGTGGGATCGCCGTCCACACCGGTGCCCGCACGGTGGCGATCCGGCGGAATTCGTCCGGAGCAGCGTCCGGCGTCGAGTTCGCGGACGGCACCGTCCTCGATGCCGACATGGTGGTGGTCACCGCGGGCATCCGCCCCAACACCGGGCTGGCGCAGGTCTCCGGCCTCACCGTCGAGCGTGCGATCGTCGTCAACGACCGGATGCAATCGATCGACGACGACGCCATCTACGCGGTCGGCGAATGCGTCCAGCACCGCGGCGAGGTGTACGGCCTGGTGGCTCCGCTCTGGGAGCAGGCGTCGGTGCTGGCCGATGTCCTTACGGGTACGAACCCGCAGGCGGCGTACCACGGCACACGCACCGCGACGAAGCTCAAGGTGGCCGGCATCGACCTGGCGTCGATGGGGTTCACCCGCCCGGAGCGGGACGACGACGAGTTCGTCCGCTTCTCCGAGCCGAAGCGCGGTGTCTACAAGAGCGTGGTGGTGCGGGACGGACGGCTGGTCGGCGCGGTACTGCTCGGCGACGTCGGCAAGGTCTCGTTCCTGATGCAGGCGTTCGACCGTGGGCTGCCGTTGCCCGAGGAACGGGTGGCGCTGCTCTTCGACCTCGGCACCCCGGAAGCGGCCGTGGGCGTGGCCGAGCTCGACGAGGACGCCCAGGTCTGCAACTGCAACGGGGTGAGCAAGGGTGCGCTGGTCGCGTGCGTCCGCGGCGGCGTTCGCACCGTGAACGGGGTGATGGCCGCGACTCGCGCGGGCAAGGGTTGCGGGGCGTGCAAAGGCCTGGTCGCCGAGGTCGTCGAGTGGGCCGCCGACGGGGACGTCGAGGAAGATCCGGCCGCAGACTGGTACGTGCCGTGCATCCCGATGGAGAAGCCCGAGCTGATGGCGGCGATTCGATCGCAGGAGCTGAAATCCGTCTCGGCCGTGTTCGCGGCCCTGGCCATGGACGGACAGGAGGACGCCGCCAGCAAGATGCCGCTCACGTCGCTGCTGCGGATGATGTGGGCGGACGAGTTCGTCGACGAACGGGGCGGCCGGTTCATCAACGACCGGGTGCACGCCAACATCCAGCGCGACGGCACGTTCAGCGTCGTCCCCCAGATGAAGGGGGGCGTCACGAACCCGCACCAGTTGCGCCGCATCGCGGACGTGGCGGAGAAGTACCGGATTCCGATGGTCAAGCTGACCGGAGGTCAGCGCATCGACCTCCTCGGCGTCCGCAAGGAGGACCTGCCGAAGGTCTGGGCCGACCTGGACATGCCGTCCGGATACGCGTACGGCAAGAGCTTCCGCACGGTGAAGACGTGCGTCGGTTCGGATTTCTGCCGCTACGGTCTCGGCGACTCCACGGCGCTCGGGATCGCGATCGAGGACCGGTTCAAGGGCCTGGAGAGCCCGGCGAAGATGAAGCTCGCGGTGACCGGCTGCCCACGGAACTGTGCCGAGGCGTACTGCAAGGACTTCGGCGTGGTGGCGGTGGACGGCGGGCGCTGGGAGATCTACATCGGTGGGGCGGCTGGCGCGCACATCCGGAAGGGCGACTTGCTGGCGACCGTCGACTCCCCCGACACGGTGGTGGAGCTGGTCGGGCGCTGCATCCAGTACTACCGGGAGACCGCGAAGTGGCTGGAGCGCACGTACACGTGGGTGCCGCGGTTGGGCATCGAGGCGATCCGGGCCGCCATCGCCGACGACGCCGAAGGGCTGGACGCACGCCTGGCGGTATCGATCGGCGCGTACCGCGATCCGTGGCTGGAGGGGCGTGACCCGGCGACGCCCGGACAGTTCCGCACGGCGTTGCCCCTGGTGGAGGTGCGGTGACCGTCGTCGGGCCGGTGGACGAGATCCCGCCGGGGGAAGGGCGGGTGTACGTGGTCGACGGCGAGCAGGTCGCGGTGTTCCGGCTGACCGACGGGTCGGTACGGGCGCTGGGAGCGGTCTGCCCGCACGCCGGCGGTCCGCTGGCCGACGGACTGATCGACGGGGCGATCGTGCTCTGTCCGCTGCACAACAACGCGTTCGAGCTGGCCACCGGGTGCTCCACCACGGGGCAGCCGCCGGTCACGTCCTACCCGGTGAGCGTCGATCCCGACGGCCGCCTGGTCCTCGGCTGACGGGCACGCACCGGACGCCAAGCGTCGTCTTAAGTACTCGCCAAGTCGCCCCAAGCGCACCCCAATAGCGGCGGGTCACGGTGTCGGCATTCCACCGACACCGAATGGAGCAAGACCCATGACCGACCTCACCGTTGCCGCGCCGCTGTCCGAGCTGACCGTGGCCGGACGCGTCCTGCTGCCCGGCGAGCCGGGCTACACCGAGCTGGCGATGCCCTGGAACGTCGCCGTTCCGAGCGCACCGATCGCGGTCGTCGAGGCGGCGTCCGCGGACGACGTCGTCGCCGCGGTCCGGTTCGCCGGGCGCCACGGGATCGAGGTGAGCGTCCAAGCCACCGGCCACGGGGCCCCGGCCGGACCGCAGCGCCCGTCGCTGCTCGTACACACCGGGCGCCTGGACGAGCTGGTCATCGACCCGGCGGGGTCGGCCCGGGTCGGTGCCGGCGTCCGTTGGGCTCAGGTGCTGGAGGCCGCCGCGCCGCACGGGCTCGCGGGGCTGGCCGGTTCCGCGCCGAACGTCGGCGTTGTCGGTTACCTGACCGGCGGCGGGATCGGGCCGGTCGTCCGGACGTTCGGCGTCGCCTCGGACTTGGTCACCGCGTTCGACGTCGTCACCGGCGACGGCGAGCTCCGCCGGGTGACCGCCACCGAGAACCCGGCGCTGTTCTGGGGCCTGCGCGGCGGCAAGGGCGCGCTGGGCATCGTCACCGCGGTCGAGTTCGAGCTGGTCCAGGTCGCGGAGATCTTCGGCGGCTGCGTCTACTTCGACGCCGCGGACGCGTCGGCGATCGCGCACTCGTGGGCGATGTGGACCGAGGAGCTGCCGGAGGAGGCGACCTCGTCGCTGGCCGTGATGCGGATGCCGCCGATGCCGGGTGTGCCCGAGCCGCTGGCCGGGAAGGTCACCGTGGCGCTGCGCTTCGCCTGGGTCGGTGACCCCGAGCAGGGCGAGCGGGTCGTCGCGCCGATGCTGAAGCTCGGCACGATCGTCCTCGGCGGGATGGGCGTGCTGCCGTACGCCGCGCTCGGCTCGATCCACGCCGACCCGGTCGACCCGATGCCGGTGCACGAGGCCAGCGGCCTGCTCAGCGGGCTGCCCTCCGCGGCCGTCGACCAGCTGATCGCGCTGGCCGGTCCGGACGCCGAGTGCCCGCAGGTGATCGTCGAGCTGCGGCACCTCGGCGGCGCGTTCGCCCGCCCGTCCGCCCACCCGAGCGCGTTCAACCACCGGCACGCGGCCTACACCGTGCAGACGATCGGTATCGGCGCGCCGCCGGTCGTCGAGGCGGTGACCGCGCACGGCGACGCGCTGCTGAGCGCGCTGGGACCGTGGTCGGTCGAGGGGTGCCTGCCGAACTTCGTCGCGTCGCACGACCCGGCCGAGGTCGCGCGCAAGTACGACGCGGAGACGCTGACCCGGCTCGCGACGCTGGCCGCGACCTACGACGCTCGCGGGGTCATCGCCGCAGCCCAGCCGATCCACGCCGCTTGCCTGCTGAGCAAGTGATCGGTTGAGTGACGCACCCGATCGGCCGGATCCCCTACCGGCCGATCGGGTGGTTCCGGTGCGTGTGCGGACGGATTTCCGACTCGTCCACCGTGCGCGGCCGTTCCCGGGGCAAAAATCGTGGGACGGCTGTACCGCGACCGGTGACGGAGGACCAGGTGGAGTACCGCGTCCTGGGTCCGTTGGAAGTGCTGCGCGACGGCAGGCCGTTGGATCTGGGCGCCCCCAAGCAACGCACGGTGCTGGCGCTCCTGCTGCTCGACGCCGGGCGCGTCGTGTCGGTCGACCGGCTGCTCGACGCGGTCTGGGGCGACGACCACCCGCCCAGCGCGACGGCGAGCCTGCAGGCGTACGTCTCGAACCTCCGCCGGATCCTGCGGGACGGTGACTCGGTCACCTCCCCGATCGTCCGCCGGATGCCCGGTTACCTGCTGGACGTCCGGCCGGAGCAGCTGGACCTGACGCACTTCCGGGCCGACGCCGACCGGGCGCAGGCCGCCGTGCGGGACGGGCGGTGGGCGGACGCCGTCGTGGCTGCGGAGGGGGCCCTGGCACGGTGGCGCGGTCCGCTGCTGTCCGAGGTGGAGGACGAGGAGTGGGTGCGGCTCGTCGCCACCGGCCTGGACGAGCGGCGCACCGAGTGCGTCGAGGACCTGGTCACCGCTCTGCTCGGTGCCGGGCGGGCCACCTACGCGCTCGACCTGGCCCGGCAACTGCACGACGCCCAGCCGCTGCGTGAGCGGGCCTGCTGGCTCCACGTCCTGGCGCTGCACCGCACCGGACGAACCAGCGACGCCCTGGAGGTCTACCGGGCGCACGTCCGCATCCTGAACACCGAACTGGGGCTGGAGCCCGGCCCCACCCTCCGCGACCTGCAGAGCGCGATCCTGCGGCAGGACGCCGCGCTGCTCGCCTGGCCGGCCCCGACCGCGCCTCCGCCGTCGGCCGTGGAACAGCAGGCCGCGCCGCCGACCGCTCCGACGACCACCGAGACGCTGGTCGGCCGCCACCGCGAACTCGCGGAGATCGACGCGCTCCTCGCCGACCTGCGGGCGGGCACCGGCCGCTGGGCGCTGATCACCGGCCCGGCGGGCATCGGGAAGACCCGGCTCGCCGAGGAGGCGGTGGCGCGCTGGGGTGGCACGGTGACCAGGGCGAGCTGCCCGGAGGACGACGGTGTGCCGCCCTGGTGGCCGATCCGTCAGCTGATCCGCGGGCTCGGTGCCGACCCGGACGTCGTCCTGGCCGCGCCCGCCGACATCGACGCCGACGCAGCCCGCTACGCGGTCTACGAGCGGGTGCACGGCCTGCTGGCCGAGGCCACCGGCAGGGCGCCGGTACTCGCGTTCGTCGACGACGTCCAATGGGCGGACGCCTCGTCGCTGCGGTTCCTGACTTACCTGGCCGCCGTTCCGGACCCGCTGCTGCTGGCCGTCATCCTCACGATGCGCGATCCGTCCGGACCGCCGTGCGGCGACATGCCGCGGCTGCTCACCGGCATCGCGCGGCGGACCGGCACCCGTCAGCTCCCGGTGCCGCCGCTGCTCGCGGACGAGGTCGCCGAGCTGGTCAGCACGGTGAGCGGCGAAGCCGTCGCGGTCCAGGAAGCCCGGGACCTCACCGACCGCACCGGCGGCAACCCGTTCTTCGTCAGCGAGTACGCGCGGTTGCCCCGCGAGGACCGGGCGGCGGGCGAGCTGCCGCTGGCCGTGCGGTCGGTGCTCGGACGGCGACTCGGCGGCCTGGACCCGGCCGTCGTCGAGGTGCTCCGGGCCGCGGCCGTGCTCGGCGATCCGCTCGACCTCGACCTGCTCCGGACCGTGACCCGGCTGGACGCCGACGACCTCGCCGACCGCCTCGACGAGGCCGCCGACGAACGCATCATCGTTCCGGCACCGGGCAGCGGCAGCTACGCGTTCGCGCACGGCCTGCTGCGGGACGAGGTGCTCACCGGCATGTCGCCGGTGCGGTTGCAGCGCCTGCACGCCAGGGCGGCCGAGGCGCTGGGGCCCGGCGGCCCGACCGAGCGGCTCGTCCGCCGGGCCGCGCACCTGACCGCCGCCGTCCCGATGGTCGACGCGACCGAGGCGTACGAGGCCTGCCGGACCGCCGCGACGGACGCGGAGCACCACTGGCACTCCGACTCGGCGGCCCAATGGTGGGGTGCGGCGTCGGAGGTTTTTGACCTCCTCCCGCCCGACCGCCGCTCCGACGCCGCCCGCGACGAGCTGCTGATCGCCCGGGTGAACGCGCTGGCCAAGGCCGGTCGCGGCCAGACCGTGCTGGACGTCGTCGACGCCGCGTTGCTGGACGCGGTCCGGGCAGGCCGCACGCGCTCGGCCGGACGGCTGGCGAGCACGCTGCTGCGCACGGCCGGTTCCTGGCCGTGGGCGACGTACGGCGCCGACCCCGGGCCGCTGCTCGCGCGTCTGGCCGGTGTGGAGCGCCGGCTGGTGAACGATCCGGTTGCGCACGCACAGGTGCTGGCCGCGCTCGCGGTCGGCAGTTACTACGACCCCGACTCGTCCGTGCCCGACCTGCTCAGCGCGAGGGCGCTGGAGCTCGCCGAGCAGACCGGCGACCCGGACGCGCTGGCCGACGCGCTGCTGGGCCGCGCGCTGACGTTCTCGGCGATCGCCGGCCGCGCGGCCGAATCCGAGGCGGTGCTGCAGCGGTTGGCCGAGCTGCCCCACGAACAAGCACCGGTGGACGACGTCCTGCGGCACGGCATGCTCTGGCTGGCCGAGTTCATGATGGGCAACCTGGACGCCGCCGAGGAGCACCACCGGCTCGGCGCGGAGGGCTGTGACCTGCTGCGGCTGCCGGTCAGCCGGGTCCAGTTCCGGTGGGCCGAGGGGACGCTCGCGCACTGGCGGGGCGACCTGGATGCCGCCCAGGCGATCTACGACCACGCCTATCAGCTGCACCGGCAGACCGAGCTGTACATCGGTGGCGCCCAGTACCTGGCGATGCTGTCGCTGCGCTGGGAGGAGGGGCGGCTGGACGCGGCGTTGCCGCCGGACGAGTGGGCCGAGGACCAGGAGGCGAATCCGGACGTCCTCGACTTCACCCGGGCGGCGCAGGCGGCCGCCGACGGCCGGGTGAACGACCTGGACGGGCTGATCGGGTCCGCGCTCGCCCACACCGCGCTCACCACCTGGACGACGCACGGCAAGCTGACGCTGCTCGCGCACCTCACGGTGGACGCCGGGCTCACCCGGCACGTCCCGGCGCTGCTCGCGGCGCTGGAGCCGCTGGCCGGGCAGATCGCGAACATCGGTGTCATCGGGGTGCTCAGCCCGGTCGACCTGGCGCTGGCCCGGCTGCACGCGCTGGCGGGCGACCACGACGCCGCCCACCGGTCGCTGGACGCCGCCCGCGCGCTGGCCGAACGCACCGGCGGTCAGCCCACCCTGCTCCGCTGCCGCCTGCTCGCAGCGCAGCTGGCCGAGGCCCCCGATCCGGCCGAACTCCGCGCCCTCGCCGAAGAAGCCGAAAAGGCCGGCCTCCTGGGCGTCGCGGCCGAAGCTATCGCTTACGGCCGAGCCAACGGAGCCAGAGTTCCGCGACCGGGACGTTGAAGACGCAGCCGAACGCGTTCTTCGAGCCGATCGACCCGATCGACCGCACCGAGGCGATGCTGCCCATCGAGCCGATGCTCGCGATCGACCCGGCGCTGCCGATCGACGCGATGCTGCCCGCGGAACCGATCGACGCGATGCTCCCGGCGGAGCCGATGCTCGCGATCGACCCCGCGCTCCCGAACGAGAAGATGCTGCCTGCCGAGCCGATCGACGCCTTCGACCGGACCGACGTCCGATCGGTCAGCGACGTACCCGACCCAGGATCATCCGACTCGGACGAACCCGAGCCGGCGACGACATGGAGCTTGCGTTCTCCGGTCACGATCCTCAGTCTCCCACTCGCTCGGGTGCCCCGGTCGCGCTGAGCCAGGCGTCGGTGCGTCGTTCACGGTCCCACCAGTTCCGGTACGGACCGTCAACGGCCAGCAGGGCCTCGTGCGTTCCGCGCTGGACGACCCGTCCGGCGTCCAGCACCACGACCTCGTCGGCCTGCTCGCATCCGGCCAGCCGGTGCGTGATCAGCACGGTCGCCCGGCCCTCGGTGGCCGCCAACAGGTCCCGGGCCAGCGCGTCGGCGGTCACCGGGTCGAGGTTCGCGGTCGGCTCGTCCAGCACGACCACCGGAAACCCGGCCAGCACCACGCGGGCCAGCGCGAGCCGCTGCCGCTGCCCACCGGAGACCTGCGCGCCACGCTCCCCGACCGGCGTGTCCAAACCGTCCGGTAGCGACCGCACCCACCCGTCGATCCGCGCGGCCGCCAGCGCGGCCCAGAGTTCCGGTTCGTCCGCGGCCGGACGGGCGACACGAAGGTTGTCCCGGATCGACGTGTCGAACAGGTGGGCGTCCTGTGCACACCAGCCGATCAGCCGGCGGACGGCGTCCGGATCGAGCTTGTCGACGGGGAGGCCAGCCAGCGTGAACGATCCGGCAGACGGGTCGAGGAATCGCACCAGCACCGCGGCGAGCGTGCTCTTACCGGCGCCGGAGGCGCCGACCACCGCGATCCGACGCCCCGGCTCGACCCGCAGGTCGACGTCGGAGAGCGCCGGACGCGACGCTCCCGGCCAGCGTGCGCTCACCCCGGAGAGCACGAGCGGGAACGGGGAGCCCGGCGTCCCCGTCCCCGCGGCCACCGGAGGCTCGGCCGCGAACACCTCGTTCAGACGCGCGGTCGACTCCCGGACCCGCACCAGCGACTGCGCCGCCGCAGGCAACCCCGTCACCGCCTCGAACGCCGCCAGCGGTAGCAGGACCACGACCGCGAGCAGCACCGGGTCGAGCCGCCCGGCGTCCACCGCGGTCGCGCCCGCGGCGAGAGCGGCGAGCACCGCTCCGCCGGTGGCCAGCGCGGTGAGCCCCGCGCCGACGCCGGCAGCGACCGCCGACCGGGCCGCAGCGCGGGCGAGCCGCCGATCGAGAGCGTCGAGCGCCACCAGCCGCCCATGCGCCGAGCCGTGGGCGATCAGCTCGGGCGCACCCTGCAGCAGCTCCACCACCCCGGCGGTCATCGCGGCCCGATCGGTGACCGTCTCCCGCTCGGCTCTGGCCGCGGTGCGCACCGTCAGCCAGGGGACGACGACGCCCGCGACGAGCAGCGCGACGGCCAGCGCCGCACCGGCGGCCGGGAGCAGCAGCCCGGCGCCGAGGACGGACAGCCCGCCGACGACCACCGCGACCGCGATCGGCAGCCGGACCCGCAGGTAGCGGTCCTGAATCTGGTCGACGTCGGACACGAACCGGGCGAGCAGGTCGCCACGCCGGAACGCCGGTAGGCCGGCCGGGCCGAGGCGTTCCAGCCGGGCGTACACCCGCGACCGCAGCGACGCCAGGACGCGGAACGTGGCGTCGTGCCCGACCAGCCGCTCGGCGTACCGCAGGACGCCCCGCCCCAGCCCGAACGCGCGGACCGCGGTCACCGCGACCGCCAGCTCCAGCACCGGCGGCTGCTGCGACGCCCGGCTGATCAGCCATCCCGACGTCGCCAGCAGCGCGACCGCGCACCCGAGCGCCCCGGCGCCCAGTGCTCCCGCGGCGACCAACCTACGCAACGCGTACACCACCCATCCGCACGACGTGATCGGCGAGCGACACCAGCGCGGGCCGGTGCGCGACCACCACCGCGGTGCGACCCTCCACCAGGCGACGCAGCGCGGCGAGTACCCGCTGCTCGCTGTCCCCGTCGAGGTTGGCGGTCGGCTCGTCGAGCAGCACGATCGGTGCGTTACGCAGGAAGGCCCGAGCCAGCCCCACCCGCTGCCGCTCACCGGCGGACAACCCCGAGCCGTCCTCCCCCAGCGTCCGGTCGAGCGCGAACCCACCCAGGTCGGCGTCGGCGGCCGCGGCGGCGACCTCGGCGTCGGTCGCGTCCGGGCGGCCGAGCCGGATGTTCTCCGCGATCGTGCCCGCGATCAGCGTCGGCCGCTGCGGGACCCACGCGAGGTGGGACCGCCAGCTCGACGGGTCGAGGTCGGCCAGGTCGGTACCGCCGATCCGCACCCGACCGGCGTCCGGGGGAACGAAACCGAGCAGTACGGACAGCACCGTGGACTTGCCTGCCCCGCTGGGGCCGGTCAGCGCGGTGACGGTTCCGGGCCGGACGACGAGCGAGGTGCCGTCGAGGGCCGCCTCCGACCGCCCGGGGTACCGGACCGTGACGTTCTCCAGCGTGAGCGCACCGACCGGCACGCCGGTGCGCGATCCCGCCGAGGGCAACGGGGTCTCCAGGACCGTGAACACCTGGTTCGCCGCCTCCAGCCCCTCGGTACTCGCGTGGAACTGGGCGCCGACCTGGCGCAGCGGCAGGTAGACCTCGGGCGCCAGGATCAGCACGAGCAAGCCGACCTCCAGCGTCAGCGAACCCTCGACCAGCCGCAGCCCGATCGACACCGCGACCAGCGCCACCGAGATCGTCGCGAGCAGCTCGAGCACCAACGAGGAGAGGAACGCCGCGCGCAGGACGCCGAGCGTGGTGCGGCGGTAGTCGTCGGTGATCCGCCGCACGGTCGCCACCTGGGCCTTGGCGCGGCCGAACACGATCAGCGTCGGGAGCCCGGCCACGACGTCCAGGAAGTGGCCGGACAGCCGGGACAACGCGTCGAACTGGCGCCGCGTCCGGCTCTGCGTGTACCAGCCGACCAGGGCCATGAAGATCGGGATCAGCGGCACGGTCACGACCAGCACGACCGCGGTGAGCGGGTCCGCGGCCAGCAGCCGGGCACCGAGCAGGACCGGCACCACGACCGCGAGGATCAGCACCGGCAGGTAGCGGGCGAAGTAGCCGGTGAGCGCGTCGACGCCGCGGGTGGCCAGCGTCGCGAGGTTGCCCGCCCCGGCGCGTTCCAGCCAGGCGGGGCCGAGCGCGACGGCCCTGGCGAGCAGCGCGCGCCGCAGCGCGGAGATCACCGCGGCGCCCGTCCGGTGCGCGATCGTGTCCTGCGCCCAGGCGAGCACCGCGCGACCGAGCGTCACCAGCGCGAGCCCGATCAGCTCGGGCCGCACGTCCCGGTCGCCGCCGGCGACCACTCCGGCGATCGCGCTCGCCAGGTACGTCGCCTGCGCGACGAGCAACACCGCGGACGCCGTCCCGAGCGCCACGCTCGCGACCAGGAACCAGCGGGTCGCCCGCGCGTAGCGGAGCAGCCGTGGGTCCAGAGGCTTCATTTCGCTGCGGAGGCCAGCGCCGCGCCCGCCGACGGCGGGAGGTCGTTGACCCCGATGCGCTTGCGGAACACCCAGTACGTCCAGGCCTGGTACAGCAGGACCAGCGGCGTGAACGCCAGCGCCGCCCACGACATGATCGACAGCGTGTACGGCGTCGCGGCCGCGTTCGTCGTGGTCAGGCCGTAGGCGTCGGCCAGGCTGGACGGTGCGACGTCCGGGAACAGCCGGACGAACAGCGTCGCGGAGACGAGCACGATCGCCGCGCCGGTGCCGAGAAACGCCCAGCCTTCGCGGCCCCGGGCGTTCGCCGCCCCGGCGGCCAGCAGCGCGACGAGCGCGGCGGCGCCGGTGGCCCAGGTGATCGGCTCCGGATCGCTGGCGACAAGTGCGACCGCGGTGACCACCAGCGCCCCGAGCAGCACGCGTCCTGCCAGCGTCCGGGCCCGCGTCCGCACGTCGCCGGTGGTCTTGAGCGCGAGGAACACCGCGCCGTGCAGCACCGACAGCGTCAGCGTG
This sequence comes from Cryptosporangium aurantiacum, assembly GCF_900143005.1. Taxonomy (NCBI): domain Bacteria; kingdom Bacillati; phylum Actinomycetota; class Actinomycetes; order Cryptosporangiales; family Cryptosporangiaceae; genus Cryptosporangium; species Cryptosporangium aurantiacum. The sequence goes on from NZ_FRCS01000005.1 coordinate 22,769, forward strand.
GTGAGGCCACCGACCAGACCGGCGAGCGTGAACAGGTCGGCCACCGACCCGGCGAACTCGTTGTCGGCGTCGATCGGAAGGCCGGCCAGCAGGTTCCCGAAGACGAAGCCCCAGACGAACGCCGGGACGACCGAACCGAACACGATGCAGCGGTCCCAGCGCCGCTGCCAGGCCGGATCGACCCGCTTGCCGCGGTACTCGAACGCGAGCGCCCGCACGATCAGCGCGATCAGGATCAGCAGCATCGGCAGGTAGAACGCGCTGAGCAGGGTGGCGTACCACTCCGGGAACGCCGCGAACGTGGCGCCGACGGCGGCCACGACCCAGACCTCGTTGCCGTCCCAGACCGGGCCGATCGTGTTGATCAGCACCCGTCGCTCGGTGTCGTTGCGGCCGAGCACGGGCAGCAGCGCGCCGACGCCGAAGTCGAACCCTTCGAGGAAGAAGTAGCCGGTCCAGAGGAACGCGAGGACGACGAACCAGACGGTAGTGAGCTCCATGTGCCGTTTCTCCTCAGTACGCGAACGCGAGCTGCCGCTCGGCGTCCTCGGCGTCCTCGTCGACGGGCTTCTCCGGGGCGGGTTCCTCGGGCCCGGCCATCGCGTACGACCGCAGCAGCCGGAACTCGATGACGCCGAGCACCGCGTAGAGGAGCGTGAAGACCGTGAGCGAGGTCGCCACGGTGCCCGCCGAGACGCTCGGTGAGACACCGTCGGCGGTGCGCAACATGCCGTAGACCACCCACGGCTGGCGGCCCATCTCGGTGAAGATCCAGCCGAACGAGTTGGCCAGGATCGGCAGCGGGATCGCCCACACCCCGATCCGCCACACCCTGCGCGGCACGGTCTCGCCGTCCGGTGGTGCGAGCCGGCGCGGCCACAGCCCGCGGATCCACCGTCCGGGGCGGCCGGTGAGCACGAGCAGTGCCGCGGCCACGGCCGCTGCGAGTAGGCCGGTGCCGATCATCAGTCGGAACGTCCAGTACGCCACCGGGACGTTCGGCCGGTAGTCGCCCGGGCCGTACGCCGCTTCCTCCTCGCGCTGGACGTCGTTGATGCCCTCGACCTCGCCGTCCCAGGTCGCGGTCGCGAGGAACGAGAGCAGACGCGGGACGCGGACGCTGAACAGCTCGTCGGAACCGTCGAGCGAACCGATCGTGAAGATCGAGAACGACGCCGGAGCGACCGTGTCGTAGAGCGCTTCGGCCGCGGCCATCTTCATCGGCTGCTGCTCGGTCATGATCCGGGCCTGCATGTCACCGCTGATCACGACGCCCACCGCGGCCACCAGCATCACCCAGGACGCGAGCCGGAACGACGGGCGCATGACGTCCTGGTGCCGACGCCGGGCCAGGTGCCAGGCGGACACCCCGATCATCAGCGCCGCGCCGGTCATGAAGCAGGCGAACAGCACGTGCGGGAACGCCGAGAGCAGCGTCGAGTTCGTGAGCACGGCGACGAAGTCGGTCAGCTCCGCGCGGCCGCTGTCCGGGTTGATCCGGTACCCGACCGGGTGCTGCATCCACGAGTTGGCGGCCAGGATGAAGTACGCGGAGAGCATCGTGCCGATCGCGACGATCCACATGCACGCGGCGTGCGCCCACTTCGGGAGCTTGTCCCAGCCGAAGATCCACAACCCGAGGAACGTCGACTCGAGGAAGAACGCGAGCAGCGCCTCGATCGCCAGCGGCGCGCCGAACACGTCGCCCACGTAGCGCGAGTAGTCGCTCCAGGCCATGCCGAACTGGAACTCCTGGACCAGCCCGGTGGCGACGCCGATCGCGAAGTTGATCAGGAAGAGCTTGCCCCAGAACTTGGCGGCGCGCTTGTAGTGCTCCTTGCCGGTCCGCACGTACGCGGTTTCCAGGACCGCGACCAGCACCGAGAGGCCGATCGTGATCGGCACGAACACGTAGTGGTAAACGGTGGTGATGCCGAACTGCCACCGCGCGAGGTCGAGCTGGTCCATCCGCGCTCCCCGTCCAGCGAGTCGTCTACGCCATGTAGACAACTCCAGAATACTGCTGCGCTCAGAGACTCGAAACCGGCCTCTACCGCGTCGGTAGAGGCCGGTTTCGCGTCACTGAACTCAGCGGGAGAGGTTCGCGGCCAGCGTTTCGAGCACCGGGAGTGCTGCTTCGATCGCGGCGCGCTCCTCCGGAGAGAGCTGGTCCAGCTGCGCCTGCAGGGCCTTCGAGCGGATGCCGGCCAGGCGGGTCAGGAAGGTTTCACCGGCCTCGGTGATGCGCACCAGGTACGCGCGCCGGTCGGCCGGGTCGTTCTCCCTGGCCAGGAACTGATTGTTCTCCAGCAGCGCGACGATCCGGGTCATCGTCGACGGGGTCACGCCCTCGCGCAGCGCCAGGTCACCGGGGCGGATCGGGCCTTCCCGCCGGACGGTGGCCAGCGCGGCGACCGACCCGGGGCCGAGCTCGCTCGGCTCGGTGCGGCGCAGCGCGCGCGACAGCCGGGCGAGCGCGACCGGCAGCCGTGTGGTGACGCTCTCCTCCGCGGCCTCGTCGCCGGGGCCGGCCGTGGCACCGCACGTCGGGGCGGTCATGACGTCGCCTTCGGTGGCACTGCATCCTCCACGTGATCCGGGCCACCACCATCATGACCGCCCCGGCCACGAACACGACCACCAGCCCGCGCGGATCACCGCCGCGGTGTTCGGGATCCCGCGAATGATCGCGGGCGACGAGCTCCGGCCCGCGTGTTTCTCAGCCCACCAGGCCGACCCGCGCGGCGACCGGCGCCCCCGTGCCGCCGGTCACCACGTGGACCAGCGCGCCGAGAGCGGTCCGCCCGTCCACCGTCAACAGCTGGCCACCCGGCCGCCGGACCGCCCGCACCGGCACCCGGAGCAGGTCGGCCGCGCGCAGCAGCGTCGACGCCGACCACGGGTCACCCACCCGGACCGCCAGCCCGTCCGGGCCGCCCCGGCCCGGTCCGACCGCGAGCAACGCGGCTCGCCAGGCCGCCGCCGCGATGACCAGCTCCCGTCGCCGACGCGAGGCCGCGGTCGGTGCCGCGCTGCCCGCGGGCACGACGGCAACCGTCCGGAGCGCGGTCGCCCCGGCCGACGCCGAGCGGGTGAGCACCTCCTGCACCTGCGCGCCCGCCTCGGGCGCGACCGTCACCCGATGGATCTCGTAGCGGTGGCGCCCACCCTGATACCCCGAGTCCACCGCGGCGGACGGGGCGATCGCGGCCAGCGTCGATACGAGCCGCTGCGCGGCGGCGTCGGTGTCGAATTCGGCGAGAAGACCCGGCTCGCCCGCCCAGGTCTCCGGCCGGGGATGGTGCACGGTCGGCCGGGTTCCCGGGGAACGGCAGATTCCGGGCCGGGCCGCCGTCCGGACGAGCATGGCCGCTTCGAACGGCGCCCATGCCGGATCCAGCGGTGCGCGGACCATCGCTGCGCGCAGCGCGTCCACCTCCGAGCGGATCATGGTGACCTCCCAGCCCTCTGGCGTCCACGGCCCCCGCTGACGGAGAGCATCCGCGCAGCGTCACCCGGAGGCCGCAGATCTGAGCAAGTCTTGAGGAGTCCGTTTGAAAGCGGCTAACCATCGAAATCCCTAAGAAACAGCGGTCACTCGCGTCCCACCCCCTGTTGACGTCAGGTTTCGGACCCGCCGGGATCGGCGGAACCATTAGCGTGACCGCGTGAGTTCCGACGCCGGTTACAGCGGCACGCCGCTGCCACGCAAGCTCGGCGTGAAGTCCGGCCACTCGGTGCTGCTCGACAACGCGCCTGCCGACTTCGCGCTGGCTCCGCTGCCCGACGACGTCGAGGTGGATCGCACCCCGGTCTCGGACCAGCCCTACGACGTCGTCCTGCTGTTCTGCCCGGACGAGGCGACGCTGCGCGAGCGGTGGCCAACCGTCCACCAGCGCACCACCGCCGCCGGGGCGCTCTGGGTCGCCTGGCCGAAGCGGGCCGCCAAGATCCCCACCGACCTCGACGAGAACGTCGTCCGGGACTACGGCCTGGCCAACGGCCGGGTGGACACCAAGGTCTGCGCGGTCGACGGCACCTGGTCCGGCCTGAAGTTCGTGATCCGCCTCGCCGATCGGTAGACCGTTGCGCCCTCACCAGCACCCCGGCCGGATCGTGGTCAACAACTTGACCAAACGCTTCGGCGCGATCCGCGCGGTCGACAACCTCTCGTTCACGGTCGAGCCCGGCACCGTCACCGGCTTCCTCGGCCCGAACGGCGCGGGCAAGACGACCACGCTGCGGATGCTGCTGGGCCTGGTCGCCCCGACGCACGGCTCCGCCACGATCGGCGGTCACCGCTACGCCGACCTCCCCCGGCCGGTGGAGGTCGTCGGCGCGGCGCTGGAGGCGTCCGGCTTCCACAAGCGCCGCACCGGGCTCGCGCACCTCCGCGTCCTCTGCGCGGCCGCCGGCCTGCCCGCGCGGCGCGCGGACCAGGCGCTGGAGCTGGTGGGGATGGGACCGGCCGCCGGCCGCCGGGTCGGCGGTTACTCGCTCGGCATGCGCCAGCGGCTCGCGCTCGCGCAGGCGCTGCTCGGCGATCCCGGCGTGCTGATCCTGGACGAGCCTGCCAACGGCCTCGACCCGGCCGGGATCAGCTGGTTGCGCGAGCTGCTCCGCTCGCTGGCCGCCGCGGGCAAGACCGTCCTCGTCTCGTCCCACTTGCTCAGCGAGGTCGAACAGACGGTGGACGACGTCGTCATCATCGCGGCGGGCCGGAGCGTCCGGCAGGGACGCGTCGCCGAACTCAAGGCGGAGGCGCACTCCGGCGTCCGGGTCCGCACACCGCACGCCGACCGGCTCGTCCGAGCCCTGCCCGGGGTGCCGGTACGGGCGGCGGGTGAGCCCGGCCTCCTGATGATCGAGCGGGTAGCGGCCGCGGACATCGGCCGGGTGGCGCTGGCCGCCGGGGTGGAGCTGCACGAGCTGACACCGGTCCAGTCCGACCTGCAGGACCTGTTCCTCGCGCTGACCAACCACACCGCGGGGATCCGTTGATGAACACAGTGCGTTCCGAGCTGCTGAAGATCCGGTCGCTGGCGGTCGGCTGGGCCACCGCGTTCGGCGTGCTGCTGGTGACGCTGCTCGCGCTGCTGTTCTGGTACCTGCTCCTGCAGGCCCAGGACGTGGCCGCGGACGACATGGCGGACGTGAAGCAGAGCGTGTTCACCGCAGGCCAGTACTTCGGGCTGCTGCTCACGATGATCTTCGGCGTCACGATCGTCACCAGCGAATACACCCATCAGACGATCACCTCGACGTTCCTCGCCACGCCCCGCCGCAGCCGGGTCGTGCTGGCGAAGATCACCGCCGGGCTATTTTTTGCACTCTCTTTCTTCGCGATCAGCACCGTGCTGGCGGTCGGCGGCGGAACCGCGATGCTGCTCTCGCTCGGCGTCCCGGCCGGAACCGAACTGGGCACCGCACTCGGCGCGGTGGCCCTCAACGCGCTGGCCTACGTGATCTGGATGATCTTCGGCGTCGGCCTCGGGACGATGATCCGCAACCAGGTCGTCGCCGTGGTCGCCGCGATCGTCCTGTACCTCGGCGAGCTCGGCTCCGGGTTCGTGTTCCCGCAGCTCGCGGCCGCTTTCGAGCAGGACTGGATCCGCAGCCTTCAGTACTACCTCCCGGGCGGCGCGTCCCGCGCGATGACGTCGGTGATCCCGCTGGAGGATATGCCCGCCTGGTGGATCGCCGCGCTCGTCCTGCTCGTCTACGGCGTCCTCACCACCGCCTACGGAACGCTGATCACGGCGGCGCGCGACGTCAGCTGACACGCCGCGAGCACTGAACCGATTCGGCTGGGCGGGACCCCTGAGAACCGAGTGTCGTGTTGCACTCGAAATCCCTTCCGCTGACCGGGCGCGCTCAGCACTCAATAGCGCTGCGGCGTAGCCTGGTCAGTTGCGGCGGCGGGGTTACCGTGCCGTGGGTGGGCTCCTCCGGAACCCCCTCGAAAACGAACGAACCGTACGCACGAGTAGCTGAGAAGAAGGCGAACACGCGGCCGTGTCGACGCAGAGCAGCACCTCAACGCAGACCGAGGATTCCCTGGCGGCCTTCGGGGCCAACGAATGGGTGGTCGAGGAGATCTACCAGCAGTATCTCGCCGACCCTGCCAGCGTCGATCCGGCCTGGCACGAGTTCTTCGCCGATTACAAGCCCACCGGCGCGGGCAGCCCGAGCGGTCCGGCCACGACCGAGAACAGCACCGCCCCGGCGGCGGACCGTGCGGACGGGCGGGCCGGCGGCTCCACGTCCTCGTCGAACGGTGGGGCACCGTCCCCGGCGACGCTCGCGAGCAAGGCCGCGCCGAAGCCCGCGCCTCCCAAGCCTGCCCCGAAGCCCGGGCCGGCCGCGTCGGCGGCTGCGAAGCCCGCGCCTCCCAAGCCCGGCCCGGCCAAGCCGGCCCCCGCGAAGCCCGCCCCGGCCCCTGCTCCGGCCGCCAAGGCTGCGGAGCCGAAGGCCGCCGAGCCGGAGAAGACCGGCCCCTCCACCAAGCCGATCCGCGGCGCTGCCGCGCGGATCGTCCAGAACATGGAGGCGTCGCTCGAGGTCCCGACCGCCACCAGCGTGCGGGCGGTCCCGGCGAAGCTGGTGGCTGACAACCGGATCGTCATCAACTCCAACCTGGCCCGCTCGCGGGGCGGGAAGGTCAGCTTCACGCACCTGATCGGCTGGGCCCAGGTCAAGGCCGTGATGTCCCACCCGGAGATGAACAACTCCTACACCGAGGTGGACGGTAAGCCGGCGCTGCTCGTGCCCGACCACGTCAACCTCGGGCTCGCGATCGACCTGCAGCAGAAGGACGGCAGCCGCTCGCTCGTCGTCGCCAGCATCAAGAAGTGCGAGACGCTCGACTTCTCGCAATTCTGGCAGGCCTACGAGGACATCGTCCGCCGCGCCCGGAACGGCAAGCTGACCACCGACGACTTCGCCGGGACCACGATCAGCCTGACCAACCCCGGCGGCATCGGCACCGTCCACTCGATGCCGCGGCTCACCAAGGGCCAGGGCACGATCCTCGGCGTTGGCGCGATGGAGTACCCGGCCGAGTTCTCCGGTCTGTCCGAGGAGCAGCTGGCGAACAGCGCGATCAGCAAGGTCATCACGCTGACCAGCACCTACGACCACCGGATCATCCAGGGCGCGCAGTCCGGCGAGTTCCTCAAGCGGATCCACCAGCTGCTGCTCGGCGCCGACGGCTTCTACGACGAGATCTTCGCGTCGCTGCGCATCCCGTACGAGCCGGTCCGCTGGGTCCGCGACGTCACGACGATGCACGAGGGCGAGATCGACAAGACCTCGCGCATCCTCGAGCTGATCCACTCCTACCGGGTCCGCGGCCACCTGATGGCCGACACCGACCCGCTGGAGTACCGCCAGCGCCGCCACGCCGACCTCGACATCCTCGAGCACGGCCTGACGCTGTGGGACCTCGACCGCACGTTCCCGGTCGGTGGCTTCTCCGGCCAGCGGACGATGAAGCTGCGCGAGATCCTCGGTGTGCTGCGTGACTCGTACTGCCGTCGGATCGGCGTCGAGTACATGCACATCCAGGAGCCGGTCGAGCGGGCCTGGATCGCGAAGCGGGTCGAGGTCAAGCACTCCAAGCCCGACCCCGAGACACAGAAGCGCATCCTGGCCAAGCTGAACGAGGCCGAGGCGTTCGAGACGTTCCTGCAGACGAAGTTCGTGGGGCAGAAGCGGTTCTCGCTCGAGGGCGCCGAGGCCGTGATCCCGCTGCTGGACGAGGTGCTCCAGGCGTCGGCCGAGGACGACATGGACGAGCTCGTCATCGGCATGGCGCACCGCGGCCGGCTGAACGTGCTGACGAACATCGTCGGCAAGCCGTACGAGAAGGTGTTCAACGAGTTCGAGGGCAACATGGACCCGGAGTCCACCCAGGGCTCCGGCGACGTGAAGTACCACCTGGGCGCGGAGTCGAAGTACACGACCCCGGACGGCCAGCACACGATCAAGGTCTCGCTGACCAGCAACCCGAGCCACCTCGAGGCGGTCAACCCGGTCCTTGAGGGCATCGTCAGGGCCAAGCAGGACCTGCTCGACAAGGGTCTCGAGGGCTACACGGTGCTGCCGGTGCTGCTGCACGGCGACGCCGCGTTCGCCGGCCAGGGCGTGGTCGCCGAGACGCTGAACCTCTCCCAGCTGCGCGGATACCGCACCGGTGGCACCGTGCACGTCGTCGTCAACAATCAGGTCGGTTTCACCACCGCCCCGGCCTACTCCCGGTCGAGCTTCTACTCGACCGACGTGGCCCGGATGATCCAGGCGCCGATCTTCCACGTGAACGGCGACGACCCGGAGGCCTGCGTCCGCGTGGCGCGGCTGGCGTTCGAGTACCGGCAGGCGTTCCACAAGGACGTCGTCATCGACCTGGTCTGCTACCGGCGCCGGGGGCACAACGAGGGGGACGACCCCTCGATGAGCAACCCGGAGATGTACGCGATCATCGACAACAAGCGCAGCGTCCGGAAGCTCTACACCGAGGCCCTGATCGGGCGCGGCGACATCACGGTCGAGGAGGCCGAGGAAGCCCTCAAGGACTTCCAGGGCAAGCTCGAGCAGGTCTTCCGCGCGACGAAGGACTCCACGCAGACGTCGCGCCGGGAGCCGAAGCTGCAGCCGAACCCGTCCGAGCAGATCGTCGACACCGCGGTGCCGCTCGACCTGCTCCACCGGGTCGGCGACGCGCACGTGAGCTACCCCGAGGGCTTCCACCCGCACCCGCGGGTCAAGCCGCTCATGGAGAAGCGCCAGAAGATGACCCGCGAGGGCAACATCGACTGGGCGTTCGGCGAGATCCTCGCGCTCGGCACGCTGGTGGCGCAGGGCAAGGTCGTCCGGCTGGCCGGTCAGGACTCCCGCCGCGGCACGTTCGTCCAGCGGCACTCGGTGCTCATCGACAAGGAGAACGGCTCGGAGTTCACGCCGCTCGACCTGCTCGGTGCGCGGAACGACCAGGGCACCGGCCGGTTCTTCGTGCACGACTCACTGCTGTCGGAGTACGCGGCGATGGGCTTCGAGTACGGCTACTCGCTGGCTCAGCCGGACGCGCTGGTGCTGTGGGAGGCGCAGTTCGGCGACTTCGTCAACGGCGCCCAGACCGTGATCGACGAGTTCGTGTCCTCGGGTGAGGCGAAGTGGGGCCAGCGGTCGAACGTCGGCCTGCTGCTGCCGCACGGCCAGGAGGGCCAGGGCCCGGACCACTCGTCCGGCCGCATCGAGCGCTTCCTGCAGATGTGCGCGGAAGACAACATGACGGTCGTCGACTGCACGACGCCGGCGAACTGGTTCCACCTGCTCCGCCGGCAGGCGCTGTCGGGCATCCACCGCCCGCTGGTCGCGTTCACGCCGAAGTCGCTGCTGCGGCACCGGGCCGCGGTCTCGCCGCTGGAGGAGTTCACCGAGGGCAGCCGCTTCCAGCCGGTCATCGACGACCCGGGGGTGGACGGCGTCAAGCCCGACCCGGCCAAGGTCAAGCGCGTGCTGCTCTGCTCCGGCAAGGTCTACTACGACCTGGCCGCGGCGCGGGCGCAGCGCAAGCTCGACGACGTCGCGATCATCCGGCTGGAGCAGCTCTACCCGCTGCCGGTCAACGAGGCGCGGGCGGCGCTGGACCGCTACTCGAACGCCGAGGACCACGTGTGGGTGCAGGAGGAGCCGGCGAACCAGGGCGCCTGGAGCTTCGTCGCGCTGAACCTGCTGGAGCAGCTCGAGGGCATCCGGCTGCGTCGGGTCTCGCGCAAGGCCGCCGCGTCGCCGGCCGTCGGGTCGAGCAAGGTGCACGAGCAGGAGCAGAAGGCCCTCATCGAGGCCGCGCTACCCACCAAGGGCTGAGCGTGTACTTCACCGACAAGGGCATCGAGGAGCTGGCTGAGCGTCGCGGCGAGGAGACCGTGACGCTCGGCTGGCTCGCCGAGCAGCTCCGCGACTTCGTCGACCTCAACCCCGAGTTCGAGACCCCCGTCGAGCGGCTCGCGACGTACCTCGCGCGGTCCGACGAGGACGACGAATAACCGGATGCGTTCCTGGTCCGCATCGGCCGCCGCACTCGCCCTGAGTTTCGCTCTCGGCGGGTGCGGCGTTTTAGGGTCCGACGCCGAGGATTCCCCGGCCACGGCGTCTCCGGCACCCTCGGCGACCGAGACGCGCGAGGGCCGGTTACTGACCGCGGACGAGGCGGAGGGTGTGCTTCCGTCCGTCCACGAGATCGGGGGCACCGGGTGGACCACCGATCCCGGGCGGCCGCGCACCACCACCGGTAGCGGACGTCCTTCGGCTTACGTCAGCGGCACGTCGGCCGACCCGCCGGTGTGCCTGCCGCTGCTCGATCCGGAGGTCGACCGGAACCGGCGGCTGGCGGCGGTCGAGTCCGAGGTCTCGTTCTCGAAGACGACCGCGACCGGTACTCGGACGACGGTCACGTTCATCGTCGAATCCTGGCGGAACGCCGCGGACACCGTCCGGCCGTCGGAGGCTGACGTGCTGGCCGGTCAGTGCGGCTCGTTCACCGGCCGGGACTCGAGCGGGACGTTCCAGGTGACGGCCGCCCAGATGCGCCCGTTACCGCTCGGCCGCGAGCAGTGCGCGTTCCGGCTGACGCTGACGGTGAAGGGCGTGCCCGTCCACGTCACGACGTTCGAGGCGAAGATCGACCGGAACGTGATCACGATGATCCATGTCGGCACGGAGTTCGAGGACCCGCTGGAGACCTACTGGCCGACGCTGGAGAGGCTGCGCGGGCGGCTGGCCGCCTGACTCCGGCCCAGCGATTTTGGGCACCGAGCACAAGTGGTTGCAGGATGCTGCGCAATCACCAATGGCAGGGTCCACTATGGTGCGCCGACATGTTCACTCGAACGAGTTTGTTGATCGCCGCCGCGGTTGCCCTGAGCGCCGCGCTGGCCGGATGCGGAAGCGAGAACGACAGCGCGGACACCGCCGACAAGCCGGCGACCTCCGCGTCCCCGACGGGTGGTGCTGAGAAGCCCGAGGGCCGCCTGCTGACCGCCGCCGACGCGAAGGCGGCACTCCCCGCGATCTCCGAGCTGCCCGGCAGCGGCTGGACGACCGCCCCCGCCTCCACCGAAACCACCGAACCCAAGGTGACGCCGGAGAAGTGCTCCCCGGTGATGAACGAGATCTCCACCGACTACACCGGCTACAAGTCGAAGCTGGCAGCCAGGGAGAACATCACGTTCACGAACGAGGCCGCCGGCCAGACCGAGCTGCTGTTCGAGGTGGCCTCCTGGACCAACGAGGCCGACAGCCAACTGCCGCTCACCGCGGCGCAGCTCGTCGAAAACTGCAAGACGTTCTCCGCCACCGAGGAGGGCCTGACGCTGGAGTTCACCGCCGAGACGCTTACGCCGCTGCAGATCGGTGAGCAGCAGGCCGCGGTGCGGCTCGCGGCCGAATTCCAGGGCACCAAGATCTACCTGACGGTCTTCGAGGCGAGGATCGGCCACAACCTGATCAGCATGGTCCAGACCAGCCCCGACCCCACCGACAAGTCGAACGAGTACAAGCCCCTGGTCGAGTCGATCGTGACGGACCTGCAGAAGACCGCCTGACACTCGCTACCGACCGCTGTCGACCGTGGAGCCCGCCGGTGTACGCCGACGGGCTCCACTGATTGCCGGACCCTGTGTCACTCCTGTGAGAGCAGACCACTACCGTGACTGAGTGTTCACTCGCACCAGCGTGTTCGTAGCCACCGTCTGCGCCTTGACTCTCGCACTCACGGGATGCAGCGACGACTCCGACTCCGCCACGAAACCCGCCGCCGTCGACCAGCCGGCGCCCTCCGCGTCGCCCAGCCCGTCCGAAGCCCCCGAGGCCCGGCTGCTCACCGCCGCCGAGGCCAAAGCCGCGCTTCCCGCCCTGACCGACCTGCCCGGCAGCGGCTGGAAGGCGACTCCGGTGCCCGCTGAGGACGGAGACTCCCAGGTCGAACCGGCCTCCTGTGCCCCACTCTGGAACCAGGTGGCCACCGACTACAGCGGCTACAAGCCGAAGATCGCGGTCATGGAGAACACCGGCTACACCGCAGAGGCCCCCGGCTCGTACACCGAGGTCCTCTTCGAGGTCGCCTCCTGGACGAACGCCGCCGACAGCGCCCTGCCGATCGAGGCAGGCGCGTCCGCCGACCAGTGCGCGTCGTTCTCCGCCACCGAGCCCGACGGCACCTACCCGGTGACCGCGAAGAAATTGACGCCGCTCGCGCTGGGCGAGAAGCAGTCCGCGATCCAGTTCACAACCACCGTCGAGGGGATTACGGTCTACTTCTCGCTGTACCAGTTCGCGGTGGGGCACAACCTCGTCTCGGTGCTCCAGAGCAGCACCGGGGCAGACAATCCCCAGACGACCTTCGAGCCCGTCATCCGAGGCATCCTCGCCGATCTGAAGAAGGCCTGACGGCTGCGGATCGGGCTCGTCGCGGCGAGCCCGATCCGCTTCGGCTCACGGGGTGACGATGACCTTGCCGAAGACGTCGCCGCTGTTCAGGTGCGCGAACGCGTCGCGGGCGTTCGCGAGCGTGAACGTGGAGTCGATGATCGGGCGCAGGCCGGTGCGGGCGCACAAATCGAGCAGCCCGGCCAGCTCCTCCCGCGATCCCATCGACGTCCCCAGCACCGAGATGTTGTGGAAGAACAGCCGACGCAGGTCGAGCCGCGGCAGGTGGCCCGAGGTCGCACCGGACACGACCAGCCGACCGCCCGGCTTCAGCGACTTCTGCGAGTGGTCGAACGTCGCCTCACCCACGGTCTCGATCACGCAGTCGACGCGCTGCGGCAGCCGTGCACCGCTCTCCAGCGCGATCGCACCGAGCTTCTCGGCCCGCTCCCGCTTCGACGCGTCGCGGCTGGTCGCGTAGACGGTGGCCCCGAGCGCCACGCCGATCGCGATCGCGGCGGTCGCTACACCGCCCCCGGCGCCCTGCACCAGCACCGACGACCCGGCGCCGACCTGCCCGCACGAGACGAGCATCCGGTACGCGGTGAGCCACGCGGTCGGCAGGCACGCCGCCTCGGCGAACGAGAGCTCGGCCGGCTTGGGCACCAGCGACTCCCGCGGCACCGCGACCTTCTCGGCCAGCGTCCCCTGGAACTTCTCGGAAAGGATCGACGTCTTCCCGGTCGCGGGGTCGGCGACCACCGAGTAGATGACGACCTCGTTGCCGTCGGGGTCGCGTCCGGCGGCGTCGCAGCCGAGAATCATCGGCAGCGCGTCTGCACCGAGGCCGACGCCCTTGAGCGACCAGAGATCGTGATGGTTGAGAGCGCTGGCGACGACGTCAACGATCACCCAGCCGTCGGGAGGCGTCGGATCCGGCACTTGACCGGTCTCCAGCGCGGACAGCGGATCGGCGTCATCGATACGAGCGGCGTATGCGGCGAACACGACCTGACACTACCGGCGGGTAGTCTGGTCGGGTTGTGAACCGTCACACGTATCGGCACGTCCTCGGGCACTTCGCGACCGGCGTCGTGATCGTCACCGCCGCCACCGCGCCCGGCCCGGTCGGGCTCTCGATCAACTCGTTCACCGCGGTCTCGCTGGAGCCACCGCTCGTCGGGTTCTTCCCCGCGGTGACGTCCCGGTCGTGGCCGTCGATCGAACAGGTCGGCGCGTTCTGCGTGAACGTGCTCGCGGTCGACCAGGAGGCGCTGGCGCGGCGGTTCGCCGGAGCGGTCGCCGATCGGTTCGCGGGCGTCGGATGGCGTCCCTCGCCCGTCTCTGGTGCGCCGGTGCTCGACGGCGTCATCGCGTGGATCGACTGCATGCTGGAGTCGGTGCACCCGGCCGGGGACCACGTGTTCGTCACCGGTCGGGTCAGCGCGTCCGGGCTCGGCGCCGACAACGACCCGCTGGTGTTCGCGCACGGCCGCTACCGCCGGCTCGCGCCCCCAACGGGCTGAAAGCTTTGTCGACGCATCCGCCTACGGGGTCAGTCTGCTGCCGCGAACACCTCGGCGATGAACGGCCGTAGCACCCCGACGACGTCCTGTACGGCGTGCGACGTGTCACCGCTGGCCACCGTCGCGTGGCTGATCGCCAGCCGGACGATCGTCTCCGCGAACACCCGCACGTCCGCCGCGGCGAGCGTCGGCCAGTGCGCGCCGATCACCGCGATCAGCCGTTCCCGCGCCACCTCGATCACCGGCAGGCCCTGGGTCGTGACCAGCGGCAGCAGGTCGCTGCTGCCATCACCGCAGAGGATCGCCTTCACCATCAGGTTGTCGGCGGCACCGGTGAGGAACGCGTCGAGCGCCGCCTCCACCGCCGCGTAGGGGTCGTCGGCGTGCGCGGCGACCGCGCTCTCGACGCTGCCCAGGAAGCGGTCCGCCTCGCGGAGGATGTAGTGCTGGGCCAGTTCCTCGCGGGAGCCGAACAGCTGGTAGACGGTCTGCCTGCTGACCCCGGCCGCGTCCGCGACGTCGGCCATCCGGGTCTGTTGCCAGCCCCGGTCGCGCACCAGCACCTCGACGGCGTCCAGCACGGCCTCGCGCATGCCTGCGCGAGCCCGTTCGACGTACCGGCGCCGACCCTCGGAAGACTGTGCGCCTCCCAAGGGCCCCGCGCCGACGAACTCGTCCGTGCTCAAGGGGCTTCCGCGGCGAGGGCACCGCCGGGCCGGGGGCCGTACCGCGCGAGCAGCTGGGCCCGGGCGGGCTGATGCAGGTTCGCCTGGTCGAGGTCGCCGCCGTAGTGGGCGATCACCCGCGGATCCATGATCCGGCGCCAGAGCGGGGGAAAGAGCGCCACGACGATCATCGTGGCATAGCCCGCCGGAAGCTGCGGTGAGGTGTCGAACGTCCGCAGGATCTGGTACCGCCGGATCGGGTTGGCGTGGTGGTCGCTGTGCCGCTGCAGCTGGTAGAGGAACATGTTGGTGACCAGGCGATTCGAGTTCCAGCTGTGCTGCTCGTCGACTCGCTCGTAACGTCCGCTCTCGCCCACCCGCTGCCGGCACAGGCCGTAGTGCTCCAGGTAGTTGACGACCTCCAGGAACGAGAAGCCGAGCACCGCCTGGGCGATCAGGAACGGGATCAGCCCCGGTCCGAAGGCGACGGTGAGCACGACGAACAGCGCGAGCGTCATCGCCCATGCGTTCAGCACGTCGTTGCGCCAGGACCAGCGGTTGCGCTTCCGCAACGCGAATCGGCTGCTCTCGAGGTGCCACGCCGACTTCAGGCTGCCCCACACCGTCCGGGGCCAGAACCGCCAGAAGCTCTCCCCCAACCGGGAGCTCGCGGCGTCCTCGGGAGTGGCGACCCGGGTGTGGTGACCACGGTTGTGCTCGACGTAGAAGTGCCCATAGGCGGTCGGCGCGAGCGCGATCTTCGACAGCCAGCGCTCCAGGCTCTCGCGCTTGTGCCCGAGTTCGTGCGCGGCGTTGATCGCGATGCCGTTCACGGTGCCGATCGAGACCAGGACGCCGAGCAGGCCGACCCATCCGAGGTCACCCTGCTGCCACTGCCAGGACCCGAGTACCAGGCCACCGAGCTGGAGCGGCAGGTAGAGGTAGGTCAACCAGCGGTAGTAGCGGTCGGACTGCAGCGTCTTCGCCGCGTCCTCGGGCGGGTTCCCGACGTCGTCACCGCCGACCATGTCGACCAGTGGGATCAGGACGAAGACCAGGCCTGGCGTGAGCCACCACCAGCCCTCGACTCCGGTCTGCGACACGATCCCGTAGCTCAGGAACGGCAGCATCGGAACCATGATGGCCGACGGCCACAGGTACCGGCGGCCGTCGCGCCACGAGATTCTGCTGGTTTCGGTCGACATTGTGCTGGGTCCTCTCCGGTGAGGCGGGAGTCGGACCTCGACACCGCTCAATGGCATCGAGTCGCTGGTTCGACTGTGGCAGCGATCACCCGCGCTGACAAGAGGCTCGGAAATGTCAGCGGAACTGTCACGATCCGGATCTGTGTCATCGACCGCGACAGGCGCTACTCTCCGGTACACGTGACGGCTGCCACACCCTCGGAGGGACCATGACCGCACCGGGAAACCAGGGACCGTACGCCGCGACCGGACGCCCACCGTCCGCTCCGTGGGTCGGCGCACTCTCGACCGGCCTGACGTTCCTCGGCGCGGCCTGGATCCTGGCGTACACGCTGCTCTCGGTGCCGGCGCTGGAGGCACTGGGCGCCTGGAACTACATCGGCGTCATCGGGCTGGTCGTCGTGGTGACGCTGCTCGGCAAGGCGTGGCACGGCCAGGACTACGAGCGCCCCACGCGTACGTCCCGAGTCTAGAAACGACAAAGGACGCTCCGCCGCGCGGCGGAGCGTCCTCGTGGTTTTCAGACGCGGGCGACGCCGTCGGCGCGGGCTGCGGCGGCGACGGCCGCGGCGACGGCGGGAGCGACGCGGGGGTCGAACGGGCTCGGGATGATGTGGTCGGCCCGCAGTTCGCCGGCCACCACCGCGGCGAGCGCCTCGGCGGCCGCCAGCTTCATGCCCTCGGTGATCGCGGTCGCCCGGACGTCGAGCGCGCCACGGAAGATGCCCGGGAACGCGAGCACGTTGTTGATCTGGTTCGGATAGTCGCTGCGCCCGGTCGCCACCACCGCGGCGTACTTGTGCGCGACGTCCGGGTGCACCTCGGGGTCGGGGTTGGCCATCGCGAAGACGAAGCTGTCCGGCGCCATCGTCGCGACCGCGGACTCCGGCACCTTGCCCGCGGACAGCCCGATGAACACGTCCGCGCCCTTGAGCGCCTCCTCGATCGAGCCGGTGATCGCCGCCCGGTTCGTGATCGCGGCGAGCTCGCTCTTCACCGGCGTGAGGTTGTCCCGGCCGACGTGGATGACGCCACGGGAGTCAGCCACCGCGATGTCACCGACGCCTGCCGACAGCAGCATCTTCGTCACCGCGACGCCGGCCGCGCCCGCCCCGGAGACCACGACCCGCAGATCGGCGAGTCTCCGGCCGGTGAGCCGGGCGGCGTTCTGGAGCGCGGCGGTGGCGACGACGGCGGTGCCGTGCTGATCGTCGTGGAACACCGGGATGTCGAGGCGCTCGGCCAGCATCGCCTCGACCGCGAAGCACCGCGGCGCGCTGATGTCCTCGAGGTTGATGCCGCCGAACGATGGTGCCAGCCGAACGACCGTCTCGACGATCTCCTCGGGGTCGGTGGTGTCGAGACAGATCGGGATCGCGTCGATGCCGCCGAACTTCTTGAACAGCACCGCCTTGCCTTCCATCACCGGCATGGCGGCCTTCGGGCCGATGTTGCCCAGGCCGAGGACGGCGGTGCCGTCGGTCACCACGGCGACGGTGCGGGACGCCCAGGTGAACTCGTCGAAGAGGGCAGGCTCGGCCGCGATCGCGCTGCAGACCCGGGCGACGCCCGGCGTGTACGCGATCGAGAGGTCGTCGCGGTCGGCGAGCGGAATCGTCGCGGCGATCTCCATCTTGCCGCCCCGGTGAGCGGCGAAAACGGGGTCGGGACCGTCACCGGTCTCCAGCGCGGAGGTATCGATGGGTAGGGCGCTCACGGGGGCTCCTCGACTTCGGGTGTGCGGCGGCGACGACGAGCACGGCTCATCGCCCGGCAGTGCGGCATGACCCCACGGTCGTGGGTGCGGCGTCGCGTCACCCGGGGGTCGCCCGGAGATAACACAGGATTCTCGCACGGGTGAATCGATCAGGTGTACCACGTGCTGGGACGGAGTGCGGTGATTCACTCGGTCCCGGCGAGATCCCTCCGACTCAGAATACCGACGCGACGGAGGGGCCAGCAGCGCGCCACGGCCCGCCCGTAGACCTCGGCCGGGCCGTAGCGGCGCGAGTCGTCGGCGACCGCTTCGTTGTCCGAGGCCAGCCACCAGCCACTACCCGCCCGGCGGACCGCCCGCTTGACGACGAGCAGCTCAGGGCGGGCGGGAAAGGCGCCGACGACGACGTCGCCGGCGCGGATCCGGCGGGTGCGGCGCACCAGGATGTGGTCGCCGTGCCGCAATGTCGGAACCATCGACGGACCGCTGACGAGGATGTGCACCCACCGCGAGCGTCCCAGCGACCGCTCCGCGGCCGTTCCGGACTCCGGCGGCCCGGAATCCGGCGGTAGTGATGCGGCCCCCGGCTGGGCCATCCGGTACCACCGGCCCTTCCGTGCTCGAAACCGTCCGCAGAACACCTGCCCGCGTCGAAAGCGCGCCGGTGAACCGGGAGTAGGGTTCGGGCTGTAGTCGTTCGTCGGACGCATCATCCCACCGGAGGACTGAGACCATGCGGTTGCCGCGCTTCCTCGCGCCGCGCACTGTCGCACATGCCCACTGCGACCTGCCCTGCGGCGTCTACGACCCGGCCCAGGCCCGGATCGAGGCGCAGTCGGTCAAGGCGATCATCGAGAAGTACCAGGGGAACGAGGACCCGGTGTTCCGCACCAGGGCCATCCTCATCAAGGAACAGCGGTCCGAGCTCGTCAAGCACCACCTGTGGGTGTTGTGGACGGACTACTTCAAGCCGCCGCACTTCGAGAAGTACCCGCAGCTGCACCAGCTGTTCAACGAGGCCACCAAGCTGGCCGGTGCGGCCGGCGGCAAGGGCACGCTGGACGTAGCGGTCGCCGACCAGCTCCTCGGCAAGATCGACGAGATCGCCGAGATCTTCTGGGAGACCAAGAAGGCGTGACGGCCGACGACCAGGCGCCGGCTGCCTCCACCTCGGTGGGGGCAGCCGGCGTTTCTCATTCGGCCGTGCTCTATCTGGTGCGCCACGGCGAGACCGAGTGGTCGAGGTCCGGTCAGCACACCAGCCACACCGACCTCCCGCTGACCGAGACCGGCGAGGCCGTCGCGCTGGCGTTGAAGCCGGTGCTGGCCTCGGTTCTCGGCGGGCGGCCGCCGGCGTTGGCGCTCTCCAGCCCGCTGCAGCGCGCGCGCCGCACCGCGGAGCTGGCCGGCGTCCCGGTCGAGCTCGACGAGGACCTCCGCGAGGTCGACTACGGCGACTACGAAGGCATCACCACGCCGCAGATCCGGGAACGCGACCCCGGCTGGACGGTCTGGACCGGTGCGGTGCCCAACGGAGAAACCGCCGAAGAGGCAGGCAGGCGGATCGACCGGGTTCTCGACCGAGCCCGGAAAGCGCTGCCGAACGGGCACGTCGTGCTGTTCGCGCACGGCCACATCCTGCGGGTGTTGACCGCACGCTGGCTGGGCCTGCCCGCATCCGAGGGGCGGCTGTTCGCGCTCGACACCGCGACGATCGGCGTCCTGGACACCGAGCACGACCGACCGGTCGTGCGGCGCTGGAACGCGCCGGCGGCGTGGTGAGCTGGCGGGTTCGTGAGGCGACCCCGGACGACGTCGCCGACATCGTGGCGATGGTGCACGAGCTGGCCGCCTACGAGAAGGCGCCGGACGAGTGCACGCTGACGGTCCCGCAGCTCGAGACGGCCCTGTTCGGGCCGTCTCCGGCGCTGTTCGGGCACGTCGTGAGCCGGGCGGACGATGATGCCGTGGTGGGCTTCGCCGTGTGGTTCTTGAACTACTCCACCTGGCGTGGCGTCCACGGGATCTACCTGGAGGACCTGTACGTCCGGCCGGAGGCGCGCCGCGGCGGCGCCGGCCGTGCTCTTCTCTCCCGCCTGGCGCAGATCTGCGTCGAACGCCGGTACGCCCGGCTGGAGTGGTGGGTACTGGACTGGAACACCCCCGCTCGGGACGCGTACGCCGCGATGGGGGCGAACGCGCTCACCGAGTGGATCCCGTACCGGGTCGACGGCCAGGACCTCCTCCGCCTGGCCGGCGGCTGACCGATCCGACACGCCGGGCGGAATCGGCTTCGGCGGGCGTGTCGACCGCGTCTGTCGACACCGATCACCACCGCTACTCGCGTGTGGACTCCCCTCCGACCCCACCGAGCCGTAAAGTGCGGGCGGGGGAACACCGCATAGCGCGACAGAACACCGCACGGCGACGGCGCACGGGGAGGGGTGGCGTGGAGGCGAGGGCAGCTCACCACAGCGGCGGCGCCGCAGCCGGCCGGGCAGCGAGCCCCGGCGTCCGACCATCCGCTTCCGGCGCGCTCCTCGCCGGCTACGTCCCCGGTTCGCGTGCACCGGGAGACCCCGCCACCGGGCCGAGCACCTCGAACCGGCCCAGCACCGCGAAGGGGGACAGTGTGGAGGGCGACCCGGACATCGTCCTTCTGACCCTGCCCGCGAACAGCGTTTACCTCTCGGTGCTGCGTACCGCCACCGCCGGCCTCGCCGCTCGGCTGCACTTCACGCTCGACGAGATCGAGGATCTGCGGATCGCGGTCGACGAGGCGTGCGCGATGTTGCTGAACGGCGAAGAGCTCCCCGACTCCGAACTGCACTGCCGCTTCACCCTCACCCCTGACGAGATCGCCGTCACCGTGACGCTCCCCGGCGTCCGCCGCAGTCTGCCCCCGCAGAACACCTTCGCCTGGCAGGTGCTCACCGCACTGACCGGCGAGGTGGACGCCGAGGTCAGCAACGACCAGCTCACCATCGGGCTGGTCAAGCGGCGGAGCCGCGCCTCGTGAGCAGCGCGCGACGCCCGGGGGCCGGAAGCCGGAACCCCTCCTCGGATCCCGTGGTACGCCCGGTCGGCCGTCGGACCGGCCGGCCCGACGCCACCCAGCACGACCCGTCCCGGGTGCCGGTTCCGGCCGGTCCGGCCGACGACCGCACCACCGACGAGGGCCCGGCCGACGAGGGCCCGGCCGACGAGCGTCCCCCGCTACGCCGAGCGCCGATGCGGCGCCGGGCCTCGTCGGCGGATCCGGCCGACGCCGCCGACGGGTCGGACGTCGCCCACACCGCTGCGGAGCGGGACCGGCACGCGTCGCACGAGCTGTTCCGCCGTCTGCAGGCCTGTGTGCCGGGCAGCCCGGAGTGGCGGGTGCACCGGGACGAGTTGGTGCGGCGCCACCTGCCGCTCGCCCACTACCTGGTGCGGCGGTTCGCCGGGCGCGGTGAACCGATGGACGACTTGATCCAGGTCGCCACGATCGGCCTGATCAAGGCTGTGGACCGCTTCGACCTCGAACGCGGGGTCGAATTCTCCACATATGCGACCCCTACCGTCGTCGGCGAGGTCAAGCGACACTTCCGCGACCGGGGCTGGGCGATCCGGGTGCCGCGGCGAATGCAGGAGCACACGCTGGCGGTCTCCCGGGCGACCGGCGACCTGTTCGGCCGACTCTCCCGCTCCCCCACGATCGCCGAGCTCGCCGGGTACACGCACCTGACCGAGGAGGAGGTGCTGGAGGCGATCGGGTCGGCGCACGCGTACACGACCGTCTCGCTCGACGTCGAGCTGGCGGACGACTCGCCCGGCGGCGCCGCCCACCCGGCCGCCGGGGACGCTCAGGTGGCGCTGGAGAACGTCGAGCACCGGGCGTCGCTGCGACCGTTGCTCAACCGGCTCAACCCGCGGGAGCGACAGATCCTCGCGCTGCGGTTCTTCGCGAACATGACGCAGTCAGAGATCGCCGCCGAGATCGGCGTCTCACAGATGCACGTGTCCCGGTTGCTCAGCCGGACGTTGGCACACTTGCGTGAGGGTCTGGGACACCCAGAGTAGTGGCTGTTTCGTCACCGTCCGTAAACGGTGTTCAGGCAGTCAAGGCCTGCCGGGACGCCGGGGCGACCACCAGTGCGACGCAGGCGATCACAGAGAGCCCGATCAGGCCGCCGAGCACCTTCACCCAGGCGTCGCTCTCACCGGTGACCATGAAGAACACCACCGGGACCGCGCACAGCTGGAGCGCGACCGCGAGCCCGCGGCCGGCCAGCCGACGGTGGATCAGCAGCCGGCCGGCGTAGTAGAGCGCGGCGGCCGCGACCAACGGCCCCGCGATGATCCAGGCCGCCCATTCGAGCTGGTCGGTGCCGTCGCGCACCAGGCCGACGATCTCCGCGACGGCGAGCACGGCGACCAGCACCGCCTGGATCCAGAGCACGAGGACGCCGACGCGCAACGTCAGCGGGCCGTCGTCCGCGAGAACGTCGGGGGTCGCGGGCTTCGGGGCGCCTGTCCCGGCGACCGGGTCTGGGCGGTCAGTCACAGCTCAAGCCTACCGACAAGTAGAGTCGCCACTATGCGTGCACTTCTGGTGGTCAACCCTATCGCCACGACCACCCGGCCACGCACTCGTGAGGTGTTGGTCTCAGCGCTGTCGGCCGAGCTCGACCTGGAGATCGCGGAGACCACCCACCGAGGGCACGCCATCGAGCTCGGGACCCGTGCCGCCCGCGAGCACTACGACGTGGTGGTGGCGCTCGGCGGCGACGGCACGGTCAACGAGGTCGTCAACGGCCTCCTCGTCGACGGGCCGCGCGACGACCTCCCGGCGCTCGGGGTGGTACCGGGTGGGTCCGCGAACGTGTTCATCAGGGCGCTCGGCGCTCCGCGGGACCCGGTCGACGCCACCGGTCTGCTGCTCGAAGCCCTCCGGGCCAACCGCCGACGCTCGATCGGGCTCGGCCAGGTCAACGACCGCTGGTTCATCTTCTGCGCGGGCTTCGGCCTCGACGCAGCCGTCGTCGGCCGGGTGGAGCAGGCACGCAGTCGCGGCCGGACCGCGACGCCCGGCCTGTACGTCCGGTCGGCGGTCGCCCAGTACTTCCGGGGGCCGGAGCGCACCACGACGAGCATCGAGCTGAAACTCGACGCCCCGCCGGCGGATGCCGCGGACGGCGTCGGCGCCGAACCGAGTGGACGGTTCGCCGCGGTGATCGTGCAGAACTGTTCGCCGTGGACCTATCTCGGACCGCGCCCGGTGAATCCGTGCCCCGAAGCGTCGTTCGACGCGGGTTTGGATTTGCTGGCGCTGCGCGCGCTCGGGTTGCCGAGCACGCTCCGAACGGTCTGGCAGATCCTTTCGCCGCAACCGGATCCGCACGGCCGCCACATTCTCCGCGAGCACGACCTGTCCGGGTTCGTGCTCCGTTCGGACGCCGCGCTGGCCGCCCAGGTCGACGGTGACTACCTCGGCGAACTCTCCGAGCTGCGATTCACGGCGGTGCCGAACGCACTTCGCGTCGTGGTGTGAGACACGTTTTTTCGCATCACTGAACGACGGACCTTAAAACTTCCTCGTGCGCGAACGTTTTAGGCGTTAAGAAGCGCGGAACCCCCCGCCGCATGAGCGTTCATGACAGTGAGGGGCGTTACGGACCTGACCGGCAGGACGCGGTTCAGTAGAGAACTCTCCTGTGGTTCAGGGTGGTCAACCGACATCCGTGACACCCGGCGCTAAACACACCACGTGTCGACGCCGAGCGTTGCGGGCGCGGGCGGTGGCTGCGGAGCGTAACACTCGCCGCGGTTTGCACCTCATTTGAGGGTGAAGTACACCGTTACTAGCGTATTGTCCGATCTAACCGCAGGTGAGTCGGCTCACGACCGTCCTAAATAAGGTTCACAACCCCTTGACATAGCCGCAGTTCGTGAAAGCATTCACAAGCAACACCACACTTGAGCTTCAGCCGCCGTCCGGCTCGGTGTGGGCAAGGACGGCGAACCCCAGATCGATACAAGGAGAATTGGCATGGACTGGCGCCACCGCGCCCTCTGCCGCGACGAGGACCCCGAGCTGTTCTTCCCGATCGGGACGACCGGCCCGGCTCTGCTGCAGGTCGAAGAGGCCAAGGCCGTCTGTCGCCGTTGTTCGGTGACGGAATCCTGCCTGCAGTGGGCCATTGAATCGGGTCAGGATGCCGGCGTGTGGGGCGGGATGAGCGAGGACGAACGCCGGGCGCTCAAGCGACGCAACCGGCAGCGCGCCCGCACCGCCTGAAACCTTCGCACGAGCCTGACCGGCCCGGCACCCCCAACGACGGGGATGCCGGGCCGATCACGTTGATCGGCCCGGCCGCCCTCAGCGAAAGGGAATCAAGGGGACTACTAGGACCGCTTCGGTGCCGCCTTCGGGGCGGGGGCGGAGTTCCAGGGTCCCGTTCAGCTCACCGGTGACCAGCGTCCGGACGATCTGCAGGCCGAGCCGCTCGGAGTTGTCCAGCTCGAAGTCCTCCGGCAGCCCCCGGCCGTCGTCGGTGATCCGGACGTGCAGCCGGCCGCGCCACCGGTGCGCCGCCACGATCACCTCACCGGCCTGACCCGGCCCGTACGCGTGCTCGACGGCGTTCTGCACCAACTCGGTCGCGACCGTCACCAGCGGTGTGGCGATCTGCGCCGACAGCACGCCGAACGAACCCACCCGCCGCACCAGCACCCGCGACTCGGGCGCGGCCACGTCGGCGACCATCGAGATCACCCGGTCGACGATCGAATCGAAGTCGACGGTCTCGTCCAGCGACGACGCGAGCGTCTCGTGCACCATCGCGATCGACGCCACCCGCCGCACCGACTCTTCCAGCGCCGCCCGCGCGTCCGACGTCCCGACCCGCCGGGCCTGCAAACGCAGCAGCGCGGCCACCGTCTGCAGGTTGTTCTTGACGCGGTGGTGGATCTCCCGGATCGTCGCGTCCTTGGTCACCAGCGCCTTGTCGCGCCGCCGGACGTCGGTCACGTCGCGGACCAGCACCAGCGCACCGATCGGCGAGCCGTCCGGCAGCAGCGGCAACGCCCGGATCAGCACGGTGGCACCCCGCGCCTCGACCTCGGTGCGGCCCTTCACCTCGCCGTGCACCGCCGCCTGGATCCGCGCGCACACCTCGCCGCCGTCGAGCGGATCGGTCGCCAGCCCGCGGGTGAGCGTCGCGAGGTCCTCACCGACCAGGTCCCCGGCCAACCCCAGACGGCGGTACGCCGACTGGGCGTTCGGGCTCGCGTACGTGACGACGCCGAGCGAATTCAGCCGGACCAGGCCGTCGCCGACCCGGGGCGCCGACGCGGTCTTCTCCTCCGCGGGCGGCGGCGGGAACGTGCCACCGGCCACCATCAGGCACAGGTCGTCGGCGGCTTGCAGGTAGCTGAGCTCGAGCTGGCTCGGCACGCGGGTCGCCGCCAGGTTCGTCACCCGTCCGACGACCGCGATCACGCGCTCGCCCCGGCGGACCGGGATCGCCTCCTGGCGGGCCGGTACGCCGTCGTGCCAGACCGGGTCGCCCTCGCGCCAGATCCGGCGCTCGATCATCGCGGTCGTGAGCTGGTCGACCACCGGCCCGGTGGCCATCTTGCCGACCATGTCGTCGTGGTAGGCGGTCGGCGCGGTCGTCGGGCGGACCTGCGCCGCGCACAGGAAGCCGCTCTCCGCGACCGGCAGCCAGAGCAGGAGGTCGGCGAAGCTCAGGTCGGCGACCAGCTGCCAGTCGCCGGCGAGACGGTGCAGGTGGTCCAGGTCCTCACCGGAGAGAGACGTGTGCTCCTCGACCAGGTCCCGGAGTGTCGACACCGGCTCAATATTGCACGGGCAGGTCGGGGCCACCGAACCGGTCCTCCGAACGGACGGTTTCGACCCTCGTGGGACCTGATCCTCCCTTCGGAGGGTTCGTCCCAGGTCGCGCCGCGCAACTGAGCCAGATCCGGTGCTACTCCCCGGTAAGGAGAAACCGCGACTCGTCCCGGACGGTGCCAGGTTTGTGCCAGACTCCGACCCACGGGGCATAACCGCAGGTCGTGGCTTTGAAGTAGGTAAGGAACTCCGTCGAGTGAGCGATCCACTGCAGCGTCTCCGTGACGCGTACTCGGTCCGGACGGTCTCCGGGCTGACCCGACGGCTGCGCCCCCGGCCCGTCGCCGGCGATGGTCTCGTCGACCTGGCCGGCAACGACTACCTCGGTCTCAGCCGCGACGAGCGGGTGGTGTCGGCCGCGGCCGCGGCCGCGCTCACGTGGGGCGCGGGCGCCACCGGCTCCCGGCTGGTCACCGGCACGACCGTGCTGCACGCGGAGCTGGAGGCCGCGCTGGCCCGGTTCTCGGCAGCGCCGGACGCGCTGGTCTTCTCCTCGGGGTACCTGGCCAACCTCGGTGCGGTGACGGTCCTGGGTGGCCCGGACGTGCTGGTCGTCTCCGACACCGTGAACCACGCCTCGATCGTGGACGCCTGCCGCCTCTCCCGGTCCCGGGTGACGATCACCCCGCACCGGGACGTCGGCGCGGTCGAGCGGGCACTGGCCGGCCGTCCGGAGGAGCACGCGGTCGTGGTCACCGACGCGTTGTTCAGCGTCGACGGCGACCTGGCGCCGCTCCCCGACCTGCACGCGGTGTGCCGGCAGTACGGGGCGCTGCTGGTCGTCGACGAGGCGCACGCGCTGGGCGTCATCGGTGAGCGGGGGCGGGGTGCGGTGTACGCGGCCGGGCTCGCCGGTGAGCCGGACGTCGTCCGCACGGTGACGCTGTCGAAGGCGCTGGGGTCGCAGGGTGGGGCGGTGCTGGGCGCTCCGGAGGTGATCCAGGAGCTGATCGACCGCGGCCGGCCGTTCATCTTCGACACCGGTCTGGCGCCCGCGTCGACGGCCGCCGCGCTGACCGCGCTCCGGATCCTGGCGTCCACGCCGGAGCTGGTGGCCACCGTCCGTGCGCGGGCGAGCGAGCTGGCCTGGGCGGCCCGCTCGGCCGGGCTGTCGGTGACGCGTCCGGACGGTGCTGTGCTGTCGGTGACGATCGGCGATCCGCACGCCGCGCTGCACGCGCAGGCGGTCTGCGCGGAGTTCGGGCTGAAGGTCGGCTGCTTCCGACCGCCCTCGGTTCCCGAGGGCCGGGCCTGCCTGCGATTGACCGCGCGCGCTGATTTGTCGGACGCCGAGGTGGCGCTGGCCGCGCGTGCGTTCACCGCGGTCGCCCGCACGCTCCGCATCCCGACCCGCCACTGACGCCCCGCGGCCATCCCCTCCGCCCGGCCCGCGGGCAATGCCGTAACCGCCATCGCCCCGTCGCCGCCCCGCGGGCGATGCGGGGCGGCGCGCGGGGGCGGTCAGGACTGGCGGCGGCGGATCTTCCGGCTCTTGGCCGCCGGCTCCTCGGGCTCCGGGAGCAGCACGGCCGACCGGTGCTCCTCGCGATCCCGGTCGAGCCAGCACAGCTCCACCCCCAGCCCACGCGGCCGTTCGGAACGGAGCACCTCAGCCCGGAGCGTCCCGCCCGCCGGTACCCGGATCGCGGTGTCGGGGTCGATCGCCGAGGCACGGCCCGCCGGATCGGGCACCAGCTCGAACCACGCCAGCGGCGCCTCGCCGTTCCCGGCGTTGTAGGCGGTCACCGTCCACCCGGTGGTGGTGGGGCGCCGCAGGACGGAGAAGTGCGGCTCGTCGTGTTCACGCGGGGACAGGCGGTACATCACGCCGATCGTCACCGCCGCCAGGATCGCGGTCACCAGGCCGATCCATGCCTCCGCGCCCATCGCCGCCTCCCCCAGTCGACCCGGTGCGACTCCACGGAGCCGTTCCGACACCCATCAGCGCCGTTGCTACTCGCCACCCTCCCTATCGCCGCAATTCTCGTGGATCAAACCGCAGTGATAGTGATGCGATCAATGAGTTGCAGAAAGCATGCCCGAACAATGCATCATGCACAAGGCAACGATCTGCCGAGAATCGGAGCGCCGACGCAGCAGCCCCAGAAATGCTCAGGCGCCCCAGAAACAGCTGCTTGCCTGGCGTCCTAAACCAGTTCTTTGCGGCTCAGCCAGGTGAAGGAGAGCCACCCGGGCAGCACGGGCAACCAGAACGTGAGCATGCGGAACAGCAGCACCGACGAGATCGCGGTCGCACCGTCGAGGCCGCCCGCGGTCAGGCCCGCGGAGAGCACTGCCTCGACCGCACCCAGGCCACCGGGCGTGGGGGCGGCCGAGCCGAGCGCCGTTCCGGCGAGCACTACGACCGCGACCACCGACCAGGACAGCGAGCCGCCGAACCCCTCGATACAGGCGCTCATCACGAGCACGGTCGCCGCCGACTGCAGGATCGTCCCGAAGACTCCGGCACCGAGGCGGGCCGGCCTGGTGAACACGCTGGCCAACCGGGGCGTGATCTGGGCCAGGTAGGGCCGCAGCCGAGCCAGCAGGAACCGCCGTCCGAACGGGACCATGAACACGGCAGCGACCACCGCCATGACGATCCCGAGCGTGATCAGCGCGCTGTCCGGCACTTCGAGCGAGCGCGCCTGGTCGTTGCCCGCGATCAGTCCGACGACGATGAGTAGCAGCACGGTGACCGCCACGGTCCCGAGCTGCCAGAGCGCCACCGCGGCCACTGCGGCAGCCGCTGGTACGCCCGCCTGTTGCAGGTACCGGACGTTCAGCGCGGCACCACCGACACCGGCCGGCGCCACCAGCCCGAGGAACGACGACGCGACCTGAACCAGGAACGTGCGCGCGAACCGCAGACGTTCGGCGACAAAACCGGTCAGCGCGATCGCCGCTCCGACGAACCGGACGGTGCCGAGCAGCACCGCGAGCGCGAGCCACCGCCAGTCCGCGTCGGTGATCACCGCGACCAGGTCGAGGCCGGCGATCTGGTCGAGCAGCACGTACGCCGCGGCGGTGAGCGCGACGACCGAGATGATCGTGCGCGGCCGCAGGCGCTCCAGGCGAACCGGCTCGGGTGGCGCGGTGCCGATCACGTCCAGTACGCGGTCCCGCAGCGTGTCGAGCAGCGCCTTGTCACGGCGCAGCGCCTGCCTGCTGGTCCGGCCGAGCGCGACCGGCTGCAGAGCCGAGACCGCCTCGGCCAGCCGCTCGGTACCGAGCGCACGCAGCGCGCTCTCGACGGCGCGGTCGACGCCGACCTTGAGCGCGAGCGTGACCAGCAACTGCGCGAGGTCGATGCGGAGCGCGGCGACCGGCGCGGCGATCAACCCGGCACCGCTGAACCGCAGCCCGGCGCCCCCGTCCGGCGGGAAGACGATGTTCTGGCCGGCCAGCCCGCGGTGCGCGATGGCTCGCCGGTGCAGCAGCAGTACCTGCCGCCAGACCGCGTCCAGCCGGTCGTCGTCCAGCTGGCCGAGCGGGATCTCGTCGAGCGTCGGGCCGGGAACGTCCTGATAGGCCAGGACGACCGCGTCCGGTTCCACCGGAACCGCCGCGACCATGCCCTGCACCCGCGCGCCCGCGGCGGCCATCACCGCGCTGATCAGCGCCTCGTGTTCGACCGCCCGGCGCAGCGAGACGAGGGCCTTCCGGCCCGCCGGTTCGCGGAACCGCGCCGTGCGCCAGACCGCCTGCAGAACACCCGCGCCCTCGTGGTCGCGGTCGAGCACGTGGACGACGAGCGAGCGCCCACCGCTGTCGATCGCGTCGAAGAACACCGGGTCGTCGATGTCGAGGTGCCGGGGACGCAGCGAGACCAGCTCGACGCCCGCCCGCCGTAGTTCCGCCACCACCGCGCGCGGGCTGGGCCTGGACGGG
Organism: Cryptosporangium aurantiacum; assembly: GCF_900143005.1. Lineage (NCBI taxonomy): Bacteria > Bacillati > Actinomycetota > Actinomycetes > Cryptosporangiales > Cryptosporangiaceae > Cryptosporangium > Cryptosporangium aurantiacum. Next base: position 52,096 of record NZ_FRCS01000005.1, read on the forward strand.
GTGGTCCCGGCCGCCCACCGCACGAACATGCCGACGACGCGGCCGATGAGCAGCGAGATCACTACCGCGACGGCGGTGGCTCCGAGCGTGACCTGCGCCAGGCCGAACAAGACAAATACGACGCCGCCCAGGACGCGCAACCGGGGTTGGCGGCCGATCTGCGCCACGGTGGCGATCGCGGCCACCCCGGCGCTGAAACCGGTGATGCCCGGGTCGGCGGCCTGCGCGGTGGTGAGCGAGGCGGCGAGCGCGTCCGCGTTGCCCAGCTGGCGGAGCACGGACTGCAGTGCGGCGACCCAGGCCAGACAGGCGAGGAAGGCCAGCGTGCCGTCGGCCAGGATCCGCAGCCGGCGGCGGACGAGCAGGTCCACGACGATGACGGCCGGGAGCGCGAGCATCAGCAGGCCCGACCCGGTGGTGATCAGGACGCCGAGCGCGATCGGGAGCGGGGCGGTGGCGGCGGTGACGTCTTTGTCGAGGCCGGCGACCGTGTTGCTGTCGAAGGCGCCGAAGAGCATCGCGACCGCGAGGCCGGCCACCGAGACGAGGAGCCGGACCAGGTCGAGCGGGCGGTGGACGCGGCGCGGCGGCTCGGGCGCCTCGATGATCGGCGCCCCGTCGGCCCGCGGCTGCTCCGCGGCAGGCGCGGAGCCGTTGGACGGGGCCTCGACGTGGCTCTGTTCGGGTGCGGATTCGCTCGTCCCGTCGCCGGTGACCCGCTCCTCCGCGGCCGGCGACTCGGACCGCCCCGACGTCGTCATGGCAAGGATGGTGTCATCTACGGTCGAGACCGTGGAGCGTGACCTCATCCGTAGCCACTCTCGACACAGAAATCACATCTGAACGCGCTGGTAACGAGCTTGTCGCGCGTACGCTGCACGAGCTCTGGCGTCACTTTGCGAGCATAAACTTGCGCGGGCATTCTTGCGGCCCGACTATTGCGAAATCTCGCTTTGCTGGTTGCGATACTCGCCATGCATCTTGCATACTGCCTCTGGACGGGAAGATGGGCAGCCCGTCGGAGGGGTGAGTGCGATGAACACTCTCTGGACACGAAGAGGACTCCACCGAGTACGCCGCGCCTTCCGGGTGCGGAACAGCAGTACGCCGCCCACCTTCCGGACGCTTCGCTTCCGGCGCGAAACCGTCTGGGTGGTCTCGGAGTACCCGTCTTGCTCGGCCGCAGAGCGTGGCCGACGGCACGGCGGGGTGGGGGCGTTCCCGTCCGGGTGGGGGGACCTGGCCGGGAAGACCGCGGAGCCACCGCAGGCCGGTGCGGTCGACTTACTCCGCCGCGTTGATCCGCCGAGGGCCCTGCGCCGACGGCGGGTCTCCTGGGCGGACGCCGAGCGGTATCTCGGCACCGAACTTCCCTCGGACTATCGCGCACTGATCGACGACCGTGGGCCGGGCATCGTCGCGGACGTCGTCGTCTACGGCCCCGGCAGCGGCGAGGACACGCTCGACCTGATGCCGTGGCTGCAAGGCATTCAGCGGTTGGTGACGTCGCTGCGGACGATCACCTGCGACCACTTCCCGCCACCGTTTCATCCGGAACCCGGGGGAATCCTGCCCTGGGGACTCCTGCACGGCCGACAGATCGTCGGCTGGGCGGTCACCTCGGACGACCCCGACAAGTGGCCGGTGGTGGTCCTGACGACCGAGCTCGACAGCCTCACGCTGCACCGAACCACCGCGACCGGTTACCTGCTGGCCCGACTACCGGGCCCGGAGATCCAATCACTCACGGCCGGCTGACGGCGAACTTCACACGCACGATCCACCACCCATGAGCCTCGGCCCCAGGGGTGGGGGGGCCGAGAAAAGGCTGTCCCCTCTGCGCATCCTCGTCTTGCGCAGAGGGGACAGTCGTACGTGCAGAGCCGCTCAGCAGCTCGGTGGGTCGAAGCGCCCCGCCTTCACCCCTTCAGCGAAGTCGAGCCACACCGACGTGGGAAAAGCTAAGACCACCCCACCCGGAACCTGTTTGGAGTCACGTACCCGGACATCGCTCTCGGTGAAGGCCACTTCGACGCAGTTGCTCAGGCCGCTCGAGATCGACTTCCGGAATACACCGTCCCTCTTCGCCACGCCCCGCTCCCTTCCCCATGGGTCAGACGCGCGGCTCACTTATCGTGACCGGCACCGCACGCTGAAGTGTCCACGGCTCTACCAGTATGCAGAGTCGGGCGTCCGGAAGGGAGAGTTACCGGATAATTTCTTCCCTAACCACCAAGCTTCGCATTCCGTTCGTTTCAGCGCATGCGGCCCGCTTTGAGGTCACTCAAGAACGACACCCAGGTAGTCGTCGGAATCGCGAGGACAACGCCGCCGCGGTCCTTCGTGTCACGCATGCCGACCAGACCGTCCATCGGAGCCGACGTCACTTCGACACAGTTTCCAAGGCCGCTGGACGCGCTCTTGCGCCACGCCACACCCTCGAACCTCAATGAAGTCTCCATATCAGGACCGAACCTCTCGAATGAAACGGGCGGCACCGCCATGGTGCCCACTGGAATGAATGCAGGTTTACGACGCAGCTCAATGCCCTTCGATCGCCGGCTGACGCGGTGCGGCAACCGACGCTGACACAAAGTACATCGGCCACGAAAGCGAGACCGAACAGCATTTCCCGGGTCGAACCCCTAGTTCGTTCGAACGCTCGGCACACTTTTTCGGACGTAAACTGTACCGATAATGTGCTGTCACAAAGAACGAGTTACGAACCTGGTTCCCGACCACATTCGCCAGCAACGCCGGGTGGCTCGTCACGATGCGACCATCATGCGAATTCACCGCACCGGATGAGCACCTCGGCACAGGCAGAGATCATCCGCGTAGCACCGAAGCTGGGCGGGAAGAACTCGTCTTGAGAGTCCTCCCGGCCCGAAACACGCGGCCGCATCGAGATACCTCCTGGCCTGCGGGCCCCGCCGAGTTATCTGCATCCTAGGGCGTGCAAGACGCGCCTTGCAAGGCGAGACTTGCACGTGTCTTCATCGACACAGCCGCACCACGCGGTGACGGTACGTAGCAACACGCAGCGTTTGCGCCGGTCACGCAAGTTCGGTCACACCGCACGGTGGCATGCTGTGACGGCCGCCGCCCGGGCGCCTCGGCCGTCCGTCCCGCATCGAACAGTCCGACCGTCGTCAGGGCATCGTGTAATCGGCCAACTCGCCGACACAGCCCGCCCTCAATAGGTGGCGAGCATCTCCTGAAGAAAATTTTCACTGGCGTCGCGGCCGAGAGACTCCTGTTGCACGCCGTCGAACACGCGGTTGTAGTACCGGACGTCCTCTTTCGAGCTCAGCATCGCGCCAACCGTGAACGCCTCCAGCCAAACGATGTCCGGATCATCCGGGTGCGGCAGTTCCACCACCGTGAACGCGCCGTTCATCCCCGGGTGAAGTCCATTGGCCAGCGGCAGTACACGAATCGCGATGTTCGAGCGCTCGGAGAGCGTCAGAAGCTTCTCGATCTGCTCCCGCATCACCTCACGCCGCCTGACGCCGCCGGCCGGCCTGCGAAGAGCGGCCTCGTCGATGATCGCCGTGTATTTGAGCGGATCGTCCCCGCTGGTGAGCAATTCTTGGCGAGTCAGGCGTAGCTTCACCGCCTCCTCGATGTCCGCATCCCTGGTGAACAGCGCACGCATCAGCGCGCGCATGTAAGCCTCGGTCTGCAGCAAGCCGGGAATGATCGTCGGCTCGTAGGTCAGGATTTGATGCGCCTCGGCCTCGAATCCGATGAATGCCTTGAAGCTGTCGACCGGCGTGCGGTCGTTGACGCTCATCCACCACGCCGGTTCCCGCGATTCCTTGCCCAGCTCGAGCATGCCGGCACGACGGTCCTTCTCGAAGACCTCGTAGACGTCGAGCAACGCGCGCAGGTCGACGGTCCCCACCTTGATCGGGGTCGTCTCGATCCGGCTCACCTTCGACGGTGACCAGTCGAGCTCTTTCGCTACCTGCTCGACCGTCATGCCTTTTGCTTCCCGCAGGGCCCGCAACTCCTGCCCCAGGCGACGACGACGCACGGTGGGACTCGTTCGAGGCATGACTGCTCTCCTGCAATAGCGGGGTGCTAGACACTCGATCGTATAGCGCCCGTCGACTTTGGTAGGTACGAAAGTAGCGAGCACTCTGTTGGTAAACGGTGATGGCGCGGGTCACAGTCGGTGTCGTGGGGCGGCTGGGGAGACCGTGCCGTCGTAGGGTGGCCGACTGTGGGCATCGTCGCCGTCTCCGGCACCTCCACCGAGGTAGGCAAGACCGTCACGACCGCCGCCGTCGCGGCACTGGCTCGGTCGCGCGACCGCTCGGTCGCCGTCGTCAAACCCGCGCAGACCGGTCTGCGGCCCGGCGAGCCCGGCGATCTGGCCGAGATCGAACGGCTGGCGCCCGGCGTGGTGACCTACGAATACGCGCGCTACCCCGATCCCCTCTCCCCCGAGGCCGCCGCGCGGCAGGCCGGTGACCGCCCGCTGCGGCTGACTGCGGTCGCGAAGAGCATCGCCGCGCTCGAGGACGACTACGACCTCGTTCTCATCGAGGGCGCCGGCGGTCTGCTCGTCCGATTCGGACCCGACGGCTGGACGCTCGCCGACCTGGCCTGGGCCGTGCAGGCACCGGTCCTGCTCGTGGCCGCCGCCGGGCTGGGGACGCTGAACCACACGGCGCTCACGGTCGAGGCGCTGGACGGCCGGGGTGTTCCGCTGGCCGGCCTGGTGATCGGCAGCTGGCCGACCGACCCGGACCTGGCCACCCGCTGCAACGTCGTCGACCTGGAGACCGTCACCGGCCGGCCGCTCGACGGCGTCCTGCCTGCCGGGGCACCGCACGAAGCCGACTTTCTCGCGGTCGCCGCCGCCGGACTCGACGCCTCCTGGGGCGGGACGTTCGACGCGATGGCGTTCCGCGCGAGCATCGACCCGGCCCCGGCCGCCGTCCCGCAGTAAGCGCACGCACCCTCTCCCGAAGGAAGAAGGTCACCGATGACCGCGACCGTTGCCGCACCCACCGGTGTCTCCGAGGACATCCTCCGGACCGCCAGGACCCAGGTGCTCGAGGAGGGCCGCGGCCTGACCGAGGAGCAGGCGCTCGCGTGCCTGGAGCTCCCCGACGAGCGCCTGGACGACCTGCTCTCGCTCGCCCACGAGGTGCGGATGCGCTGGTGCGGCCCGGAGGTCGAGGTGGAGGGCATCGTGTCGCTGAAGACCGGCGGCTGCCCGGAGGACTGCCACTTCTGCTCCCAGTCCGGGCTGTTCGCGTCCCCGGTGCGCAGCGCGTGGCTCGACATCCCGTCGCTGGTGGAGGCCGCGAAACAGACGGCGGCCACCGGGGCGACCGAGTTTTGCATCGTCGCCGCCGTCCGCGGACCGGACGCCCGGCTGATGTCCCAGATGCGAGCCGGTGTCGCCGCGATCAAGGACGCCGTCGACATCAACGTCGCCGCCTCGCTCGGCATGCTCACCCAGGAGCAGGTCGACGAGCTGGTCGAGATCGGCGTCCACCGCTACAACCACAACCTCGAGACGGCCCGCTCCTACTTCCCCACGGTGGTCACCACCCACACCTGGGAGGAGCGGTGGAGCACGCTCACGATGGTCCGGGACGCCGGCATGGAGGTGTGCTGCGGCGGCATCGTCGGCATGGGCGAGACACGCGCCCAGCGCGCGGAGTTCGCGGCGCAGCTCGCGACGCTCGAACCGGACGAAGTTCCGATGAACTTCCTCAACCCCCGCCCGGGGACGCCGTTCGGCGACCAGCCCGTGATGTCGGCCACCGAGGCGCTGCGCACGGTAGCGACGTTCCGCCTCGCCCTGCCCCGGACGATCCTGCGGTTCGCGGGCGGGCGCGAAATCACCCTCGGCGACCTGGCTGAACGGGGCGTATTGGGCGGAATCAACGCGGTCATCGTCGGCAACTACCTGACGACGCTCGGCCGCCCGGCCACCGAGGATCTCGCCATGTTGGCTGACTTGAAAATGCCGATCAAGGCGCTCTCGGCGACTTTGTGACGGTCAGTCCTGCGGTGCGGTCACATTTCTCTGGTACACAAAACGATGTGACAACGTCGTCCCACCCGCCGCCCGTCGGCGTGATCACGATCCGCGCGGCCGTGCCGGCCGAGTACGCGACGATCGGTGAGCTCACGTACGACGCCTACGCGGCTGATGGCCTGCTGGCCAACGATTCGGACTACGCCGAGGAACTTCGCGACGCCGAGCACCGGGCCAACCACTGTGAACTACTCGTCGCGATCGACGAGCAGGGCCGGTTGCTCGGAACGGTGACGTTCTGCCTCCCCGGTTCGCCCTACGCCGAGCTCTCTCACGAGGGCCAGGCCGAGTTCCGGATGCTGGCGGTGGCCCCCGACCAGCGCGGACGGGGAGTAGGCACCCGGTTGGTCAGAGAGTGCCTTGAGATGGCCGCCCGGAACGGTGCGCGCAGCGTCGTCCTCTCCACCAAGGTGCAGATGAACACGGCGCAGCGGCTCTACGGCCGGTTCGGGTTCGAGCGCACACCGCAGCTCGACTGGGCCCCGACCGACGGCGTCGAGCTGCTCGCCTACACCAAGACGCTGTGAGCGAGTACTGCGGCCGCTGCGGTGAGCCCCTCGACGGCCGGGAACACGACGCCTGCGTCCGGGCGCTCGCGCTCGAACCACCGCGCTTCTGCCCGTCCTGTCGCCGGCGCATGGTCGTGCAGGTCACGCCGGTCGGCTGGTCGGCGCGATGCTCCCAGCACGGGGTGACCGTCAGCTGAGCCCGGGCGACTCGGTCCCCGTTCACCGTGACATGCTGGAGAGCGACGTCAACGGAAGGAGACCGAGATGGCTCGGCGCGCTCGTAAGAAGAAGGCCCGGAAGAACAAGAAGGCGAACCACGGTCGCCGTCCCAACAGCTGATCACGGCTGCGGAGACAAATGAACGCCCCCGCCGGTGAACCGGCGGGGGCGTAGTCGTTCTCGAAGCGTCGGAGGTCAGGCCTCGCGCCGGACCTCGATCGTCGTCTCCTCGTAGACGGCACGCGACCCGTCGTCGGATACCACGGCCTGGCGGATCGTGGTGATCAGGCGACGCCGCAGGCTGTCCGGCGCGACCTCGCCGCCGCAGCAGCGAGCCACCAGCGCCTTGACCTCCTGCTCGATACCGAACTCGCGCAGGCACGGCCCGCACTCGTCCAGGTGCTCGGCGATCTTCTCCCGGCTCGGCCCGTCGGTCTCCGCATCCAGGTACAGCCATACCTCGGCCAGCACCTCGGCGCAGTCGACCTCGTGTGGTCCACCGCAGCTCACGACGACACCCCCTCGGGTGCGGCGCGGACGATTCCCCGGTCCAGCGCGTACTGCTCCAGCTGACGCCGCAGGTTACGTCGCCCACGGTGCAGCCGCGACATCACGGTGCCGATCGGCGTCCCCATGATGTCGGCGATCTCCTTGTAGGAGAAGCCTTCCACGTCGGCCAGGTAGACCGCGAGACGGAACTCCTCCGGCAGCGCCTGCAGCGCGTCCTTCACGTCCGAGTCCGGCAGCCGGTCGAGCGCCTCGACCTCCGCCGAACGCAGCCCGGACGACGAGTGCGACTCGGCCGCGGCCAGCTGCCAGTCCTCGATCTGCTCGGTCGGGCTCTGCTGCGGCTGCCGCTGGCGCTTGCGGTAGTTGTTGATGAAGGTGTTCGTGAGGATGCGGTACAGCCAGGCCTTGAGGTTCGTGCCCGCCTGGAACTGGTGGAACGCCGCATACGCCTTGACGTACGCCTCCTGCACGAGGTCCTCGGCGTCGGCCGGGTTGCGCGTCATCCGGAGCGCCGCGGCGTAGAGCTGGTCGAGGTACGGCAGTGCGTCCCGCTCGAACCGCGCGTTGCGCTCAGCCACCGTCTCCGTCGACTCCGCCGTCACCTTGGCCGACGCCGCCTCGTCGGCAGCGTCCTGACCAGGCTCTGCGTCGACGTCCGGCTGCGCGCCGGCCACGTCGTCGGGCTGAGGGGCTGTGGGCAAGTCTTCTCCAGGCTGGATGGGCGTCGGGACCGAACCCGACCGGAGCACCGATACCGGGCTCGTCATAGAGGATAGGCGGAGCGCGCCTCCACTGCCGTAACCCGCATCACCACTGGTCGTAACGACCGTGTCGAGCTTGACAGCATTGCGGCTGATCGGCGACCCGAAATTCACCGCCTTCGGGTCGGACATATCTCCGAGCACCACGGTCGGCTCCGACCGCTCCAGCTCCGCCAGCGCACCCGGGCTACCCGTCACCATCCGGGGCAAACCCTGAGCCGTCTTCTGATCCCATACGGTTCGCTCATCCCACACGCCCGGACAACACAGCCATCCGGGCGAATGTTCCGCCAGGTCGTGGTTTTAGCATCGCCGCATGGCAGGCCGAGGGACCCCAGCGACACAGGCACTCACGAAGGCACGTGCCGGATTCACTGTTCACGAGTACGAGCACGACCCGGCGTCCGGCTCGTACGGGCTGGAAGCGGCACAGGCGCTGGGCGTCCCGCCCGAGCGGGTGTTCAAGACGCTGGTCGCACAGGTGGACGGCGCGCTGCATGTCGCGGTCGTGCCGGTGACCGGCGACCTCGACCTCAAGGCGCTCGCGGCCGCGGTCGGCAAGAAGCGGGCGTCGATGGCCGACCCGACGCTCGCCGAACGGACGACCGGTTACGTCCGGGGCGGGATCAGCCCGCTCGGACAGCGGAAGCGGCTGCCGACCGTGGTGGATGCCAGCGCCGAGACGTTCGAGACCGTGTTCGTCTCGGCCGGGCGGCGCGGGCTCGAGGTGGAGGTCTCACCCGCGGACCTGACCCGCCTGACCGCGGCCACCGTCGCCCCGATCGCCGCGGCCGGTTAGTCCGCCCAGGTACGAGCGCGGAGCCAGGCGACCACGAGCTCCGCGACGGCCTCCACGGCCTTCTTCAGGCCGTGGTCGGCGCCGGGAAGCACGTGCAGCGTCATGTCCCCGACGACCGGCGGGACGCCGAACGGGTCACGGTCTCCGTTGAGAACCAGCGTCGGCCGGTCCCGGGGCAGCTCATCCACGCGAGTGCGCTCCGGCTTGCCCGGCGGATGCGTGGGGAACGCCAGCGCCACCACCGCGGCGGCGTCGAGTTCGGCCGCGGTACGGCAGGCCACCCTGGCGCCGCTGGAGCGCCCGCCGACGACGAGCGGGCAGCCGGGCACGGCGTCCCGCACGACCGGAACCACGTCCAGCCAGGCTTCGTCGAGATGGTTCGCCGGGGCGGGTGCCCGTCGGCCGGCCACCCGGTAGGGCTGGGTCACCCTGGCGACGGCGACACCTGCCGCCACCGCCGCGGCCGTGACCGCCGCCAGGTCCGGGGCATCGACGTCACCCCCGGCGCCGTGGCCGAGGACCAGCAGAGATCCGGCCGGGCCGGACGGACGCTCGAGCAGGACCCGAGCCGGCCCGCGTCGGGTGGGAACGTCCAGGAGGAGCCCCCCGGCGGGCTCCCCCAGTGGTTCGCCTCGCGTCAGCGAGGCTGGTGAGACCTGACCTACGTATCGCGCCGGATCGTGTCCGCGCGTTCCGACCGCGCGCGTGTCGCGTTCGTGAACGAGGTCGGTGCGCCGGCCACTCCGGTCCGATTCCGCCATGCCACCAGCATCGCGCGTCGTTCCCGCGGCGTCGTACCGCCCCAGACCCCCTCACAGTCGCCGGCGTTCAACGCGGCGGCGAGGCAGTCTGCCTGGACGTCACAGGAGTGGCAGAAACTGAGCGCCGGATCGGCCGGTTCGGTGGGGAGCGGGAAGAACGTCTCCGGGTCGACGGTCCGGCAGCGACCGCGTGTGCGCCATGTCGGGTCGGCCGGTCGTGCCGCCCTCGCCGCCAGCAACCGGGGATCGCGGCTCGCCGCGAGCACCTCATGTGGCCTCGGCAGCCTGGCCCGAGTCACGTGTCTGCTCTCCTTCCTGCACGGGTGCGTGCCTGTACCGGTGTCCCCGTGACACGGGCGCCACCCCCGGCGGAAGCGCCAGCAGTAAACCGTGTGCCACGGGCTACGTCACAGACAACGAGGCGGGGAAGGGGTCGTTACGGGGTTTCGCCAGCGGTCTCGGCCGCCGTGGACAAACCCACTCAGAACAACGTGTCGAGCGGCACCGGAGCCGGCTGGCCGACCGCCGCCCTGAGCTCCGGACCGTTGTTCCGGACGTTGCCGACCGCCGGGCCGACCGGCCGCAGCTCCATCCCGGCGAGCCAGTCAGGCGTGGGCGGGACGAGCAGCGCGGCCGAATCCACCGGCGACTCCCCCAGCCACTCGGCCCACCGCTCGCGCGGCAGTAACAGCGGCATCCGGTGGTGAACCTCGCTCAGCGGCGCGAGCGCCTCGGTGGTGACGATCGAGCACGTCGCCACCTTCTCGTCGCCGGAGCCCCAGACCTCCCACAGCCCGGCGAAGACGCACGGACCGCCGTCCGCCCTGGTCAGGTACCACGCCTGCTTGCCCGGCCCGTCGGGACGCCGTGACCACTCGTACCAACCGTCCGCGGGCACCAGGCACCGGCGGCGCGCGAACGCCGACCGGAACGCGGGCTTGGACGCCACCGACTCGGCGCGGGCGTTGATCATCCGCGCCCCGGCCGACACGTCCGCGGACCACGACGGCACCAGGCCCCAGCGCAGCGAGTCGACGACCCGGCCACCCCGGGACGCCGATACCCGGACCACCGGCACGTCGGTGGTGGGCGCCACGTTGTAGTCGGGACGCAACGGCTCGTCGAACGCGGTGCCGATCGCGTCGAACTCGGCGACCAGGTCGTCCGAGCTTCGGGTGGAGGCATACCGACCGCACATGTCCGCCACGTTATCGAGCCCCACCGACACTTCCGGCAGACTGGCACCCATGCAGAACGCCCCGCTTCCCGACCCGTGGCCCGCCCCTCGCGCGGATGCGCCGGTCGTCGGCACGGTCACGATGCCGGGGTCGAAGTCCGTGACGAACCGCGCGCTGATCCTGGCCGCGCTCGCATCCGGGCCCTCGACCCTGCGCGCACCGCTCCGCAGCCGCGACACGCTGCTGATGGCCGACGCGCTCCGCGCGCTCGGCGTCGGGGTGGCGGACGCGGCCGACGGCGCCTGGCGCGTCACCCCGAACGCGCTGCACGGTCCGGCGACCGTGGACTGTGGGCTCGCCGGCACGGTCATGCGGTTCCTGCCGCCCGCCGCGGTGCTCGCCGACGGCCCGGTGACGCTCGACGGCGACGTCCGGGCGCGCGAACGTCCGATGGGGCGCCTGATCGAGGCGCTGCGCGGCCTCGGTGCCGAGATCGCGGACGACGGCCGGGCCGCGCTGCCGTTCACCGTGGCCGGTCGCGGCGGGCTGCCCGGCGGGAGCGTGACGATCGACGCGTCCGCCTCGTCGCAGTTCGTCTCCGGGCTGCTGCTCTCCGGCGCACGCTACGAGAAGGGCGTCGTCGTTTTCCATGACGGGAAGCCCGTCCCGAGCCTGCCGCACATCGACATGACCGTCGCGATGCTGCGCGACGCGGGCGTCACCGTCGACGACGGCGAACCGAACACGTGGCGGGTGGAGTCGGGTCCGATCGCACCGCTCGACCTCGACGTCGAACCCGACCTGTCGAACGCCGCCCCGTTCCTGGCCGCCGCCCTGGCGACCGGCGGAAGCGTCACGATCACCGGCTGGCCGACGCGCACCACCCAGGCCGGTGACGCGCTGCGCGACCTGCTGGCCCGGATGGGAGCGGTGGTCACACTGGACGACCGCGGGCTGACCGTCGCCGCCGGGGCCCGGCTGACCGGCCTGGACGCGGACCTGCACGACGTCGGCGAGCTGACGCCGGTGCTGGCCACGCTCGCGGCGCTGGCCGAGACGCCGTCCCGGTTGCGCGGGATCGCGCACCTGCGCGGGCACGAGACCGACCGCCTCGCCGCGCTGGCGACCGAGCTGAACCAGCTGGGCGGTGCCGTCGCCGAGACCGAGGACGGGCTCGCGATCGAACCCCGCCCGCTGCACGGCGGGGTGTTCGGCACCTACCACGACCACCGGATGGCCCAGGCCGGCGCGCTGCTCGGGCTCGCGGTGGACGGCGTCGCGGTGGAGAACGTGGCTACCACCGGCAAGACCATGCCGACGTTCACCGACGTCTGGACCGAGTTGGTGAGAGGACACTGAGCCCGCGGCGGGAGCTCGACGAGGACGACGTCCGGGTCCGTCCGGGACGTGGTTCCCGGCCGCGCACCCGGACGAGGCCCAGCCACTCGGACGCGCAGCAGGGACTGATCATCGGCGTCGACCGGGGCCGGTACACGTGCTGGCTCGACGGGTCGACGGTGATCGCGATGCGCGCCCGCGAGCTGGGCCGGAAGTCGGTCGTCGTGGGCGACGAGGTCGCGCTGGTCGGTGATCTGTCCGGCGGCCCGGACGCGCTGGCGCGGATCGTCCGGATCAGCGAGCGGCGCAGCGTCCTCCGGCGCACGGCCGACGACGACGACCCGTACGAACGAGTGATCGTCGCCAACGCCGACCAGTTGGTGATCGTCACCGCGCTCGTCGACCCGCCGCCGCGGACCGGGTTCGTCGACCGCTGCCTGGTCGCGGCGTTCGACGCCGGGGTGGCGCCGCTGCTCTGCCTGACCAAGGCCGACCTCGCCCCGTCCGGCGCGGCCGAGGACTTCAGCAAGCACTGGGCCGCGCTCGACCTCCCGGTCGTCACCACCCGCCGGGACGGCGAGCCGGTCACGCTCGCCGAGCGGCTCACCGGACGGATGTCCGTCTTGATCGGGCACTCCGGCGTGGGCAAGTCCACGTTGGTCAACCGCCTGGTGCCGGACGCCGCCCGCGCGACCGGCGGGGTGAGCGCGGTCGGCAAGGGCAGACACACCTCGACGTCGGCGGTCGCGCTGGCGCTGCCGGACGGCGGCTGGGTGATCGACACCCCCGGCGTCCGCTCGTTCGGGCTCGCGCACGTCTCACCCGCGAGCCTGCTCGCCGGCTTCGAGGACCTCTCGGAGGGCGCTGAGGAGTGTCCCTCGGGCTGCGAGCACCGATCCGCGGACGAAGGATGCCAGTTGGACGCCTGGGTCGCGGGCGGGCACGCGAGCGACGAACGACTCGCGTCGTACCGCCATCTACTCGCGAGTCGCGGCGATTTCAGTTCTTACTAACGTGGCGGAAAGACACTGGTAAGGACCCTGTCCGGCACGTCCCCTACACCCCCACCCGCCTCCTTGACCGGAATCAAAGACCACTGTTGTCTCAGTTCTCCACGGCTATCCGACGACCGGACGATCGGGCACCGACCGCCCGGTCCGGATGTGTTCGTGTCCCGTGCAACCGAATTCACAGCAGCGGTACAGTGCGCCCGCGGGGGGTCGCAGCGGTCGGCCCGCTCTCGCGGAGCCACCCACAACTAGGGACACGAACATTGGGACTCTTCTCCCGCAAGCAGCCGTTCGCGATGACGGACGTCTCCGAGCACGTCGTCGTCGCTCGCTTCCGGCTCGCGCCGGGTCCCCGGGGCACCGCCACGAACCTGCACAACGTCTACGCGTTGGAGGAGCAGCTCGCCTCGGCGATCGAGTCGGCCGGAGCGGGTGAGTTCGAGCCACCGCAGTTCGGGCGGGACGAGACCGGCCACAACGAGTTGGTGCTCTCCGCGTACGGCCCGGACGCCAACCGGTTGTTCGCGGCGATGGAGCCGGCGCTGCGCTCGTTCCCGGCCCGTCCCGCGTCGGTCCTGCTGCGCTTCGGCGCCTTCGACGACCCGAACGCGGCAGAACAGTTGGTTCGGCTCTGAGCGGTAGCCTCCATTCCATGCCCCGCTACTCCGACGATCTGGCGTTCGCCCACGTCCTGGCCGATACCGCCGATCGGATCACCACGGCGCGCTTCAAGGCACAGGACCTCCAGGTATCGGCGAAGCCGGACATGACGCCGGTGACCGACGCCGACACCGCCGTCGAGCAGGCGCTGCGCGCGACGCTCAACCGGGCCCGCCCGCGCGACGGCATCATCGGCGAGGAGTTCGGGGAGGTCGCCGGCCACGGGGTGCGGCGCTGGGTGATCGACCCGATCGACGGCACCAAGAACTTCGTCCGCGGCGTACCGGTGTGGGCGACGCTGATCGCCCTGCTGGAGAACGACGAGCCGGTCGCCGGGATGGTGAGCGCACCCGCGCTGGGCCGCCGGTGGTGGGCGGCGAAGAACTGCGGCGCCTACGCGGGACGACGTCCGACCGGGGGCACCCCGATCCGGGTGTCGGCGGTCGGCAACCTCGCCGACTCGTCGCTCTCGTACTCGTCGCTGTCCGGCTGGGAGGAGCGGGGGTCGCTGGGCGACTTCGTCGACCTGACCCGGTCGGTCTGGCGTACCCGGGCGTACGGCGACTTCTACAGCTACGTGCTGCTCGCCGAGGGCGCGGTGGACATCGCCTGCGAGCCTGAGGTGTCGCTCTGGGACCTGGCGGCGCTCTCGGCGATCGTCACCGAGGCCGGCGGACGGTTCACCGACCTGTCCGGGCGGCCGGGGCCCGCCGGTGGGAGTGCGGTGGCGACGAATGGTCTGCTGCACGACGGGGTACTGAAGATCATCGGCAGCGACACGTGACGAGTCATGAGGCGACAGTGTTGGCCCGAACGGGTGGTGCGTGTGCCTCCGCGCGCGCCTGGTGAGGTGGGGGCTTATCCTCGCAGGAGTGTCCTTCGGATGGGTTTTCCTGGGCGCATCGGTCGCCGCTTATGGCGTGGCGAACTTCTTGCAGTCGGTCGCCGCCGCCCGCGTCAGCGTGCACGCGAAACTCGATCCGGGTCTGCTTCTCAAACTCGCCGGACACCGGATCTACGTCGCCGGGCTGGTCTGTCAGCTGGGCGCGTTCCTCTTCGCCTTCCTCGCTCGGCGTGACCTACCGCTCTTCCTGGTGCAGACCGCCGTCGCCGGGGGCCTGGGCGTCACCGTGCTGCTCGGCGTCGCGTTCCTCCGGTGGCGACATCCGCTCAGCGAGGTGATCCTGCTCGGCGCGCTGGTGCTGGGCCTGGCCGCGCTGATCATCTCGGCCGAGACGACCAAGGCCAGACCGTTGAACGGCCCCGAGGTCCTGGCGCTCGCGCTGAGCGTGCCGATCGTCGGCCTACTCGGACGCGCCGGCGCCCGGCTGCACGGCTCGCCGGGGTCGGTGGCGCTCGGCGCGCTCTCCGGGCTCTCGTTCGGAGCCGTGGCGATCGCCTCGCGTCCGCTGGCGGGCGCCCAGTCGTTCGGTGCGTTCGTCACCGACCCGCTGCTCTACATCCTGCTGGCGCACACCGTCATCGGGCAGTTGCTGCTCGGCCTGGCGATGCAGCGCGGCTCCACGACCGCGGCCGTCGCGTCGATGGACGCCGCGGCGGCGATTCCGCCCGCTCTGGTCGGCCTGCTGTTGCTCGGCGACCGAATCGCGCCAGGGCGGGAGTGGCTCGCGGCGATCGGGTTCGTGACCGCGCTCGGATCGGTGCTCCTGCTGACCCGCTACGCCGAGCCCCAGCACCACGTCCGCGACCGGTACGAGGCGCAGGGCCGCTGCCGGCCCCGGAGTCCGGCTGTGGCGCCCGCCCATGCGAACGGCGCTTCCGCGCCGGGGGCCGCGGTCAACGGTGCGGCGCCGCTGAGCGTCCGCACGAATACGAACGGCGCTCTGGACGCCAACGGACGGGCCCGTACCGAGAGCCCCCGGCGGGCCTCAGCCCGGTAGTTCGTACCGGAGTTGGTGGCGGTCGCTCGGCAGCACGGTCCGGGTCAGCCGGACCGGCCGTTCCGGGCTCCAGCCGGTCCGCAGGTGTTCGATCACCGGAACCCCGATACCGATCTCCAGCAGCCGCACCTCGTACGGATCCGGCATCCGGGCGATGATCTCGTCGACGAAGCGGACCTGCCGGTGCCCCAGCGCGGCCAGCAGCGGCACGACGCTCGGCACGATCTCCTCCGGATCGAGCACCGGAGTGTCCTTGACCAGCGCGAGCGGGTAGAACGACTCGGACAGGTGGGACGGGGTGTCGTCCAGGAACCGCACCCGTCTGCGGACCACGAGCCGCTCGTCGGCGGGCACCTCCAGCCGGGTCCCGTACTCCGGACCGGCTGCCACGATCGCCACCTCGATCTTCTGCGTCGGCGTTCGCCCGAGCCGGTGGGCCTGGTCGGCGAAGCTGTCCGGGCCGCGGAGCCGCGCGGCGCCCAGTTCGTCCTCGACGCGGTGGGTCAGCACGAACTGCTCCCGACGGCGGACCGTACGGCCTGCCCGCGCCCGGCCCGCCGAGATCAGCCCCTCGTTGGCCAGCGCGGAGAGCGCCATCCGGACCGTGTTGCGTGAGCACCCGTAGGTGGCGGCCAGATCCTTCTCGGTCGGGACCTGGGCGCCGGGCGGTAGTTCCCGCCGCTGGATGCGGGCACGCAGGTCGTTCGCGATCACCTGGTACTGCGGCTGGTCGTGGTAGGGGCTCTGTTCGGAACGCGCAGGTTGATCCGGACGCTGGGGCTGCTCGCCGTTCACGGCTGCCATGGCGGCCTCCACACGAGTTCTCGGCGCAGAGGCTTGACCACGGCTCTGCGGCGAGGCACCATCTTTTGTAGGTACCTTAACGCTCTATCGTCTGGCCGATAGGGACCTTACATAACCTTACCGCGCGCCGCAGCGCTGCGAGTGGCCCTGCCGGTATCCGGCCGCATCGTTTGCCACTCGGGTCCGCCGGACGCCCGGCTTCCCCGCTGGACGGGAGCCGGCGACCACCTCCCGCTCGTCACACGACCCCCACCCGAAGGAACTCGCCCTCCTCGGGGGTCGCATCGCAGTACCGACGGAGGCGTCATGATGCACGGCAGATTTCACCCCGACGACATCACGGCCGCCGCGCGGCTGCGGGTCGTTCCGGCAACGGCCGCCGGACCGGCGGTAGTAACGGGGGTACGAACGCGGCCCGCGGTCCGGACCGCACCGACGTTCCTCGACCGGATCGAAACCCGGATCTGGGCCCGCCCGGACTCCCGGATGCGCGCGGCCGGGTGGGAGGTGGTCCGCCTGGGACGCTGGCGACGGCAGTACCGGCACCCGCGGTACCTCGCCGCGGCCCGCGCGCAGCACGCCGCCGAGCAGTGCGCGCCCGCCGAACACGTCGTCACCGGACGCATCACTACCGCACGCGTCGGGACCGCACGCACGGTGCGGGCGCCCGCGCGGTGGGCCGCGTGAAACGGGTGTTCGTCACGATCGGTGTGCTGGCGCTGGTCGTGGTCGCCCGCCGCGGTCGTCACGCCACGCTGATCGCGCTGCTCGGCGGCTACTACCTCCGCCGGACGTGGTCGCGGTCGCACCCGCCGCTCTGGGCGCGCGCGGGGTCGCGGATGGTGCTCGGCCCCGGCGCCATCGACGGCTACCGGCGCCGGCGTTCACTGCTCTGAATCGTCGGGGACGACGGGGCCGCTCAGGTCCCACGCGGGGGTCCGCATCTGCAGCTCGAGATCGCGGTTGCGGACCTCGTCGCCGCAGTGGCGGCAGACGTACAACGCGTCCAGGTCTTCCCCGCAACTGTGGGCGACCGCTGCTGGGGGCTCCCCGACCAGCCAGCGGTCGCCCCAGCTGCGTAGCGCCTGCATCACCGTCGAGAGGTCCCGTCCGGCCGGCGTCAGGTGGTACTCGTACCGCGGTGGACGCTCCGAGTAGAGCTGCCGCTCGACGACGCCGGCCGCCTCCAGGCTCCGCAGCCGCGCGGCCAACCGGTCGCGTGGTGCGCCGGTGTTGCGGGCGATCTCGTCGAACCGGTGGTTGCCCCAGAAGATCTCCCGGACGGCGAGCAGGGCCCACTTCTCCCCGACCAGGGACAGCGTCGCGGCCATCGAGCAGGGGCGACCCGGGATCGTCGTCGCGTCGAACTCCAGCACGTCGTCACTCACGTGGGCAAGGTTGCCATGTCAAACCGACATCGACCACCGACCGCAATACCTAGCTCACCGGTCCGAACGGCGGGAACTGTCGGTGGACGAGGCGATTGCGCTAGGTCCTGTGGCAGGCTGACTGTCGCCCGTCCACGCGATCGCTGACGCGTTCGCCCCTCCGCCGCCCGGGAGGATCTGTGCCCGATCTCCGCGACCCGTTCCCCGCATTGGCCCGCCGCGCCTGGCAGGCCCTCGAGGTCGTCCACATCCTGAGCTACTTCGCGCCGGAGTCCCGGCAGGCGACCGACGCGATCGGCCTCAAGGGCTACTGGATGGGGTACTTCGGCTGCCGGGCGGCGCCGCTGGGTGCGGTCTCGGCCGCGACGGTGACCGCGACGTTCCACAACTTCCACCCCGGCATGGTGGCGCGGGCGGTACCCGACGTCTGGTCGTACGCGACGCCCGAGCAGCTGATCGAGGCCCGCCTGGCCGGTGTCGACGCTGCGCTCCGGCGGATCGCCGGCGAGCAGATCGTCGAGGACCCGGCCGTGCGCCAGGCCACCGACCTCGCGCTGGAAGCCGTCGCCGCGGTACGCGGCCCGGAGATCACCGGTCGGCCGCTGGCCGCCGCCAACGCCGCGCTCACCGTGCCGGACGAGCCGCACCTGGCGCTCTGGCACGCGCTCACCGTGCTGCGCGAGCACCGCGGCGACGGCCACGTGGCACTGCTGGTGGCCGGTGAGATCGGCCCGGTCGAGGCCCACATCCTCTCGATCGCGTCCGGCCGGTCGTCGGCGGAGCTGCTGCGCACCGCCCGGAAGTGGTCGGACGACGACTGGGACGCCGGGGTCGAGAACCTGGTCGGCCGGGGGTGGCTGCGGGACGACTGGACGCTCACCCCGCTGGGCGTCGCCGCCAGGGAGACGCTCGAGGACGACACCGACCGGCTGGCCGCCGGGCCGTACCGGGTCCTCGGCGCCGAGCAGACCGCCGAGCTCACCGAGCTACTCACGCCGCTCGCGTCGACGATCGTGGCCGCTGGTGTGCTCCCGTTCCCGAACCCGGTCGGCGTACCGGCGCCGGGGCACGACTGACGGCAAGATCGTTTCGAATAAAGGGCATAAAAGGCGCAAGTGGTCAGAACGGTTATTGCTGAGACGTCGGCAATTCTCGGGGAGCGCTATTAGTCAAGAACGCATTCCCCGGGGCGAACGACAACGGCACCGAACGCTCTGAACCGATCCCGGCCGGCCGATCGTCCCGCCCGGTCGGCCCGGTCGGCGTGCGCGGCACCGCGCTCGACCGGGTAACACTTACCGTTCTCGGCTTGTGGACCGGCCGAGAATGGCGAAGACTCGATGAGGTGATCGAGGAGACGATCGAGCTCCGGCTCGACGAGTCCGGCCTGGCAGTCGACCTTCCTGCTCCGGCGCATCCGAACGACCGCGTGGAGGGGGTGCCCTACCGTCCGGTCCAGTTCCGCGACGACGACCTCCCGAGCGCGCTGGAACGCGCAGCGGCCTGGCTACGGCAGACTGAGACGTGGCTGTCGGAGCCGGTGGACGTCATCGCCATCCACCTGGACTACGACGACGACGAAGGGGCCCCCTATTACGAGGTCAAGTTGCTCTGCAACGAGGAAGACCTAGCCGGGGCTCCACTGGCGGTCCGCAAACGCGCCGACAAACATCCGGGCCGGTAAACGCACTAGGCGGCGGGGCGCGTGCTACGGTTACCGCCGTTGCAGTCTTTGGTTCGCATGAAAAGAGCGCCTGGGGTTGTGATCCAGGCGCTCTTGTTTGTTCTGGCCCCCTTTGGAGCTGGGCGAGCACGACCGCGACACGGGGCCCACGAAGTGTGGGCTCATCACTGCCCGCCAGAGGGAGAACGTGCATGGCAACCGGCACCGTCAAGTGGTTCAACGCGGAAAAGGGTTACGGCTTCATCGCGCCGGACGGTGGAGGCCCCGACGTCTTCGCCCACTACTCAGCGATCCAGACTCAGGGTTACAAGGAGCTGGCCGACGGTCAGCAGGTCGAGTTCGACGTGACGCAGGGCCAGAAGGGCCCGCAGGCGGCGAACATTCGCCCGATGTGATCGTCAGCATCCGCTGACTGGGGCGGAGGCCAGCACCACGGTGCCGGCCTTCGCCTTTTGATTTTCCGGGGCGACGAGCCGTTGCCCGCGTTGCCGCACCCATAACCCTCTGACAGAGAAAAGCGGCCCGGACGAAATCGTCCGGGCCGCTTCGGTGGTAGCGGGGGCAGGATTTGAACCTGCGACCTCTGGGTTATGAGCCCAGCGAGCTACCGAGCTGCTCCACCCCGCGTCGGTAACTCAAGCTTAGCTCGTTCCCCCCGCAGTCGTGCAACCGGGATCCGGTCCTGCCGGCAGGCACCGGCAGGACCGGAGAGTTCACCCGGCGGCGACCACTCGCCGGGCCCGGCTGCGCGCTGTCGTCAGCGCGACGACGTTGAGCAGCAGCCCGACCACGGCCACCCCGGTCACCAGGTTGACCCCCGGCCGGAACGGCGTGAAGTCGCCGGAGCTCGCGGTCGTGGCGGACGCGATGAGCGCGGTGACCACGGCCAGCACCAGCGCGGTCCCGACCTGACCGGAGGACTGCACCAGGCCGGACGCCAGTCCCTGTTCCGAGTCGTCGATGCCGTCGGTCGCCTGCGCCATGATCGAGCTGAAGCCGAACGCGAACCCGCCGCCCAGCAACAGCATCGTCGGGAACACGGTGAACAGGTAGTCGGGTCGATCGCCGGCCGTCGCGAGGAACCACACGTAGCCGGCGCTGAGCGACAGCATCGCGGCGACGATCAGCGGAGCGGTCCCGTAGCGGTCGATCAGACGGCCCATGAACGGTGAGCTGAACGCGACCAGCAGGCCGGCCGGGAGCAGCGCCAGCGCCATCCGCAGCGGAGACCAGTGCAGCACGTCCTGCAGGTACAGCGTCATCATGAACTGGAAGCTGATGTACGAACCCATCAGCGCGACGACGCTCGCGTTCGCCCGCACGATCGAGCCGATCCGGAAGATGCTCAGGCGGACCAGCGGGTGTCGGACCCGGCTCTCGATCGCCACGAACGCGACGAGCAGCGCGACCGCGAGCACGGCGAGACCGATCGTCGCCGGTTCGAGCCAGCCGCGCTGCGGCGCGGTGACCACGGAGTAGACCGCGAGCAGCATGCCGCCCACGAGGGTGGCCGCACCGGCCAGGTCGTGCCCGCCCTCGGTGGCCCGCTTGTCCCGCGGGATGAGCGCGAGGCCGGCGGCGAGCGCGCCCAGCGCGAGCGGCACCGGCACCAGGAAGGTCCAGCGCCAGCCCAGGCTGGTCAGCAGACCGCCGAGGATGAGGCCGGACGAGTACCCGCTGGCGCCGAAGACCGTGAAGATCGACAGCGCCCGGTTGCGCGCAGGCCCCTCGGCGAACGTCGTGGTCAGGATGCTCATCGCGGTCGGTGCGGTGAAGGCGGCGGCCAGGCCCTTGATGAAGCGGGTGGCGATCAGCAGCGTGCCGTTGTCGACCAGGCCGCCGACCAGCGAGGCCACGGTGAACACACCGAGCGCGATCAGGAAGACCCGACGGCGTCCGAGCAGGTCGGCAGTGCGACCGCCGAGCAGGAGCAGGCCGCCGTAGCCGAGCACGTAGCCGTTGACGACCCATTGCAGTGAGGTGGTGGACAAGCCGAGTTCGGAGCCGATCGACGGCAGCGCCACGCCGACCATCGAGACGTCCAACCCGTCGAGGAAGAGAACCGTGCACAGCACCGCGAGCACGCCCCAGAGCCGGGGCGTCCAGCGCTGTTCCGCGGCGGGCGCGCCGGACGGCTGCGCCGCGGACTGCGTCAGGGATTCGGTGAGAGTCACGGTTGGCGACGTTAGATGCTCGTGCATCTAATGTCCACGCAAAAGATTTTGGCGCATTTATTTCGCGTGCATTGACTGGCCGACCCGGGGTAGGATGCCCGACATGGAGCTGGAGACCGATCTCGTCGAACGCTGGCGATCGCTCCTGACCTGCTACAACGAGATCGCGTGCCATCTCGAGCGGGTGCTGCAGGAGTCACACGGGTTAACACTCAGCGAGTACGAGACTCTGGACCGTCTCACCACACAGGAGTGTGACAAGCGCCGCATGCAGGAACTCGCCGAGACCATGTACCTGAGTCAGAGCGCGCTGTCCCGCACGGTGAGCCGCCTGGTGAAAGCCGGCCTGGTCGAACGCACCCACTGCGAGGTCGATCGCCGCGGTGTCTTCGTGAAGATCACCGACGACGGCAGGCAGCTGTACGCGGAAGCCCGCAAGACGCACGTCGCCGTGCTGGCCGAGCATCTCCAGCCCGCTCCGGCCTGACAGCCCCGCTCCGGCCCGACCATCCGGCTCCGGCCTGACAATCTCGCTCCGGCCTGACAATCTCGCTCCGGCCTGATAGCGAAGAACGGCCCCGGTGCGAATGCACCGAGGCCGTTCGATGTGGTAGCGGGGACAGGATTTGAACCTGTGACCTCTGGGTTATGAGCCCAGCGAGCTACCGAGCTGCTCCACCCCGCGCCGCGTTCCTTCTGTCTTGCCGTGTTGCTGTCTTGCGTCCTAACCATAGCTCGACGATCACGTGAACTGCAAAACGACGCCGCGTGACGCCCGCCACCGGCGGTTACGACGGGTTTGTCCGACGTCGTGTCGGGCATCCCGAACCCCATGGCAAAAGACTTCCGCAGGGGCGACAAGGTCAGCTGGCGGAGCCACGGCGGCGAGGCCGTCGGTACCGTGCAGAAGAAGATCACCAGCGACACCGAGATAGCCGGCCGCACGGTCCGGGCCAGCGCCGACGATCCGCAGTACCTGGTCAAGAGCGAGAAGAGCGGCGGCACCGCCGTCCACAAATCGTCCGCGCTGCACCGAGAGGGCCACTGACGCCGATGTCCGACCAGCCCGACCCCGCCCACCTGCGCCCCGAGGGCGTCGACGACGAGACGGTCGCGGCGGTGGGCAAGCTCAGCGAGGCGCTCGAGACGATCGAGCAGGCCCGCAGCCACCTCTACGCGCTGCACCAGCTGACCGGCCACGCCGACCTGATGCTCGACGAGGCGATCGAACTGCTGCGCAAGGCCGGCCACACCGCGCTGGCCGACCGCGTGGAGACCGAGTTGGTCGGCCGGAACGTCCTGGAGGGCCGGTGGACGTTCCAGATCGTCGAGGAGTACGACGACGGCTACTACGCGGCCTTCCGCGGCATGGAGGAGGACGCCCGCAACGAGTTGCTCGGCGGGCGTCGTCACGTCTACGAGTCGGAGATGAAGGAGCGGCGTCGGACGCACGGACGCCGCCACCACGAAGCCCGGCCCTGACGCAGCGAGGCCCCCGCCGGATTTCTCCGGCGGGGGCCTCGCTCTGTCAACCGCTTGGTCTCGGCGTCGGGCTGGTACTCGCTCTCGCTTTCGCCGCACGCCAGGCGTCGACGGCGTCCGCCAGTTCCTCCGACGCCTTACCGATCGCCGCGAGGTCTCCGCTCTTCTTCGCAGCTGCCAGGTTGTCCGACGCCTTCAACATCGCGCTCTCGGCCGCTTGCACGCTCCCGGCCTGCGCGGGCACCGATGGAGTCGGGCCGACCGACGGCGTCCCGCTCGGTGCCGGAGTCGGCGTCGCTGTCCCCGATGGTGTCGGGGTCGGCGTCGTACTCGGTGTACTCGGTCTGTCCCCAGGTTGCTGACCCTCAGGTGCGTCCTGGGACGCACCCGCACCGAAGAGGTTGTCGAGTGCTCCGCCCAACGTGGACTCGTACGCGACCTTTTCCCCGTAGAGCATCAGCACGTTCTGGAACAGCGGTATGGAGTCTTGGCCGCTGGCTCTCTGGTAGATCGGTTCGACGTAGAGCAACCCGCCTGCCACCGGCAACGTCAGCAGGTTGCCGTAGACAACTTGGGAGTCGCCCAGGTCGAGCACGTTGAGGTTGTCGCGGACCGTGTCCTCACTGCGCATCTTGTTCTGCGCCTGGGTCGGGCCCGCGATTTGCGAGTCGCCAGGCAGCTCCAGCATTTGGATCACGGGTTTGTAGTTGTCGTCGTAGTGCGCGGATATCAACGCGGTCAGGTTGTTCCGCCGGTTGGCGACCATCGGCGTGGTGATCTGGAACGTGGCCTTCTCCTGCTGCGGCCACTGCGCGACGACGTAGAACGGCGGCTGCTTACCGCCCCTTGCCGGTGTCGGGTCATCGGGGACCTGCCAGAAGTCCTGCCCGCTGAAGAAGTCGTCCGCGGCGCTGACGTGGTACTTCGCGAGCAGCGAGCGCTGGACCTTGAACAGGTCCTCCGGGTACCGGAAGTGCGCGGCCAGCTCGGCCGGGATGTCCTTCTTCGGCTTGATGATGCCGTCGAACGCCTTGTTCCAGGCCTTGAGCACCGGGTCGGCGTCGTCGAACTGGTACAGGGTGACGGTGCCGTCGTAGGCGTCGACGGTGGCCTTCACCGAGTTCCGGATGTAGTTGATCTGGTCGTTCGGTTGCGCCGCCGTGCCGGCACCCGTGCGAGAGTCGACCGCGGTCGCCCCCAGCGTCTCGCGCTGCGAGTACGGGTAGAAGTTGCTGGTCGTATAGCCGTCGATGATCCACTGGATCCGGCCGTCGACCAGCGCCGGATAGGGGTCGCCGTCCAGCGTCAGGAACGGGGCGACCTTCTCCACGCGCTCGCGCGGGTTCCGGACGTACATGACCTTGGAGTTGTCGTTGAGCGCGCTGGAGAGCAGGAAGTTCCGCTCCCGGAAGTACAGCGAGTACAGCAGCCGGCGGGAGAGCGAGTCGACCTCGACGCCGCCCTTGCCGTCGTAGGTGAAGCTGACCTGCTCGCTCTGGTCGCCGCCCTGGGTGGTGGGACGGTCGAACTCGCGGTCACGGCCGTCCGACGACTTACCGACGACCGCGTAGTCGCTGGTCAGCTCGCCGTAGTACACCCGGGGCTGCCGCACGGGGTTGTCCGCGGCGAACGCTGCGGCGAGCTTCGCGGCCTGCTGCTCGGACGCCTCGTCGTCGGCGGCCGCGGGGGTGTCGCCCAGCGAGCCGGAGACGAAGTACGGCTGGCCGCCCTCGGTCACCTGGTTGGCCGGCGCGGCCACCAGGCCGTAGCCGTGGGTGTAGATCGTGTGCAGGTTGATCCAGTTCTTCTGGCTGTCGTCCAGGCGGCTGGTGTCCATCTCGCGCAGCGCGACGATGTAGTCCTGCAGCTGCTCGTCGACCGTGTACTGGTCGATGTCGAGGCTGGAGTTGAACCGGTAGAACGTCCGGACCTGCTGGAGCTGGGTGAACGTGTCCGAGAGCACGTTCGGGTCGAGCAGCCGCGCGTTGCGGACCGTGCCCGCCTCCTGCGCCACCTGGGCAGGCGTCGCGCTGGTGTTGGGCGTGTAGTCCTGCCGCTCGATGTCGTCGATGCCGTAGGCATCTCGGGTCGCGGTGATGCTGCGCTCGATGTAGTCGGCCTCGCGGTCGATCGCGTTCGGCTTGATCGTGAACTGCTCAGCCAGCGCCGGCACCGCGCCACCGATCACGATGGCCGAGATGCCGAGCAGGATCAGCGCCATCGCCGGGGGCAACACCCGCCGGAAGCCGAGGTTCGCGAAGAACACCAGCGCACAGAGCGCTGCGATCCACAACAGGATGTTCTTCGCTGGTAGCAAGAACTCGATATCGGCGGCGGACGCCCCATGTGTCTTCGTGGAGTCGTTGTAGCCGAACAGCATGCCGAAGCGGTCGAAGTAGTACGCGACGGCCTTCAGCGCGACGAACAGCCCCAGCAGCACCGAGAGGTGGCCGATGACGGCGGTGCCGAGACGGCCACCCGAGCCGGCCTGCAGCCGGATGCCACCGAACAGATAGTGGACGACGAGCGCACCGATCACCGACAGCACGATCGCGGTGAACGCGACGCTCAGCACGTATCGCCAGAACGGATACTCGAAGACGTAGAACGAGATGTCACGGTTGTACTGCTCGTCGGTCTCGCCGAACGGCGTCGAGTTGATGAACAGCAGCCACGTCTTCCACTGGCCCTGCGCCGACAGACCGGTGATCACCCCGACGACCGCACCGGCGGCCAGCGTGAGCAGGCCGAACCGCGGCGCGATCGCCATCCGGTAGCGCTCGAGGTTCTGCTGCTCCAGCGACATCGGCGCGAAGATCGGCCGCAGCCGGTAGGCCACGTAGAGGTTCACCGCGACGATCGCTCCGGTGACGACACCGAAGAGGACGAACAGCAGCAACCGGGTCTGCAGACTCGTCGAAAGGACCCTGGTGAGGCCGACCTCGTCGTACCAGAGCCAGTCGGCGTACAGGCTGCTCCCTGCCGTCAGAACGAACAGCAGAACGACGGCCGACACGAGAACGATGACGACACGCCGGGCGCGTCGGCTCACCGACGGCAACGGCGAACGCATGACCACGGGCATCTCCCGGTATGGATTGCGGTGAAGCGTGGACCAAACCTACCTTGCATCTACCAGCCGGGAGGCTGCGGACCACGCCCGTCACAGCTCCATGCCAGCATTGGGGTCATGACCGACGTCCAGTCCGGCGTGAACGGCGTTCCGCTGCCCGATCCCCTCCACGCCGTCGTCCTCGAACTCGAGCGGCACGCGAACGCGGGCGGCTGGGACCAACCACCTGCGCTCTACGCCCTCGTCGACACCGCAGAACTGCTGGCCGCGGAGCCGGGCCTGGCCGATCAGGTCGGCCTGTCCGCGACCGAGATCGAACCCGGGTCGATCACCCCGGTCGAGCAGGAGTCGATCGGGGACGCACCGCTCGACGAGACGCTGGCGCGCATCGCGTGGCCCGAGTCCGTGCTCGGCTGCGCGCTCGTGCAGGAGGTGCTGGTGCTGCCGCCGGACGCCGAAGACGCCCGGCCGGACGACACCGATCCGGTGGAGTGGGCCGCGGCCCACACCGATCGGCGCGAGGTGCGGATGGTGGCCGGCGTGCTGCGGGACGGCACGAGCGCGTGCGCGCTCCGGATGCGGCCGCACGGGGAGGTCGAGTCGACCGAGGTCATCTACGGAGCCGACCTCGCGCCGAACCTGGTCGTGGCACTGCGCGCGACGCTGGACTAGCAACCCCGCGGGTGGCCGCCCCGCTTCAACGTGGTCAGGGCGCTGAGCGCGTCGTCCAGTGTCGCCACTCGAACCAGCTCCAGCCCGTCCGGCGCCGCGCCCGCGGCCTCCAGGCAGTTGTCGGCGGGCACCAGGAACACAGTGGCGCCCGCGCGGTCGGCGGCGACCATCTTCTGCGAGATGCCGCCGATCGCGCCGACGTTGCCGTCGTCGTCGATCTCACCGGTCCCGGCGATGAACTTGCCGCCGGTGAGGTCCTCGGGCTTGACCTTGTCGATCACGGCCAGCGCGAACATCAACCCGGCGGACGGGCCACCGATCTTGTCCAGATCGAACGACACCGTGAACGGGTGCGGCTGCTCGTCCTTCGTCTCGATCTTCAGCAGCGGACGCCCGTCGTCGTCGCTGCGGGCGAGCATGATCGACGCCGTGCCGGTGGTCGTCCCGCGCTGGTACCCGATCGTGGTGGCCTTGCCGGGTTGCTTCGCCGCGAGCAGCGCGCGGAGCTTGGTGCCGCTGGTCACCTCGGTGCCGTCCACCGACGTGACGACGTCGCCGACCGCGAGCTTGCCGGTCGACGGCGAACCAGGAGCGACCTTGGTCACCGTCACCTTCACCGGGTAGCCGAGCTCGCGCAGCGCCGCGGTCTCGGCGGAGGTCTGCGAGTTCTTGAACGCCTGCGCGTTCTCCTCGTTGACCTGCTGGCGGGTCTCCCCCGGCGGGTAGACGACCTCGCGCGGCACCACCGCAACCGTGCCGTCCAACCAGCCCACCAGCGCGTTGCCGAGGTTGAGATCGGGGCTCACCGAGACCGTCGTGAGGTTGAGGTTGCCCTTGGACTTGCTGGTCGGCGTGCCGCTGATCGTGATGATCTCGTGGCCGTCGCGGCTGCCGAGCGTGTTGACGGTGGGGCCGGGGCCGAGCGCGACGTACGGCACCGGGAGCAACGCCATACCGAGCGAGAGCAACAACGCGAGGATGGCGCCGACGAACACCGTCAGGCCGCGCCGCAACATCATGGGCGCCAGCGTAACGGCGTCACGCGCGAGTGCCCCGGCTGCGGGGGTTTCAGCGTCTCTCACCGGCGATTGCGCCGATTGCGCCGTGCCCTGCGCACCAGCGCGGCCGTGCCGACGAGCGCGACCGAGACACCGGCCGCGGCACCGCCGGCCACCGCGGCGCCCTTCACGGTGATCCGCAGCGGCAGTAGCGGCCGGCCCTGCGCCCAGCTGCTCAACGCGTCCTCGTTGGTGTACGCGGGTTCCCATCCGGCCGCGCGCAGCCGATCGGCGTCCACCGCCCAGGGGTGCATGAGGTAGTCGAGCTGGCTGGCGGGATCCCCGCTGATGCCCTGGGCGTGCAGGCGGGTCGCGGTACCCACGGCCGCGTCGGCGGGCAGCTCGACCCGGCGTCGACCGAGGATCCGTTCGACCTCGGACTGCTCCAGCCATCCTTCCGAGCCGACGTTCAGCGGGCCGGTGAGCCGGGCGAGCACGGTCGTGAGCACGGCGCCCGCGAGGTCCTCGGAGTGGCAGAACTGCCAGATCGGCTTCGTACCCCGGACCACCAGCAGCCGCGGTCCGTCGAGCGCACCGCCCGCCGGGTGGTCGATACCGCGACCCACGACGACCGCCGGACGGAGCAGCGCGGTCTGCACCTGCGGGTACATCCGCCCGGCGCGGGCCGCGAACTCCTCGACGGCCAGCAGGTCGTCCAGCGCGCTGCCGTCCGGACGCGCCCGGACCGGCGCTCCGTCCCGCAGCGGCACCGGATTGTCCGCGAACGCCCCGTACACCCGCGCCGACGAGAGCAGCACGACGTGCCGGACGCCGGTCGCGGCGGCCGCGGTCAGCGCCACCGAGGCTCCGGTCACCGTTCGGCGCCGCTGCTCGGCACGGTCGAGCGCGGGGTCGTCGGACACCGCGAGGTGGACGAGCGTGTCGACCTTGTGCAGAGCCGAGGCCAGCCCGGGGTCGGTCGGATCCGCCTTTCGCCAGCGGACCGTGGGTACGCCCGGCTTTTTCGCGTCGAGCGCAATCACCTGGCGGATTCCCTCAGCGTTGGCCAAACGACGACATATCGCCTGGCCAATCGGGGACGCTGCCCCGGTTACCGCCACGGTGAGACCCGCGGAGGGCGCGGCGGCGGCACGCGCGGCACGGAGCGGACGAGTCATCGCGGGCCTACCAGGGCTACCGTTGACGGCATGGTGAGCAAGTCATGACCGACATCCCGTTCGGCTTCGCGCTTCCGGGGGGACAGCCCAACCCCAACGACCCGCAGTGGCAAGCAATGATGGCGCAACTGCAGCAGATCCTCTCGTCGTCACAGTCTGGCGGGACGGTCAACTGGGACCTCGCCAAACAGGTCGCCACCGGCTTGGCGCGGCAGAACGACCGCTCGCTCACCGGCGCCGAGCGGCAGGAGGCAGTGGATGCGCTCCGGCTCGCCGACGTCTGGCTCGACCTGGTCACCAGTTTGCCTTCTGGTGTCTCACATGCGGTGGGCTGGAGCCAGCTCGAGTGGATCGACGCCACGATTCCGGCGTGGAAGCGGCTCTGCGACCCGCTCGCCGAGCGGGTAGTCGGCGCGATGAGCAAGATGCTGCCGGAGCAGGCGGCAGCCCAGCTCGGCCCGATGACCGGGATGCTCGCCGGCATCGGCGGCATGATGTTCGGCGGCCAGGTCGGGCAGGGCGTCGGGCAGCTGTCGGGCGAGGTGCTCACCTCCTCCGACATCGGACTTCCGCTGGGGCCGTCGGGTACCGCCGCGCTGCTGCCCGCAAACCTCGCCCAGTTCAGCGAGGGTCTGGAGCAGCCCGCCGACCAGGTCCGGCTCTACGTCGCGCTGCGCGAGGTCGCGCACGCTCGGCTGTTCGGGCACGTGAACTGGGTCCGCGCGCACGTCCTGGACGCCGTCGACGCGTACGCCAGGGGCATCACGGTCGACCCGGAGACGATCGAGCGGGCGGTGCGGGAGATCGACCCGTCCGACCCCGAGTCGATGCAGCAGGCGCTGGCCGGCGGGATGTTCACCCCGGAGGACACCCCCGCGCAGCAGGCCGCGCTGGTGCGGCTGGAGACCGCGCTCGCGCTGATCGAGGGCTGGGTCTCGCACATCGTGGACCAGGTCGCGGCCGAGCGGCTGCCAGGTGCGGCGGCGCTCACCGAGACGTTCCGCCGTCGCCGCGCCGAGGGCGGGCCGGCCGAGCAGACGTTCGCGACCCTGGTGGGCCTGGAGCTGCGGCCGCGGCGGCTGCGCGATGCGGCGCGGCTGTGGGAGGCCCTGCTGGAGCACCGCGGCGCCGAGGGCCGTGACGCGGTGTGGGCGCACCCCGACCTGGTGCCGAGGTCCGAGGACCTGGACGACCCCGAGGCGTTCGCCCGGAACGACTCCGACGGTCCCGACTTCGACATGAGCGACCTCGACAAGCTCTAGATCCACAAGCTCGAGATCGACGCCTGCAGGGCAGACGCGGGCGGGTGCGGTGCCCTCGGCGGGGCTACGCGCCCACGGCGGAGTCGTCGGCGTCCTCGTCGGCGTCGGAGACGTCGAGGGACGCCGACGCGGCAACACCCTCCAGGTAGCCGCGGGCGCGCTGGGCCCGCGGATACCGGTCCACCAGCTCCCAGAAGTCCGGACCGTGGCCGGGGATCCGCAAGTGCACGAGCTCGTGCACCAGCACGTAGTCGATCACCCAGTCGGGCATGCCACGCAGCCGCGACGACAGCCGGATCGTTCCCTCCGCCGGCGTGCACGAACCCCAGCGGCCGCGCTGGTTGCTGACCCAGCGCACGCTCACCGGCCGTATCTCGTCGTCGAAGTAGGCGTCGGCCAGGCGGAGCGCTCGCGCCTCCAGCTCGGCGTCACCGCGAGGGCGCCGGGAGCGACGGTCGCGCGCATCGAGGCGCGCGAGCATCTTCTTCACCCACTCGCGCTCTTCCACCGCGCTGAAGCGCGCGGGGATCAGCACGACAACCGTGTCACCATCGCGGTAGGCCGCGACCGTGCGGCGCCGGCGCGCGCTGCGCCGGACCTGCACGGAGATCGGGTGTCCGGGGTCCATAGAGGCACGCTAGCCCCCGACCGGCCGGTCCGTCTGCCGTGTCGTGAATCCTGTGGACAAGCCTCCCCCGCAGGGTGGATGTCCTTCCCGGAGCCCCTCCGGCCGGCCGTAGTCGGACCAGGTCGATCGCTCCTGACGTTGACGCAGAGGCGGGTCGCGGCCTAGCGTCACAAGAGCCCCTGTGGCGACCGTCCGCCCCGGCACGTGGGGAAGGTGACGGGACGGGCGCCGTCCAGGGGCCCTTTTGCTGCCCTCATGCGCGCGCCTTGCGGCGTTTCTCCCTCGCGACACGGTGAAGTATCCCGGCGAGCCTCTGGCGAGTTATGCCTGTTTTGCCGGATAAGGTCGGGCGATCCGGCGGACCTGTCCCCCGTCGGCCGACCCTGTCCAGCCGAGGAGGCACTGTGGCCGACACGTACAACGGCTACTGCGTGAAGTGCAAGGAGAAGCGTGACTTCGAAGGCGAGGTCACGACGAGCGAATCCGGGCGCCGGATGGCGAAGGGCTCCTGCCCGGTATGCGGGACCAAGATGAACCGCATCCTCGGCAAGGCCTGATTCGCCGGTCCGTCATCGTGCCGGCCCGAGGTGGGCCGGCACGGATCGGGCCTGTGGACGAGCGGAACGCGGCAGCGGCACGGAACGGCAATCTCGACGCATGCGTCCGCTCCTGCTGCCCACGCTCTCCCGACTCTGGCGCGATGCCACGACGCTGCAACTCGGCGCCGATCCCGAGCGGGCCGTCGTGCTCACCGCCGTCGACCCCGGCGTCGCCGCGTTCCTGATCTCGCTCGACGGCCGTCGCTCGCTCCGCGACGTCGTCGCCGCGCCGCCGCCGGGCCTGGCAGGCGCCGCCGCCGAATCGCTGATCACGGCCCTGATCGCACGCGGTGCGGTCGTGGACGCCGACACGCTGACGCCACGCGTCGCACGCGATGCCGACGCCACCCTCCCGCCGCTCCCGCCCGCGCTGGTGTCCGCACTTCTCACCCACGGCTCGCACGCCGTCGACCGGATGTCCGCGCGCCGCCGGGCCCACGTCCTGGTCCGCTGCCGCGGCCGCGTGGGGCCGGTGATCGCCGCGCTGCTCGCCGCCGACGGCGTCGGCCGGGTCGTCGTCACCGGCACGGGGGTGGCCACGCCCGACGACGTGACGGTCGGTGGCCTCTGCCCGGACGACGTCGGGCGCCCCTACGTGCTGGCAACGCTCGACGCGGTGCGCCGCGGGTCCCCGGCGGTGGACACCCGGCCCACCGGTGAGCTGCCGGACTTCGTCGTGTTGGCTGCCGGACCGCTCCCGCTCCCCGCCGACCAGGTGCGGTGGACGTCGGCGGGCGTACCGCACCTACCGGTTCTGCTGCGGGACGGCGTCGCGATCGTCGGGCCGCTGGTCGCACCGGGCCGCACCGCGTGCCTGACCTGTCTCGACGAGCACCGCCGCGACCGCGACCCGGCCTGGCCCGTGCTGGCCGCTCAGCTCGCGACCGACCGGCGTGGGGAACCCGCCGAGGCCGTCGTGGTCACCACCGCAGCCGCGCTCGCCGCCGCCGAGGTGTCCGGTCACCTGGAGGGCGTCCTCACCGCGACGGTCGGAACGTCGCTGGAAATCGGGCCGCCGGGCGTCCCGCTGCGCCGCCGATCGTGGACGCCGCACCCCCGGTGTGACTGCCTGCGGGACGCCGGTGCCGCCACCACGGACGACTCCGAACGGAGCGCGCGACAATAGGGGGGTGACCGACATCCCCCGGCGGGCGCTCACCCGCACTGCGAAGCTCGCCGCGTTGCCGCTGGGGATGGCGGGACGCGCCACCCTCGGCATCGGTAAACGGCTCGGCGGCGCCCCAGCTGAAGCCGTCGCCCGTGAGGTCCAGCAGCGGACCGCCGAGCAACTGTTCAGCGTCCTCGGGCAGCTCAAGGGCGGCGCGATGAAGTTCGGCCAGGCGCTGAGCATCTTCGAGGCCGCATTCCCCGAGGAGATCGCCAAGCCGTACCGGGCCGCGCTCACCAAGCTGCAGGAGGCGGCGCCGCCGCTGCCCGCGGCGGCCGTGCACGGGGTGCTCGCCGAGGAGCTGGGCCCGGACTGGCGGACGAAGTTCCGCGAGTTCGACGACGCCCCCGCCGCGGCGGCGAGCATCGGGCAGGTGCACCGGGCGGTCTGGTCGTCGGGGCGCGAGGTCGCGGTGAAGATCCAGTACCCGGGCGCCGGTCCGGCCCTGCTCGCCGACCTCAACCAGCTCGGACGCCTGGCCAGGCTGTTCACCGTGCTCCAGCCGGGTCTCGACATCAAGCCGCTGGTCACCGAACTCAAGGCCCGCGTCGCCGAGGAGCTGGACTACCACCTGGAGGCGAAGGCAACCCGGGCGTTCGCGAAGGCCTACCGGGACGATCCGGAGATCGCGGTGCCCCGAGTGCTCGCCGGTACCCCGCGGGTGCTCGTCACGGATTGGATCGACGGAACACCGCTCTCCGACGTGATCGCGGACGGCTCGACCGAGGATCGCAACCGGGCCGGCGAGCTGATGGCCGTGCTGCACTTCTCCGCCCCGGCGCGGACGAAGATGCTGCACGCCGATCCTCACCCCGGCAACTTCCGGCTGCTGCCGGACGGCCGGCTCGGCGTCCTCGACTTCGGGGCGGTCGCCCGGCTGCCGCACGGCCTGCCGGAGCCGGTCGGCCGGCTGGCGCGGTTCGCGCTGGCCGGTGACGCCGAGGCGGTGCTCGCCGGGCTGCGCGACGAGGGGTTCGTGAAGCGGGACGCGCCGGTGGACGCGGAGGAACTGCTCGGGTACCTGCGCCCGATGCTGGATCCGCTGGCGGTCGAGGAGTTCCAGTTCTCCCGTGCCTGGCTCCGCAAGGAGGCCACCCGGCTCGGCGATCCGCGGAGCGAGGCGTACCAGCTCGGACGCCAGCTGAACCTTCCGCCGTCCTACCTGCTCATCCACCGGGTGACGCTGGGTTCGATCGGGGTGCTCTGCCAGCTGGAGGCGAAGGCGCGCTACCGCGCGGTCGTCGAGCAGTGGCAACCGGGTTTCGTCGAGCCGCTCGCCGACACCGCGGACTGACCCGACCACCGCGCTGACCACCGCGGGCGGAGAGGGCGCGCCAATACACGCGAAACCGGGCCGTAAACAGCGCTTACGGCCCGGTTTCGGTCAACGGCTGTCGTTCCCGGCCGAAACGTGGAGCAGCCCGCCCCGGCGGGAGCCGGGGCGGGCTGGTTCAGCGGGCGGATTCGCTCAGAGCCGGTCCCGGAGGCGAGCAGCGGCTGCGGCGACGACACGGGCCGGCCGGCGGGCGCCCAGGCGGGCGCGACGCGACGCGGCCTGTTGCATTCGGGATCGGGCGAGGGTCTCGTTCAGAAGTAACATTTCAAAGCTCCAGGTCGGTGCGTGGTTCATCGCTGTGCTCTCGGGGCTCGGGCGCATCTCGTGCGTTGCGGGGTACTGGGCGAGGCGACGACCGGTCGACCAACGTGACCGGTGCGTGGCGAGGACGCGGCTCATCAGGCCGCGACCGTGTTCTTCCGCGGACGGCCACGCGGCCGCTTCCGGGCGATCACAACTCCACGCTCAAAGATCTCGCCGCCCCAGACACCCCACGGCTCACGCCGCTCCAGCGCGCCCTGCAGGCACGCCTCGCGGAGCGGGCACTCCTGGCAGTGGGCCTTCGCCAGCTCCAGGTCTGCGGGGTTCTCCGCGAACCAGAGCTCCGGGTCCTCCCGCCGGCAGGGCAGCGCCTCGTCCGGGTCGATCACCCCGAAGTCCATCGGGGCCAGATCGATTGCCGTCATGACCGGATCTCCTCTTCCGTCGTGCTTTGTCACTCGGTGGTTGATGCGAGCCGGGCCGGTCAGCCCCACCCGCCTTGACGGGGACAAACAAAAAGGCCGTGGATCCCGGTGAGTGGGATCCACGGCCTCGAGGAGTGCCGCCGGTCGTCTAGACCGGTGTACCTCGAGGCGGAGATCCCGCTCGACCGTCGACGCGCGTGACGTCGGCGCTCAGCTGGGTAGCGAAGGTGATGCCATTGCCGAGGGACTCGACCGTGGCTGCCTGGAGGACGGACTTCTCCCCCGAGACCTGGATCGTGTGCTGCGCGGCGCACACCTCATGCGCATACGCAGGCGCGCCGCTCGGCGCGGTCCGCTTCCGAGCTGCCGACGGAGCGACCGTCATGGCTTTGCCGGCCCACGGGCCGTCTGCCATACGCCACGAGGGCGCCACGGACGGCACGAGCCGCAACGACGGCATGGAGGCAGCCGACAGCTCGGAAACCAAGTACGTGATCACTACGGCCACCTCCCTCGGTGCGTGCGAAATGCCCTACCGAACCAAGACACACTCGTCCTGGTGCGAGCGCCGGTTCCCCGGCGCAAAGGCAGGTTAAGCCCGGGCCGGGTCCCGGGCCAACACATTTAACGGCCAGACGTCGACAGTTGTCTGCCACCGGACAGTTGCGGCGGCGCGCCACGGCCGACACGCCGACAAAACGGACGCTGGGCCGAAAAATCAGGCCAGTTCGGTCGGCTCCACGAGCGATGCCGGATCGGCGCCGGCGACCAGCGCCAACAGCGCCTCGCCGTAGAGCGTCAGCTTCCGCGGCCCGACGCCGGCGATCTCGGCCAGTTGCGCCTCGCTGCTCGGCTGCAACTCCGCGACCGCGGTCAGCGTCGCGTCGGTGAAGACGACGTACGGGGGCAGCTTCTGCTCCTTGGCCAGCGCGCCCCGCCACGTCCGCAGACGCTCGAAGAGTTCCTCGTCGTAATTGGCCGGGCAGGAACCGCAGCGGCGCAGCTTGCGATGCGTCGGATCGAACAGCGCGACACCGCAGATGCGGCAGGTCGGCAACGACCGGCTCGCCGACCGGCCGGCGGGCTTGGGCGCCGGCGCTACCGCGGTGCCCGGGACGCCCGCGGGCAGCGAACCCGCGGGCAGGAACCGGCACGGACGCCTACTTCCCCGCCCGCCCGGTGAGCGAGCCGCCGCCCACGACAGCCAGACGTGCTCCCGCGCGCGCGTGACGCCGACGTAGAGCAGCCGGCGCTCCTCCTCCAACTGCGCGGGCGTCTTCGCGAACGAGATCGGCAGCGTGCCCTCGGCCAGGCCGACCAGGAACACCGCGTCCCACTCCAGGCCCTTGGCCGCGTGCAGCGAGCCGAGCGTGACGCCCTCGACCGTCGGCACGTGCTGCGCGGCCGCGCGGGCAGCCAACTCGTCGACGAACCGGGGCAGGCCGACCGCGGCCTCCGCCGAGAACGGGTCGGCCGCGACCTGCTCCTCCGCGAGCCGGAGCAGCGCCGCGAGCGCCTCCCACCGTTCCCGAGCCGCGCCACCGGCCGGCGGCTTGTCCGGACGCCAGTCCAGCCCCGACAAGGCGCCGGTCACCGCGTCGACCATCGACCCGGGCAGACCGTCGGCGGCGTCCGACTCGGCCGCTCGGGCCGCACCCCGCAGCAGCATCATCGCCTCGCGGACCTCCGGGCGCTCGAAGAAGCGCTCGCCGCCACGGACGACGTACGGGACCCCGGCGTCAGCCAGCGCCTGCTCGTACGTCTCGGACTGGGCGTTGGTGCGGAACAGCACCGCGATCTCGGCCGCGGACACCCCGGACCGCAGCAGCTCCTTGCAGCGCGTGGCGACCGCGGACGCCTCGGCCGGCTCGTCGGGGTAGTGCGAGACCCGCGGCTTGGGCCCCGGCGGACGCTGGCCGACGAGTTGCAGGCGGACCGAAGCCTCGACGCCCTGGCCGGCCGCGATCACCTCGTTGGCGAGGGAGACGACCTGCGGCGTCGAGCGGTAGTCGCGCTCCAGCCGGATCACGACCGCACCATGGTGGCGGCGCGGGAAGTCGATCAGGTAGCGGGCGTTGGCGCCGGTGAACGAGTAGATGGTCTGGCTGGCGTCGCCGACGACGGTCAGGTCGTCGCGACCGCCGCACCATGCCTCCAGCAGCCGCTGCTGCAGCGGGTTGACGTCCTGGTACTCGTCGACGACGAAGTGCCGGTACTGGGCGCGGATCTGGTCACCGACGTCGCGGTGGTCCTCGATCGCCCAGATCGTCGCGCGGAGCAGGTCCTCGAAGTCGATGACACCCATCCGGCGCTTGAGCTGCTCGTACCCGGCGTAGACCGCGGCGACCTGGTCGACGGGCAGCGGCGTCTCACGGGACGCCTCGCCGGCGGCCACGGGGTACCCGTCGGGCTCGACCATCGCCGACTTGGCCCACTCGATCTCGGAGGTGAGGTCGCGGACGCCGGTGCGGTCGAGCTTCACGTGCTCTCGCGCCGCCGCCTGGCCCACCACCCGGGCCTTGGTCTCCAGCAGCTCCGGCATCGCCCGGCCGTCGAACACGCGCGGGGCGAAGTACCGGAGCTGCCGCAGCGCCGCCGCGTGGAACGTCCGCGCCTGGACGCCTGCCACGCCGAGCGCCCGCAGCCGTCCGCGCATCTCGCCGGCCGCCCGCGCGGTGAACGTCACGGCCAGGACGTGGTTGGGCGCCGTGGCCTGGGTCAGCACTCCGTGGGCGATGCGATGGGTGATCGCCCTCGTCTTGCCGGTTCCGGCCCCGGCCAGGATGCAGACCGGGCCGCGTGGGGCGAGGACCGCTGCCCGTTGCTCGTCGTCCAGACCGGCCAGCACCGCATCGGGGCCGACGAGGCGGCTGGGGGGGCTGTCGACGGACGCGGCGGGGGTGACGGTCACCCATCGATACTGCCCTACGTTCGGATGCGGGAAGGCTCCGTCCCCAGGCGGTGTTACGCCACCGGCGGCTCAGCAGAGGAAGGACGCTCGAATGAATGCTTCGACTCCGTCGGCGGTCTCGACCCTGACGATGTACTCGACCACGTGGTGCGGCTACTGCCGTCGGCTCAAGAGCCAGTTCGCCCGGGAGGGCATCGAGTACACCGAGGTCGACATCGAGCAGGACCCGCAGGCCGCCGAGTTCGTGATGAGCGTCAACGGCGGCAACCAGACGGTGCCGACCGTGCGGTTCCCCGACGGGTCAGCGCTGACGAACCCGAGCATCGCCGACGTCCGGGCCAAGCTCGGCCGGTGAGCCGGTAGCCGGCGGTTCGTCGTCCGGTGACGGGGTGGGCGGCAGCGCCCACCCCATCGCCCGGCTCGCCGACATCGCGCCGGGCACGGTGCCCGCGGCGGCGAGCGACACGGCGTCGGGGCGAGAAGGCTCGCCGCGGCTGGTCAGAACGAGGTAGACGACCGCCAGCAGCGTGCCCCCCGCCATGACGCCGAGCAGCAACCGGTAGTCGAGCATCGACACCAGCAGCGCGCCCAGCGCCACCGAGATCGTCTGCGGAATGCCGATCACCAGGTAGGCCGCGGTCGTCACCCGGCCGATCAGTGCCCCGCTCGTGCTGCGCTGCAAGCTCGTGATGAACCCGACGAGCACCAGCGGCAGCCCGAATCCGGCGAGCATGATGCCGATCACGACCACCGGCAGCCAGATCGCGATCATCACCACGGCGCCGACCGAGAACGTCGCCAGCCCGACGATCACGGTCCGCACCTCGCCGGCCGTTCGGATCAACCGGGTCGCAGCGAACCCGCCGAGCACCGCGCCGACCCCCTGCACTGCCACGACGACGCCGACGAACTCCGGCGGGCGCCGCAGCCACTCGACGATCGCGAACACCACGGACTCGGCGATGCCGACGACGAGCAACGCCAGTGCCAGCGCGACCGTGACGTGCAACAGCGGCCGGGCGCGCCAGAGGAACCGCAGCCCGGCGGCCAGCTCGCCGCGGATCGACTGCCGCCGGACGGTGCGCACGGGTTCGTCGACCGACAGCGCCCCCAGCGCGATCGCGGCGCCGACGAACGTCAGGCCGTCCAGCAGAGCGACGCCCGCGCCGCCGACCAGTGCGTAGAGGGCGGCCCCGGTCAGCGGGGCGACCAGGCGCAGCGCCTCCTTCACGGTCTGCAGCACCGCGTTCGCCTCGCCCAGCGCGCTCTCCGGCAGCATGGTCTTGAGCAGCGCGTTCAATGCCGCGAGGTGCAGGACGAGAAGCGTGCCGAACAGCGTCGCGACCGCGTAGATCACCCAGACGTGCTCGCGCGAGCGCACCGCCAGCAGCGGCAGTACCGACAGCGCCGAGCAAAGGTTCGTGACGACCAGGAACGGCCGGCGCCGGACGTGGTCGACGACCCACCCGCCGAGCGGACCGATCAGCGACGGCAACGCGACGAAGACCAGCGTGAGCCCGGCCGCACCGTTGCTGCCGGTCAGCTCCTTCACCCAGATCGCCAGGACCAGCAGCAGCGCCGAGTCACCGAACATCGACAGCGCCTGACCGGCGAAGAGTAATCGGAAGTCGGTTCTCCGTAACAGCGCGGCGAGCCCCATCGTCACCCCCGGTCGTGGTGGCGAACCGGTCAGCCACGACCGCCCACGGATGGAACATAGCCGTCAGAACGGACTCGTTCAACGCTTTCGGGACGATCAGCGTCGGATACGGCACCGGTGGCCGTGGCGGTGGCCTCGCCGCGGGGTACGTTCGACCAGGTGAGTGAGCTGACCGATCATCCGGTGCCGGTGTCGCCGGAGGCCCTCTCGGACCTCCTCGCCGAAACGTGTCTGGCCGCGGTCGGCGGGACCGGCTCGGGGCGCCTGCGCGTGGCGCTCGACGGCGCCGACGCGGCCGAACCCGGGCGGCTGGCCGACCGGCTGGTCGAACCGTTACGGGCCGGTGGAGTGGCTGCGGTCCGGGTGAGCGCCGGGGATTTCCTGCGGCCCGCGTCGCTGCGGTGGGAGTTCGGGAAGACCGATCCGGACTCGTTCTACTCCAGCTGGCTCGATACCGGAGCGCTCACCCGCGAGGTACTCACCCCGTGGGCGGAGGGCGGGCGGTACCTGCCCGCGTTCTGGGACGCGGGCACCGACCGCTCAGCGCGTGCGGACTACCGGCCGGTGCCGCCGCGCGCTGTCCTGTTGGTCGACGGGCCGCTCCTGCTCGGCCACGGTCTGCCGTTCGACCTGTCCGTGCACGTGCGCCTGTCCCCCGGCGCGCTCCGCCGCCGTACCCCGGCCGACGAGGCGTGGACGCTACCGGCGTTCGTCCGCTACGAGGAGGAGGTCGCCCCCGGCGCCATCGCCGACGTGGTCGTCCGAGCGGACGACCCCCGCCACCCAGCGGTTATCGTCCGCGGCTGACGCCGCGAACCTCAGCGCCGGATCAGCGAACCCGCGAGCACGCCGCCCATCACCAGCGTGGCCGCGACGGCCCAGATGACCGCGACCCGCGTCGCGGTACCGGCCCGGTGCACGACGCCCTGGTCGGGGTCGCTCAACCGGGCCGCGGTCGACTTCGTGGACGACGTCGCCGAGGCGGTCGGCCAGCTGAACACGGCGGTCTGAACGCCGGGCGACTTCCGGCCGGGCTCGGGGGCCGGTGACTCCTGGGTCGGGCGGACGACGACCGCGGCACCGACGACATCGCGCGTCTCGGCCATCGCGGTCCCCGCGGTGCCTCCGACCACCACCGCGGTCATCAGCGCACCGGCGGCGATCCGCCGCCCCACCACACTGCTCTGCATAACTCAGTCCTCCGCTGGCCGTGAAATGGCCGCCCCGACGAGAGAGGGGGCTCACCGGGGCGGCCTCACTTGCACAGAGCAGCGGCCGACCCCGGTGATACAGCGGGTCCGGAAATTCCGACGCGAAACTTCAGACGCGCTCGTCGCGCCAGGCGGTCAGCAGTTCGTGCGCGATCGAGAGCGGCGGCGGGACGATCGGCGCCGGTCCCGGCCCGCGTCCCCGCAGCTCACCCCGCGTGAACCAGCGCGCGTCGGCGAGCTCGATCTCCTCGATGACGACCGGCTGGTCGGAGTCGGCGATCGCGTAGAAGCCGAGCATCAGCGAGGCCGGGAGCGGCCAGGCCTGGCTCGCGAGGTACCGGACTTCCCGAATCCGGACCCCGGTCTCCTCCGCGACCTCCCGGAACACCGCGGCTTCTGCCGATTCGCCCGGCTCCACGAACCCGGCGACGCACGAGTAGCGCCCCTCCGGCCAGGTCAGCCCCCTGGTGAGCAGGCATCGGCCCTCGTCGCCGGGGACGCCGTCGTGGGTCAGCACGATGATCGCCGGGTTGGTACGCGGGTAGACGACCTCCGAGCCGTCGACGGCCTCGGCCTCCCAGCCGCCTGCCCGCCACCCGAGGCGCGTTCCGGTCCGCGGTCCGTACCGGTAGTCGCGGTGCCAGTTGGCCAGCCCGACGGCCTCGGTGAGCAGCGCCGACTCCAGCGGGGACAGCTGGGCGCCGACCTCACGCAGGCTCGCCGGCCGCTGTCCTTCGGCGAGGACGTCGGGGAGGGCGGTGAGCAGCGCGAAGTACGGCACGTCGCCGTCCTCGGCGAGGAACAGCCGCTCGTCGTCGGAGACCGCGGCCGCCGGATCCTCGGCCGCGAACCAGACCAGCCTCGGCGACTCGGGCGCCCCCTCGACCACGGCCCGTCCCCGGTCGTCCAACAGCAGGACCCGGGCCCGCTTCCACGCCTCGTCCAGCCAGGCGGCGTCCAGCCGGTGGTGGGCGGCCCGGTCGGGCATCGCCCGGCCGAGCGCGAGCCGACGCCAGACCGGCACCGGAGCCGCGGGATCGGCCGATCCGTCCGGCTCCGCGCTCGTCGACCACGTCGCGGTCCGCTCGCGGTCGAGCGGAACGCCTTCCGAACCTTCCGAGCCGGCCGACCCGGGTGCCACGGGCGCCGTCACGATCGGTCGACCGGCCCGAGCGCCCCCAGCGGACCGGAGACCGCCTCGGCGTCACCGAGCACCACGGTCACGCCGCCGGACGGTGCGAGGTAGCCGGCGGCCGCGGCTGCGACCTCCTCCAGCGTCACCTTCGCGAGCCGGATCGGGTGCTCGGCCAGCCAGTTCAGGTCCAGCCCCGTCCCGGCCAGCGCGATCAGCATCCCGGCCAGACCGGCCTGCGACGAGACCGAGAGGGCGAGCGTCCCGATCGCGTACTGGCGAGCCTGCTCCAGTTCCTCCGCGGTCGGCGGCAGCGTGGCGATCCGGCCCAGCTCGTACTCGATCTCCAGCAGGGCCGGCGCGGTGACCTCGGTCGCGACGTCGGCGCTGACCAGCGTCACCGACCCGGCGGCCGAGTGGTCGACGCTGGAGTGCGGTGAGTACGTGTAGCCCTTGTCCTCGCGGATGTTCTCGACCAGCCGGGACGAGAAGTAGCCACCGAAGACGAGGTTCGCGAGCTGGAACGCCGCGTAGTCGGCGTGCGCGCGGGGCAGTGCGGGCAGCGCGAGCCGCAGCGACGACTGCACCGAGCCCGGCCGGTGGACGAGCAGGAGCGGGCCGGCCGTCAGCGGCGGCACCGGCGGGGTGCGGTGTGCGACGCCGGTCGGCGACCAGCCGCCCAGCGTCCGCTCGACCAGGTCGAGCGTCGCGTCCGGATCGATGTTGCCGACGAGCACCAGCACGCTGCCGACTGGCAGGACCCGCTCGGCGTGCAACGCCCGCACGGCCGGGGACTCGATCGCCCGGACCTGCTCGGGCTCCGGCGTCTCGATCGAGTACGGGTGGCTGTCGTAGATGCGCCGCAGCAGCGCGCGCCGGACCGCCTGCGCGGGCTGGGAGAACGCGATCTGGATCCGGTCGGCGAGCCGCTCGCGCTCGGTGCCCACCTCGCGCTCGGGGTAGGTCGCCGAGGTCAGGACCTCGTTGAGGATCTCCAGCAGCCGGCCGAGCCCGTCGGACAGCGTGTTCCCGGAGATCACCAAACGGTCGGGATCGACGCCGACCGACAGGCCGCCGCCGATCTTCTGCAGCTCGGCGGCCAGCTCGACGTTGGTGTGCGCCTCCGTGCCGGAGAGCACGGTGTTGGCGAGCACCGCGGCGACCGACACGTCGTTCTCCGCCGCCGAACCGGCGAACGGGATCCGCAGCCGGATCTCGACGAGCGGCACCGTGCCGCGGCGGACGGCGACGACCTTCAGGCCGGTCGAGAGCGTGCGCTCGGCGACCTCGGGCTCGGGCAGCGCCCGAGGTTCCTCCAGCGCCGGGACGGTACGGCGAGGGGCGGCGTGCTGTGGGCTCACTGGGCGCTCCCCGGGACCAGTTCGAGTACGGCGCGACGGGCCGGACGCAGCGTCTGCGCGGCGGCGACGACCTGCTCGGCGGTCACCTCGGCCAACAGGTGCGGCAGGTCGTTGATCAGCTCCGCGCGGCCACGCTGCTGCTCGAGCACCGCGATGCTGAGCGTGCGGCCGAGCACGGCGTCGACTTCTCTGAGCAGGTGGGCAGCGAGGCGCGCCTGCACCCGGGACAGTTCACCCGGCGCCAGGCCCGAACCGGCCAGCCGTTCGATTTCCTGATCGATCGCGGTGATCACCTTGTCGGTCTCCACCGTCGGCGGGTAGTGCGCCTGCAGTAGCAGCGCGGTGGGGTCCCGGACGTCGAACGGGTCACCCATGAAACCCAGGTAGCCCGAGACGCTGGTCGCGATCGCGTCGTTCAGCACCAGCCGCTCCTGCAACCGGGACGCGTCGCCGTCGGTGAGCACCTCGGCCAGCACGACGTACGGCAGGTACGCCGCGAGGTCGTTGACCGGGTCGGGCACCCGCCAAGCCATCGCCACGGCGGGCAGCGGCGCCATCGCGTCGTGGTGGACGGCCCGCCGCTCGGACGTCAGGTCGGGCTCGGCGAACGACGGCCGTACCGGCACCGGACGCTCCGCGACGTCACCGAAGTGCCGCTCGATCAGCGCGGTGGCTCCGGCGACGTCCAGGTCACCGCCGACGGCGAGCACGGCGTTTCCGGGCGCGTAGTACGTCGAGAAGAAGCTCTGTGCGTCCTCGACCGTCGCGGACTCGAGGTCTTCGAACGAGCCGTAACCGTCGTGGGAGTTCGCGAACGTGTCGAACATGACCGGCGGCAGCAGCAGCCACGGGAAGCCGCCGTAGGGCCGGTTCTTGACGTTGACCCGGATCTCTTCCTTCACCACCGCGATCTGGTTCGCGAGGTTCTCCGCGGTCAGCTCCGGACGTCGCATCCGGTCGGCCTCGAG
The DNA here is from genome assembly GCF_900143005.1 of Cryptosporangium aurantiacum. Classification (NCBI taxonomy): domain Bacteria; kingdom Bacillati; phylum Actinomycetota; class Actinomycetes; order Cryptosporangiales; family Cryptosporangiaceae; genus Cryptosporangium; species Cryptosporangium aurantiacum. Next base: position 96,181 of record NZ_FRCS01000005.1, read on the forward strand.
GAAGAGCGCGCGCTCGAGCGCGTTGCTGGGCAGCGTCTCGTAGTAGTCGGTGTAGTCGAGGTGGGTGCTGCCGTTGAAAACGCCACCGGACGCCTGCACGTACCGGAAGTGGGCGAGTTTCTCCAGGTTCTCCGACCCCTGGAACATGAGGTGCTCGAACAGGTGCGCGAAGCCGGTGCGGCCCTGTGGCTCGGAGCGGATTCCGACGTCGTAGACGACGCCGACCGCGATCACCGGTGCGGATCGATCGGGTGTGAGGACGACGCGGAGTCCGTTGGGCAGCGTGAACCGCTCGACCGGGAAGCCGGTGGCGGGAATCATGACCGGCGCGCCGGCAGAGGTGGGTGCAGACACGCCCCCGACCCTAGCTGCCTCACAGGCTCACCGACTGCGACGGCGGGCTCCACGACGGAAACGGCACACTCGTGACCGAAGGGCGTTCCGGGCATCGGGTCGGCTACTGCTCATCCGAACCGACTCGGAACGCCGAGACACCGAACGTTTGGCCTGGCCAACCACCTTGCCGCCGAATATTCCTCGGAACTGTCCCGTCGTACGGTGGCTAAATCGATGCAGAGCGCTCACCTCGGCGAACCCCGCACATGGCCGCGCGCCCAGCCGTACCGTGTGCCACATCACACTCTGTTCCGGCGTCCGCCCGCCGGTCAACGCGGGAACCACCGCACGCCGCGGCGGGCCGCCGGGGGGCGAAGGAGCGACGCAGCATGACCGTCACCGTGGACACCGGGCACCGCTCGATCGGCCAGTTATTCCTCGCCCAGGTGGCGAAGAACCCCAGCGGGCGCGCGTTCGCCGGCCCGTCGCCGATCACCACCGCCGCGCCGGGGACCATCGGAACGACCACCCTGACCTGGCAGGAGACCGCCGACCAGGTCAGCGCGCTGGCGGCCGGCCTGGTCGAACTCGGCGTGCAGCCAGGTGACCGGATCGGGATCGCTTCCGGCACCAGGGTCGAGTGGATCCTCGCCGACCTCGCGATCATGTGCGCCGGTGGTGCGACCACCACGATCTACCCCACCACCGAGGCCGGGGACGCGGCGTTCATCCTCGCCGACTCCGGCAGCTCGATCCTGTTCGCCGAGGACGCGGCGCAGCTGGCCAAGTTCCGTGCGAAGGCCGCCGACCTGCCCGACCTCCGGGCGATCGTCGTCTTCGACGGCACCGACATCGACCGGGAAGCCAGCGGCCCGGAGGTCCTCACGCTCGCCGAGCTGCACGAGCGCGGGAGCGAGCGGCTGGCAGGTGAGCCCTCGCTGATCGAACAGCGGGTCGCGGGCATCGGCCCCGACGACCTGGCGACGCTGATCTACACGTCCGGCACCACCGGCCGGCCGAAGGGCGTCCGGCTGGTGCACGCGAACTGGATCTGGGAGTCGAACGCGCAGGCCAAGCTCGGCATCATCGAGGACAACGACCTGCAGTACCTCTGGCTGCCGATGGCGCACTCGTTCGGCAAGGTGCTGCTCTGCGCCCAGCTGACGCTCGGCTTCGAGAGCTACGTCGACGGGCGGGTCGACAAGATCATCGAGACCCTGCCGGTCGTGAAGCCGACCACGATGGCCGGCGTGCCCCGGATCTACGAGAAGGTCTACAACCGCGTTCGCACGATGGCCCAGGACAAGGGCGGCGCGACCTGGAAGATCTTCAACTGGGCACTCGGCGTCGGCCGCGAGGTCGTGGCGCTGCGCGAGCAGGGCAAGGAGCCGTCCGGCCTGCTCGCGGTGAAGTACGCGGTCGCGACGAAGCTCGTCTTCAGCAAGCTCCAGGAGCGCTTCGGTGGCCGGATGCGCGGAATGATCTCCGGCGCGGCGCCGCTCTCCCGCGAGGTCGCCGAGTTCTTCCACGCGGCAGGCGTCCCGATCTACGAGGGCTACGGCCTCACCGAGACGACCGCCGGTGCGTTCGTCAACCTGCCGGAGAAGTTCAAGCTGGGCACGGTCGGGCTCCCGCTGGGTGACCTCGAGGTGAAGATCGCCGAGGACGGCGAGATCCTGCTGCGCGGCGGCAACGTGATGCGCGGCTACCACCACCTGCCCGAGGAGACCGAGAAGGTGCTCTCCGACGACGGCTGGTTCCACACCGGCGACATCGGCGAGCTCGACGACGGCTTCCTGCGCATCACCGACCGCAAGAAGGACCTGGTCAAGACGTCCGGCGGCAAGTACATCGCGCCGTCGTACATCGAGGGGCTGTTCAAGACGATCGTCCCGCAGGTGAGCCAGGTGATCGTGCATACGCGGAACTACTGCACGATGCTGATCACGGTGGACCCGGACGAGATCAAGACCTGGGCGCAGGGCGCCGGCCTGGAGTCGCTGTCGGTGCCGGAGCTGGCCGGCCACCCGCAACTGCGGGCGCACGTCCAGGCCGGGATCGATCAGCTGAACGGGCAGCTCAACCGCTGGGAGACGATCAAGGGGTTCGTGATCCTGCCGCACGACCTGTCGGTCGACAACGGTGAGATCACGCCGTCGCTCAAGGTCCGCCGCAAGTTCGTCGAGGAGAAGTACTCCAAGGAACTCGACGCTCTCTACGCGGGGTCGTCCGCCGACTGACCTGAAGCCCGCCCAGAGCGTCGTTCTGGGCGGGCCGCCCACTCACGCGGGCTGAATGCTCGCGATGATCTTGTCGATCTCGACGTTGTACTGCTTGTGGGTGTCCGGGATCGAGATGTAGAGCACCGCGGCATCGGGGCGGCCCACGTCCACCAGCACCACCGCCACCTGCTCGCCCCGCGCCTGGAGTCCGGCCGCCTCGAACGTCAGGTGGAACGTCGACACCCATGCCGGGCGCCCGCCGACCACGACCTGCTCGTCGCGGGTCTGTTCCTTGATGTTCGGCTGCGGGTAGTAGGCGCGCCGGACGTCCTCGGCGACCTGACGGCCCGCGCAGGGCAGGTTCAGCGAAAGGCTGTCGCCGACGGTCGCGGGGACCTTGCCGGAGAGCACCGAGGCCAGGTAGTCGCCGCCGGAGTACTGCTCGGTCACGAAGTAGTAGCCGGTGCTGAAGTCGACGCCGAGGGTTCCCTGTCCCCACGAGCCCTGGTCCCAGAGCTTCCAGGGGTTGTCGAGCCGGAGATAGGAGATGCCGGAGTCGCGGTCGGTGATGCGCGGCCCGTCGACCGGCGTGGCCTCCTCGCCGCCCGGTGGCGGGTTCTCCGAGGCAGGGGGGCACAGCTGGGCGAGCGGCGGCTTCGACGGCCCGGGGTCGTCGCCCGCGATCGGGCCGAACAGCGGCGTCTGCTCGCTGCGGAAGAAGCCGGTGGCGGAGATCGCCAGCACGACGACGAGCCCGACGGCCAGGACGACGCCCGCGGCGACGAGCCAGCGCGCCACGGCCGGCTTTCCCGGCCGACCCGGCTCACCAGGCCCACCGGGGCGGCCAGGCCCACCGGGGCCGCCGGGCTTGCCCGGCCCACCGGGTCCGATCGTCCCTGGCGTGCGGCCGGGATACGCCGGCGCCCCACCGGACCACGAGCCACCCCCGGCCGCGCCGGGAACGCCGGCGCCGGAAACGCCGCTACCGGGCGTCCCGCTACCGGGAACGCCACCGCCGGGCGTCCCGCTACCGCGGACGCCACCGCTGGATGCCCCACCGCCGGATGCCCCGCTGCCGGGGGCCCCGGTGCCGGGCGCACCGCTACCGGGAGCTGCGGCGCCGGGCGCGGGCGGTAGCCAGGTCACCGCGGGCTCGCCGGAACCGGCGGACGGCCGTGCCCACGGGCTGTCTGCGGCACCCCCCGCCGGCGCTCCGGGCGTCGTCATTCGTCACCGCTCCCACGCATCGATCCGGCCCGGGCGCGGCGTCGCGCGTCTTCAGTCAGCGGTCCGATACCAGTCCGCGCCGGAGACGTCCCGGGTCGCGGCGATGAAACTTCTGACGCTCACGCCGCGCTCGACGCCCCCATCCTCCCTCACGGACTCCACCCGGTCACGTGCACCGGAGATGTCTGGTACGCGCCAGGGTGTCAGCGCTACCAGCGCCGCCACCACCAGGCCCGTGGCAGCGCTGAGCACCACCGTCGACCACCCGGCAGCTTGAGCTCGCCGGTACAAGCGCATCCTCGACACCTCCCGGTCGGTCCCGGACGACGCCGGGCCGGAGTAAAACTCCCTCACGCGGTAGGACGTTCCGCGAGGGCGGTCGGTTGCATGACAGCGCTAGTCTGCGCTCCCCGCGGTCGGGAATCTGTCAGCGGGCCAACGCACCAATGTCGCGATTCGGTCACTAAGCACCCAAGATCGAGACTCCCGGCGCCGGGAGTGATTTAGATCCTAAGGTTGCCCACGACGTATCCAGATATCTGGTGCCCACCGAGGTGAGCGATGTCGACCCCTCCCGTCCGCCGTCGAGCGTTCCGTTCGCTGGCTTTGTCGGTCCTCGCCGCCGGCCTGGTCGCGGCGCTCCCCCTAGCCGGCGCCGCACCCGGTGGCACCGCCGATCCGGCGGCCGACGCCTGGACCCCGCTGACGCCGGTCACGGTCGCGTACTCGGAAGCGGTTCCGCAGTCCCAGCGCGCCACCGGCCAGCTGCTGTCGTTCAACGACTTCCACGGCGCGATCGACCCGCCGACCGGCAGCGGTGGTCTGGTCAACGGCGTCCCGGCGGGTGGGTCGGAGTATCTGGCCACGACCGTGCGGAAGCTCCGGAGGGAAGCCGGACGCACCCCGACGATCACGGTCGGCGCGGGTGACATGGTCGGCGCCTCACCGCTGGTCTCGGCCGCGTTCCACGACGAACCCGCGATCGAGGCACTGTCGACGCTCGGCCTGGAGATCAACGCGGTCGGCAACCACGAGTTCGACGAAGGTGTCACCGAACTCAAGCGCCTGCAGTACGGCGGGTGCCACCCGACCGACGGCTGCCAGGACGGGGACGGCTTCGCGGGTGCGAAGTTCCGCTTCCTCGCCGCGAACGTCGTGGACAAGACGACGAAGAAGCCGATCTTCCCCGCCTACACGATCCGTACGGTCGGCGGCGTCAAGGTCGGGTTCGTCGGCATGACGCTCAAGGGAACCCCGAGCATCGTCAACCCGACCGGGATCACCAGTGTGGACTTCCTGGACGAGGCCGAGACCGCGAACAAGTACGCCGCCGAGTTGAAGAAGCGCGGTGTCAAAGCCATGGTGCTGCTGATCCACCAGGGCGGCAGCCAGACCGGGTCCACTCCCGACCCGTCGGGCTGCGCGAGCTTCGCCGGTGACATCACGCCGATCGTCGCGAAGATCGACCCCGCGTACGGCGTCGTCGTCTCCGGCCACACGCACCGGTTCTACAGCTGCGCGCTGCCCAACTCCTCCGGGAAGACCTCGGTGGTCACCAGCGCGGGCACGAACGGCGTGCTGGTCACCGACATCGACGCGACGTTCGACAAGCGGTCCGGAACGTTCGCCACGGTGTCCGCGCGCAACGTGATCGCGGAGAACGGCGTCAGGAACCCGGACGGCACCTGGAAGACCGACGCCAGCGGCGCGTTCGTGCGGGATCCGGCGAAGGCGGACCCCGCGGTGAAGCGGGTCGCCGACAAGTACCGCGCCGCGGTCGCACCGATCGCGAACGAGGTGATCGGGTCGATCACCGCGGACATTACGAACGCGAACAACGCGGCCGGTGAGAGCGCGCTCGGCGACGTGATCGCGGACGCCCAGCTGCGGTACACGGCGACCAGCGCGAGCGCCCAGATCGCGCTGATGAACCCGGGCGGTATCCGGGCGTCGCTGCTCTTCGCGAACTCGCCCGGTGGTGAGCCGCCGGGCCAGGTGACGTACGGCGAGGCGTTCACCGTCCAGCCGTTCAACAACCTGGTCGTGACGCAGACGCTCACCGGGCAGCAGCTCAAGGACGTACTCGAGCAGCAGTTCGTCGGGTTCGACGGGCAGACCACGCAGCGGATCCTGCAGGTCTCGGCCGGGTTCACGTACTCGTACAACGCGGCGGCCGCCGCCGGTTCCCGGGTCAGCGCGATGACGCTGAACGGGACGCCGATCGACCTGGCCACCACGTACCGGGTGACGACGAACGACTTCCTCGCGAACGGCGGCGACGGCTTCACGAACCTCACCGAGGGCACGGCCAGGGCGACGGCGCCCGGCTTCGACATCGACGCGCTCACCGCGTACCTCGGCGCCGGCGCCCCGATCGCCCCCGGCCCGCAGAACCGCATCACGAAACTAGGCTGAGGCATGCCGATCGCGCGGTTTCGGGACTTGTGTCTGGACGCCCAGGAGGGGGAAGCCGAGGGGCTGAGTCGCTTCTGGGCGGACGTGCTCGGAACGGTCACCTCCCCGGCCAACGGGAGCGGGTTTCGCGTCGAGGCGCGGCCCGGGGCGTCCAGGGCGACCCAGCTCTGGGTCAACGTCGTCCCGGAACCGCGGGTCGGCAAGTCCCGCGTCCACCTCGACCTCCGGCTTCCGGAGCCCGATCCGTCCCCGCTGCTGGCACTCGGCGCCCGGATCGTCACCGAGCCGGGTGTCGACCGGTGGTGGGTTCTCGCGGACCCGGACGGCAACCTGTTCTGCGTGTTTCCCCCCGAGGGTGCTCCACCGCCGGTCGGCGTGCCGGCCGCACCGTTCGAGCTGGTCGTCGACTGCCGGGACGGCCTGGTCCTGGCGACGTGGTGGGCGGCGCAGCTCGGCGGCGAGGTGAAGGAGCCCGCGCACAAGGAGTTCGCCTGGATCGAGGGCGCGGCGGGCTTTCCCTGGGAGGCCTGGGTGTTCGGCCCGGTACCCGAGCCCAAGAGCGTGAAGAACCGACTGCACTGGGACGTCACGCTCGACGAGCCCGACCCCGCACCGCTGGTCGCCGCCGGGGCGACGCTGCTCCGCTCACCGGACGACGACATCCGGTGGTGGATCCTGACCGATCCGGAGGGCAACGAATTCTGCGCGTTCCCGCCCGAGTAGGTACTGTCGGGTACCACGCGCCCCTGCCGGGAGGTACCGCCCCATGCCCCAGGACGAACTGACGCTCGAGCAGTGGAGTTCCGGGAGTTTGACGTTCGACGTCCGGGTGAGCGGTCCGCACGACGGTGAGCCGGTGGTGCTGCTGCACGGTTTCCCGCAGAACTCCGGCGAATGGGACGCCGTCAGCCGGCGGCTGAACGAGGCCGGCTACCGCACGTACGCGCCCGACCAGCGGGGCTACTCCCCCGGCGCTCGTCCGCAGGGCGTCGACGCGTACCGGATGGACCACCTCGTGGCGGACGTCGTCTCGCTGCTGGACTCACGGGACCTGGAGTCGGCGCACATCGTCGGCCACGACTGGGGCGCCGCAGTGGCGTGGCACCTCACCGGGCGGCATCCCGATCGCGTGCGCACGCTGACCGCGCTCTCGGTGCCGCACCCGCACGCGCTGATCAACGCCCTGCGCGACGACCCCGACCAGCGCAAGAAGTCGACGTACATGCTGTTCTTCCGACGCCGCTGGGTGTCCGAACGAGCGCTGCTCACGTTCGACGGCCGGTTGCTGCGGCGGTCGTTCGACGGCTCGGGGCTGTCCCGGGCGGACGTCGACCGGTACGTCCGGCCGCTGAAGGAACGCGGCGCGCTGACCGGAGCCTTGAACTGGTACCGGGCAATGTCCGGCCGGGAGTCCGCGGAGGCGGCCCCGGTCCGCGTCCCGACCACGTACGTCTGGAGCGACGGCGATCTCGCGCTCGGCCGCGCCGCGGCGGAGGCGTGCGGCACGTTCGTCGAGAGCGACTACACGTACGTCGAGCTGACCGGCCTGAGCCACTGGCTCCCCGACCAGGCCCCCGAGCGCATCGCCGAGATCATCCTGGCGCGCGTCCGCGGCTGAACTCCGCTCGGGCCCCGGCGAGGCGGTAGCGGGGATCGCGCACCATATTGCCCATAATGCGCGTTATGGGCGTGCGAATGCTGTCGGTCCGAGCCGCCGGGGCGATCGGCGTGCTCGTCGCCGCGCTCGGCGCCGGGGCCGCGCCCCCCGCCGACGGCGCGCCGACCCCGAAGCCGGAGCGGCAGCTCTCGCGGGAGAAGACCGACCGGGTGTTCGTCGTCCTCGTCGAGTTCGGCGACGAACGCCACCCCGATTTCCCCGACCGCGACACCCACCGCGGCACCCCCGGACCGGTGACGTTCGACGGCCCGCGCCACAACCGGATCCCGTCCCCGGACCGAAGGAGGGACAACACGACGATCTGGCAGCCGGACTACAGCCCGGACCACTACCGGCAGCTCTACTTCGGCCCCGGCGAATCGCTCCGGACCTACTTCGAGGCCCAGTCCTCCGGGCGGTACAGCCTGACCGGCCAGGTCACCGACTGGGTTCGCGTCCGCTACAACCAGGCCCGCTACGGACGCTCGAACGGCGCACCGTGCCGTCGGAGCGTCTGCGCGAACACCTGGGAGCTGGTCCGCGACGCGCTCGACCAGTGGGTCGCCGACCAGCACCGCCGGGGGCGCACCGACGCGCAGATCCGCGCCGACCTCGACGCGTACGACCGCTGGGACCGGTACGACCACGACCACGACGGTGACGTCGACGAGCCCGACGGGTACGTCGACCACGTCCAGCTCATCCACGCCGGGGCCGACCAGGCCGACCAGGATCCCCGCTACGGCGAGGACGCGATCTGGTCGCACCGCTGGAAGGCCTACATGAACCAGGAGGACAAGGCCGGCCCGGCGCACAACAAGGACGGCGGTACCCAGATCGGCGAGACCGGCCTCTGGGTCGCCGACTACACGACCCAGCCGGAGAACGGCGGCCTCAGCGTGGTCGCGCACGAGTACGCGCACGACCTCGGACTGCCCGACGCCTACGACCTCGACGGCGGCGACAGCCCGATGGAGTGGTGGTCGCCGATGTCGCAGAGCCGGCTCTCGCGCCCCGGTGAGGGCAGCGGCACCCGGCTGGCCGACCTCGGCGCCTGGGAGAAACTGCGGCTCGGTTGGCTGGACTACGAGATCGTGGTCCCCGGTGCTGCCCGCCGGTTCACGCTGGGCCCAGCGCAGTACACCACCGCCGATCCGCAGGCGCTCCTCGTCGTCCTGCCGAGAAAGCGGGTGACGACGACGCTGCCGAAACCACCGCAGGGTCTCCACAGCTGGTGGAGCAGCGCCGCGGACGACCTCGACACCACGCTCGCCCGGCGGCTCCGGCTACCGGCCGGACCGGCGACGCTGACGTTCCGCGCGCACTGGGAGATCGAGGACTGTGAGGCCGATCCGTGCGACTACGCGTACGTCGAGGTGGACGACGGCAGCGGCTGGCGGGCGATCGCCGGTTCGATCACGAACGCCGCCGAGGACCACGGCATCGACGGCGTGAGCAAGGGCTGGAAACCCGCGACGTTCGACCTGTCCCGGTACGCCGGCCGTTCGATCGGGTTGCGGTTCCGGTACGAGACCGACGCGGCGAGCGGGGGTCAAGGCCTTCTGGTGGACGACGTCCGGGTCACCGCGGGCGGGCGGGCACTCGTCGCGGAGGGGGCGGAGGACGGTGGTGCGGGCGGGTGGACGGCGTCCGGCGGGTTCGTGCGGGTCACCGACCGGCACGTGGCAGACCGCGACCACTACTACCTCGCCGCGTACCGCACCGCGCGCTCGTACGACCGCTACCTGCAGCAGGGCCCGTACAACTTCGGCTGGCTCGACACCCGACCGGACTGGGTCGAGCGGTTCTCCTACGAGGAGGGCCTGCTCGTCACGTACTGGGACACATCCCAGCGGGACAACAACACCAGCGCGCACCCCGGGGCCGGGCGCAACCTGGTCATCGACGCCCACCCGCGGCCGCTGTACCGGATCGACGGGCAGCCGTGGCGGACCCGCGTCCAGCTCTACGACGCTCCGTTCTCGCCACGCCGCCCGCGCTCGTTCACGCTGCACGTCGGCGGTCGGGCGTCCTACGTCCGGGGGCAGCAGCCGGAGCCGGTCTTCGACGACGCTCGGCAGTACTGGTTTCCGGAGACCCCGGTGTCCGGCGTGAAGGTGCCGAAGGCCGGGGTTCGCCTCGATGTGGTGGCCGAGCACGGCGACCGCGTCACCGTGCAGGTCTCCCGGCGGACGCGGACGCCGTCCCCGTCCCCGTCGTCGGCTGGGCCCCCGTCTGGGGCTCCGTCGGCTGGGCCCCCGTCGGCTGTTGTCTCGGCAGTTCCGTGATCAGCGCGTGCAGCCCGGTGGCGTCGAGCAGGTCGACCGGCCGGACGGTGTGCACCGCGCGGACGTAGTGGAACGCCGCGCTCACGTCCTCCACCGGGCAGTCGGCCAGTGCTGCCAAGGCCAGCCGGTACGCGGCCAGCTGCACCTCGGCGGCGGCCGCGGCCGGCCCGGTCGGTGGCCGCCCGGTCTTCCAGTCGACGACCTCCCAGCCACTCGTGGTGCGGAACACCGCGTCGATCCGGCCACGCAGGACCACGTCGCCCAGCCGCGTCGCGAACGGCACCTCGACGTGCTGCGGCACCCGATCGGCCCATTCGCTGCGCAGGAACGCCTCCTGCAGCGCGGGCAGGTCGTCGTCCGGCGACTCACCGGCGTCGGCGGCGCCCGGCATCTCGTCCAGGTCGAGCAGGCGATCGGCGCCGAAGCGTCGCTCCAGCCAGGCATGGAACGCGGTGCCCCGCCGCGCCAGCGGCGCCGGGGGCGTCGGCACCGGACGCCGCAGCTGCCGGGCCAGCTCGTCCCGGTCGCGCCGCAGCAGCACCAGCTGGGAGACGGTCAGCTGGGACGGCAGCGGGACCGCGACCTTGTCGTCGACTGCCCCGGACGCCGCCCGCTCGGCCAGCAGCATCTCGGCTTCCTCGGCCCACGCCTCACCGGCCTCGCGTTCGGCCTCGGTCTCCTCGCTGCTCCCGGCGGCCACCACCAGCGCGGCGGCCTCCTCGACCTCGTCCCGGCGCGCGCCGAGCGGGTCGAACGGCCAGAGCGCGACCCGGCCCGCGGCCAGCAGCGGGTTCTCCGTTCCCAGCTCCGGCTCGTCGGTCCAGACGTCGACCGTGCCCCCGCCGCGCCGGCAGTGTTCGTGGACCTCGTGCAGGAACGGGGACGGGCCCCGGGGCTCGACCCCGGCGTCCCACCACGCACCGGAGCAGAGCAGCACGTGCCGCGCCCTGGTCACCGCCACGTAGGCCAGCCGCCGCTCGTCGGCCAGCGCCCTGGCCCTCCACGCGTCGCCGAACCGCGCCAGCGCGGCCTTCGCGTCGCTCTGGTCGTCCACCCCGGTCAGGACGAGCGACGGCAGGTCGCCGGCGTCACCGCGGAGCTCGAACGGAAGCACGCCGAGCCCACGGCTCCACGTGTCGGACATCTTCGCGGTGCCGGGGAACACCCCGCCGGAGAGCCCTGGCACCGCCACCACGTCCCACTCCAGGCCCTTAGCGGCGTGCACGGTCAGCACCTGCACCGCACCGGGCCGCACGTCGACCTGGCCGGGTGCGAGCCCGCGCTCGCGCTCGTCCGCCGCGCTCAGGTACGCGAGGAACGCGCTCAGCGTCGGTGTCTCGGCCGCCTCCGCGAAGTCGGCCGCGACGTCGGCGAACGCGTCCAGGTGCGCGCGAGCCAGGGACGCCGTCCCCGGCGCTGCGGCGTCCAGGGTGCGGCTCCCGACCTCGATGTCCAGGCCGATTCGCCGCTCGGCCTCGGCGACCAGATCGGGCACCGGCTGGTTGACGCGGAGCCGCAGCGACCGCAGCTCGGCGGCGAACCGGCTCAGACGGTCGTACCCGGTCGGCGAGTACGCCTCGGCCGGGCCCAGGTCGTCGAGCGCCTCGATGATGCTGCGCTCCTCGGCCTTCTCGATCGGCCCCGCGTCGAAAGTCGGCTCAGTCTCCCCCGGACCACCGGCGGCCTGCACCAACTCTCGGGCGCGCCGCCCCAAGGCGTCCAGATCGCGTGGACCCAGCCGCCACCGCGCACCGGACAGCAACCGGATCAGCGCGCCGCCCGCCGTCGGGTCGATCAGGACGTTCAGCGTCGCGACCAGGTCGCGGACCTCGGGAGTGGCCAGCAGACCACCGAGTCCGACGACCTCGACCGGCAGGCCGGCCGTGCGCAGCGCGTCGGCCAGCCGCTCGAACTGGTTCCGGGTACGTGCGAGTACGGCGACGGTCGGCGGGTTCTCCCCGCCGGCCCGCCAGCGCGCGGCGATGTGCGACGCGATCCAGACCGCTTCGTCGCCGACGGTCTCGTGCAGCGCGCAGAGCACTTCGCCCGGCTCCGTGCGGTGGGGCGCGGCCTGCAGCTCGGGAACCGGCGTCCCGGCGACCGCGTCGGCCACCCAGGCCCGCGTGCCGCCGGGAGTGCCCCGCAGCGGGGCGGACAGCGCGTTGGCGAGTTCGAGGATCCGCGGCCCGTTGCGCCAGCTGGTGGTGAGCGGCAGCACCGGGGTGTCCCCCCGATTCCGCGGGAAGTGCTCGGGAAAGCGGGTCAGGTTGCCCGCGCTGGCGCCGCGCCAGGCGTAGATCGACTGGCAGGGGTCACCGACCGCGGTGACCGGGTGGCCGCCGCCGAACAGCGAGCGCAGCAGCACCAGCTGGGCGTGGCTGGTGTCCTGGTACTCGTCGAGTAAGACGACCCGGTACCGGGCTCGCTCGACCCTGCCGACCTCGGGATGGTTGCTCGCGACGCGGGCCGCACGGGAGACCTGGTCGGCGAAGTCCATCACCTCGTCCCGGCGCTTGCGGTGGTCGTACTCCTCGACCAGCGGCAGCAGCTGGAGCCGGGCGCGCTGGACGTCGAGGACCTTCTTCAGCTCGGGCGCGAGGTCGTTGCGCTGGCGGGGGCCCTTCGGCAGGCCGGTGATCCGGCTGACGAACGCCTCGGTCCAGCTGACCAGCTCGTCGGTGGTGCGGAGGTGCTCGGCCAGCTGCCCGGCGAGGTCGAGGACGGCGGTCGAGACGGTCGGCGGCGTCCAGTCGACGTAGGACATGTCGCCGTCGTAGATCTGCACCGAGCCGCTGGCGAGCTGCCAGGTGCGGGCGTCGGTGAGCAGCCGTGCGGACGGTTCGAACCCGGCGCGGAGGCCGTGCTCGGCGACCACCCTGGCGGCGTACGCGTTGTACGTGGCCACCGTCGGGTCCCCCACTTGAACGCCGCCCTGCATCACGTTCCGCAGCTGCCCGAGCCGTTGCCGCACCCGGTTGGCCAGCTCGGCCGCGGCCTTCCGGGTGAACGTGAGGCCGAGGACCTCCTCGGGCCGGACCAGGCCGTTCGCCACGAGCCAGACCACCCGGGCCGACATCGTCTCGGTCTTCCCGGAGCCTGCGCCCGCCACGACCAGCACCGGGGCGAGCGGCGCTTCGATCACCGCGATCTGCTCGTCGGTGGGGCGGGGAAGGTCGAGCCGCTCGGCGATGTCCAGTGCCGAGAACGACCCGGCGGGCCAACCATCGGTCACTCGTCGGTCACCTGCCCCGAGACGATCGGGCAGGACGCGGAGACCGCGCACATCCGGCAGTAGTTGTTCTGGGTCGCCTCGAAGACGCTGCCCGCCATGCCGTCGGCGACGTCGCGCACCAACCGCTCGGCCCAGTTGCGTCGGGGCGGCTCCTGCACCTGCTCGCTGGCCCGGCGGGTCGGCATCCCGATGTGGACCAGCGACGCGCCGCCGGACTCGGTGCCGTGTTCTCCGAATGCGCCCTGCTCGACCGCGAGCTGGTAGACGCCCAGCTGCGGGTGGGTGGGGATGTTCTCCGCCGACGGCTTGCTCTGCCCGGTCTTCAGGTCGACGACGACCAGCCGGCCCTCCTCGTCGCGCTCCAGCCGGTCGACCCGGCCCCGCACGGTCGCCCGACCCACGTCGACCGAGAACTCACGTTCGACCGCGACCAGCTGACGCGGGTTCTTCGCCAGCCAGTCGGCCAGCCGCTCGACCATCTGGTTGGCGCGTTCGTGCTGCTTGCGCCCGTACCAGCCGGTGAGGTCGACGCGGCGCCACCGCTCGTTCAGCCGGTCGGAGAGCGCGCGCAGGTCGGGGACGGCCTGCTCGGCCGTGACCTCGGCGGCGACGTCGTGCACGACCGTGCCGATGCCCTGCGCGGTGCTGGTCGTGCCGCCGCCACTGGTCTCCAGCAGCCAGCGCAGCGCACAGGTCTGGAACGCCTCGACCCGCGACGGCGAGACCGCGACCATCTCGTCCGGGCCGCGCAGCGCCGCGGCGTCGGACAGCGCCGCGAAGCCCCACCACTCGGCCGGGTCGGCGCCCGGCACCCCCTCGTCGGCGAGCCGGGCCAGCCTGCGGGCCGCCGCGCGCCGCCGCACCGGGTCACCTTCCCGGTCGAGCACGGCCCGGCGCAGCTCGGCGACCAGCGCCGGGAGCGTGAGCTGACGCGGGACGACGGCCTGCGGGCGGCCGCCGTCGGATTCGCGCGGCGTCAGCGGCTGCTCCGGCGGGTCGATCTCGTCCAGGAAGCGGGACGCCTGCTCGGCGTCCTCGCCGTCGACCGTGTCGACCGCGGTCACCAGCAGCGCCCGGCGCGCCCTGGTGACCGCCACGTAGAACAGCCTGCGCTCCTCGTCGAGCAGCGCGGAGAGGTGACCGGTGAGCTGCGGCGGGCGGCCGGCGACCAGGTCGACGAGCTCCTCCGACCCGAGCACGGTGCCGCGCGGCCGCAGGTCCGGCCAGAGCCCTTCCTGGACGCCGGCGACCGCGACGACGTCCCACTCCAGCCCCTTGGCGGCGTGGGCGGTGAGGATCCGCACCACCTCGCTGCGCTGGCCGGTGGGCGCGATCGAGTCGGCCGGGATCCGCAGGTGCTCCAGGTAGTCGACGAACATCGTCGGGGTGGCGCCGGGCAGCCCGTCCACAAACTTGGCTGCCTGGTCGAACAGGGCCACGGCGGCGTCCAGCGCGGCGTCGGCGTCGGCGCCCTCCGCCCCGCCGCGGAGGCTCTCGTCCTCCCAGCGTGGCCCGAGGCCGGACGTCTCCCAGGCGGCCCAGAGCACGCTCTCCGGGGAGGCGCCCGGCGCCGCCGCGGCGTCTCGGATCGCCTGCAGCACCGCCGCGACCCGCCGGGCCGGGCGGCCCCACTCCGCGTCCACCGGGATCAGGTCGCGGGAGTCGGCGAGCGCCTCGGGAAGCAGCTCGGCGGATGACCGGGTGTCACCACCGGCGGAGGCGACCAGCCGCAGCTGCTGCCGGAGCCGGCGCAGGCTCAGCGCGTCGGCGTCGCCCAGCGGGGAGGTGAGCAGGCCGACCGCGGCCGCGTCGTCCAGCCGCTCCGGGTGCAGCGCGACGCCGAGCGCCTTGACGATCGGGGCCACCCCGCGCTGCTGGGCCAGCGGCAGCTCGTCGGTGTCGATCTCGACCGGGACACCGGCCTGCACGAGGCCGCGCCGGAGCGTCCCGGCCGACCGCGGGGCCGACCGAACCAGGACCGCCATCCGGGACCACGGCACGCCGTCGATCAAGTGCGCCCGGCGCAGCCGGTGAGCGACGTACGCGGCCTCCTGGGTCGCGCTGCGGACGACGACCACCTCGACGCCGTCGGCCAGGCTCGGTGGCGTCTCCGGGCCGAGGTGTGGGGTGCGCTGCTTTCGGCCGCCCCGCAGCCGGGTGCCGATGCGGTCGGCCGCCTCCTGCAACACCGGACCCGCCCGGTGTGCGGTGCCGAGCACGATCGTCGGCGCCGGTTCCCCGTCGGTGGTCGGGAAGTCGTCGACGAACGAGTGGACGCCGCCGGGGTCGGCGCCGCGGAACGAGAAGATCGACTGGTCGGGGTCGCCGGCCGCGACCAGGAAGCGGCCACCGTCGCAGAGCAGCCGCAGCAGCTCACGCTGCGCGGGATCGGTCTCCTGGTACTCGTCGACGAAGACGTAGCGGCGGGCACGGCGTTCCTGGTCGAGCAGCTCCGGGTCGTTGCGCAGCAGGCTGACCGCTTCCTGGATGATCAGCGCGCTGTCGTAGGCCACTCCCGACGCCGTGGTCTCGTTGTTCCGCAGCTCGAGGACGTCGAAGTACTGCTGGAGGAAGCGGGCGGCCGCGCGCCAGTCGTCCCGCGCTTGCTGTGTGCCCAGATCGTCCAGGCCGACCGGGTCGATGCCGCGCTCCAGCGTCCGGAGCATGAGGTCACGGAGTTCCGCGGCGAAGCCGCGTGGTGCCTGTAGTTGCTCGGGGTCAGGCCAGTGGACGCCGATGCCCTCGACGTCGCCCTCCAGCAGTTCCCGGATCAGCGCGTCCTGCTCCGGACCGGTGAGCAGGCGGGGCGCGCGCTCGCTGCGTAGCGCGGCGTCCCGGCGGAGGAGCCCCCAGGCGTACGAGTGGAACGTGCGCGCCAGCGGCTCGGTGGTGGTGCGGCCGAGCCGGGCGGTAATGCGCTCGCGCAGGCGGCCGGCTGCCTTGCGTCCGTAAGTGAGGACGAGGACCGACTCCGGGTCGGCACCCGCCTCGACACGGGCCACCACCGACTCGACGATCGTGGTCGTTTTTCCGGTGCCCGGCCCGGCCAGGACGAGGAGCGGGCCGGCGGCGTGGTCGGCCACCGCGCGCTGGTCGGTGTCGAGCGGGAAGCGCGGTGTGGTCTCGACCGGCGTCCGCACCAACCGGTAGCGGCTCTCGCCCCGGGGACGCGGGGGTGACGCGAGACCGGCGCGGGCGGGGAGCTGCTTCACCGCCGTGCCGCTCACCGGCTCTCTTTCACCCACCTTCGCATGAGACCACGCGAGCCCGACAAGAGTGGCCCCGCCCCACCGAGACGCCCAGATTTGGGGTATGTACGCGGCGTATACTCTCAGCGTATAGTCGCTCGCATGAGCGTCCCACTCACACTCCTCGGCCTGCTGGAACGCGAACCCAGCCACGGCTACGACCTGAAGCGCGACTACGACACGTACTTCGGCGGCGGCAAGCCGCTGCCGTTCGGCCAGGTGTACGCGACGCTGGGCCGGCTCGCCCGAGACGGCAAGGTGGTGATCGGCGAGGTCGCCCCCGGCGAGGGGCCGGAGCGCAAGCGCTACGTCATCACCGATCAGGGCGCGACCGAGGTGAGCACCTGGCTCACCGAACCGGTCGAGCCGATGCCGAACCTCCAGAGCATCCTGTTCTCCAAGGTCGTGCTCGCGCTGATGCTGGAGCGCCCGGCCGAGGAGTACCTCGACCGGCAGCGCGCCGCCCACCTCGCGCGGATGCGGGAACTGACCGAACTCAAGCGCTCGGGCAGCCTGATCGACGGGTTGCTCGCCGACCACGCCCTGTTCCACCTGGAAGCCGATCTGCGCTGGATCGACCTGACCGGTGCTCGGCTGGCCTCCCTCGCGAAGGCGGTGCGGTGATGATCCTGGAAGCCCGTGACCTCTCGCTGTCGTTCGGCGCCACCCCCGCGCTGCGCGGAGCGTCGCTGCAGGTCGAGGCCGGTGAGATGCTCGCGATCATGGGGCCGAGCGGCTCCGGCAAGTCGACACTGCTGCACTGCCTGGCCGGCATCCTGGTGCCATCGTCGGGTGAGGTGTGGTTCGCCGGTGAGCGGCTGGACTCACGCTCCGACGAGGCTCGCAGCGCGGTACGCCGTGACCGCTTCGGCTTCGTCTTCCAGTTCGGGCAGCTGGTGCCAGAGCTGACCGCGCTGGAGAACGTCGCACTGCCGCTGCTGCTGGCCGGCGTCCGCCGGGCGGCCGCGCTGAAGCGCGCGGAACCCTGGTTCGAGCGGCTCGGGCTGGAGGGGCTGGGTGCCCGGCGGTCGGGCGAGTTGTCCGGTGGGCAGGCGCAGCGGGTCGCGCTGGCCCGCGCCCTGGTGGCCGAGCCCGAGGTGCTGTTCGCCGACGAGCCGACCGGCGCGCTCGACTCCCTCACCGGTGAGCAGGTGATGGACCTGCTCGTCGACACCGCCCGGAGCGCGGGCACCACGGTGGTCCTGGTGACCCACGAAGCGCGGGTCGCCGCGTACGCCGACCGCGAGGTCATCGTGCGCGACGGTCGCGTCAACAGCCCGGCGCTGACGCCGTGATCAGGTTCGGGGTGCGCCTCACGCTCGCAGGGGGGCGGGAGGCGGTCGCCCGGTTGATCCTGATCACGACCGCGGTCGCGCTCGGCACCGGACTACTGCTGTCGATCCTGGCGGCCGCCAACGCGGTCGACCGCCAGTTCCAGCGGTCCACCTGGCTCACGAGCAGCGACGACCGGCCACCGGACGCCCCGCTCGCCTGGCTCGGCAGGGAGGACTTCTACGAGGGCCGGACGATCTTCCGGATCGACGTCGCCGCGGTCGGGCCGGACGCCCCGGTGCCACCCGGCGTCGACCGGCTGCCCCGGCCCGGCGAGTACTTCGTCTCGCCCGCGCTCCGGACGCTGCTCGCCGACACCCCGCGCGAGCAACTCGGCGACCGCTTCCCCGGTGGAGAGTCCGGCACGATCGGCGCGGAGGCGCTCCCCGATCCGGATTCGCTCGTCATCCTGGTCGGCCGACCCGCGGCAGAGCTCGCGGACGCGCCCGGCGCCGTCCGGGTCGCCTCGATCAACACCGAGCAACCGGCAATTCAGACCGCGACGCTGCGCCTGATCCTCGGCGTCGTCGGGGCCGGGCTGCTGTTCCCGGTCCTGATCTTCGTCGGGACGGCGAGCCGCCTGTCGGCGGCCCGCCGCGAGCAGCGGTTCGCTGCCCTCCGGCTGGTGGGGGCCACGCCACGGCAGATCTCGACGATCGCGACGGTCGAGTCGGCGGTCGCGGCAGCGCTCGGCACCGCGATCGGGTTCGTGGCGTTCTTCGCCGTGCGGCGTCCACTCGCGGATGTTCCGTTCACCGGCGCGCCGTTCCACCCCGAGGACGTCGTCGTGCAGTGGCCCGGCGCGCTGCTGGTCGCGGTCGGCATCCCGCTCGCCGCGGCGCTGGCGGCCCGGATCACCCTGCGGCGGGTCCGGACGTCGCCGCTCGGCGTCGTCCGCAGGGCCACACCGCGGCCGCCCCGGGCGTACCGGCTGATTCCGCTGGTCGCCGGGCTCGCGGAGCTGGCCTGGTTCGTCGGGCGGCGACCGGAGACCAGCGCCGGCCAGACCACCGCCTACCTGACCGGGATGCTGCTGATCATGGTCGGCCTGGTGATCGCCGGGCCATGGCTGACGATGCTCGGCTCCCGCGCGCTGGCGGCGCGGTCTCGCCGGCCCGCGACGCTGATCGCGGCCCGCCGCCTCGCCGACGATCCCCGGACCGCGTTCCGGGCGGTCAGCGGCCTCGTGCTGGCGCTGTTCGTGGCCAGCACCGCGATCGGCGTCATCACGACGATCGTCGCGTACCGCGGTTCGGATCCGAGCGACACCGCGAACAGCGTGCTCGTGCTTTCGCTCGACGAGCGGACGCCACGCACCCTGCTGCCTCCGACGACACCGGACGCCGCGCTCCGGTCGATACCCGGGGTCGAGGACGCGGCGACGATCCGGATCGATCCGCCGAACGAGGCGACCGGGGAGTCCCAGCACGGGCCGTACTCGGGTCTCGTACTCTGCGCCGACCTCGCCCGGACACCGGTGGGCGGAACGTGCGAGCCCGGTGCCGAGGTCGCGTCGGTCTGGGCTCCGGTTCTGGCCGGGCAGGTCGAGCGGGACACGCCGCAGTCGACCTGGCCGACCGCGCGGATCTCCGCCGCGGAGCTGACGAACATGCCGATCGGCTGGGTTCTGGTCGGGACCGACGGTTCGACGGCGGCGCTGGAGCGCAGCCGCACGTTCCTGGAGCAGCAGTTTCCCGGCTACCGGGTGCCGCCGGGCACCGACAACGACTTCAACGCGAGCTTCAACAACAGCCTGGTGATCTGGCAGCGGCTCGCGAACGTCGTGATCCTCGGCAGCCTGCCGATCGCCGGGTGCGGCCTGGCGGTGGCCGTCGTCGGCGGGCTGAGCGAGCGGAAGCGGCCGTTCGCGCTGCTGCGCCTGTCCGGCGTGCCGCTGCGGATGCTGCGCCGGGTGGTCGCGCTGGAGAGTGCGGTGCCGCTGCTCACGGTCTCCGCGGTCGCGATCGGGACCGGGCTACTCGCCGCGCACCTGTTCCTGCGGGCGCAGATGGACTATTCGCTCCGGGCGCCCGGAGTCGAGTACTACGTGATCGTGGCGGTGGGGTTGGCCGCGTCGCTCGCGGTGCTGGCGTCCACGCTGCCGCTGCTGCGGCGGCTCACCGGCCCGGAGTCAGCCCGGAACGAGTGATCTCCCGGGCTGCGCTCAGGCCGCCTTCTTCAGGTGGTCGAGCGTGGCCCGGCGCAGGTCGTCGAGGTTGACGCCGGCGTCGACGATGACCTTCGCGCCGAGCCCCTCGCCCTCCCGGATCAGCCCGAGCAGGATGAAATCGCTGTTGATCTCGCGGCTCTGCAGGTGGATCGCCTCCCGCAGCGCGAGTTCGAGAACCTTCTTGGACCGCGGAGCGAACCGGCTGGTGCCGCTGCGCTTCGAGCGTCCGAACAGCCCACGCCGCTCTTCCTCCTCCGGGACCGGTGTGGGCCACGAGTCCGGGCCCAGCGTCCGCTCGACGCTGGCCAGCACCGCGTCCAGGTCGATGCCGATGCTGCGCAGCGCCTCGGCGTCCTCGTCGGTGAGCACCCGGCCGGACGTGCCGACCGCGCGCTGGATGTCGGCCCGGACCCGGTCGTACTCCAGGCCGGCGTCGCGGAGCACCGTGTTGGCGCGGACGTCGTCGTGGGCCAGCATCGCGAGCAGGAGGTGCTCGGTGCCGATCAGCGGGTGGCGCAACCGGCGCGCCTGGTCACGGGCGTCGAGGACCAGCTCGCGCGCTTCCTTGGTGAACCGTTCGAACATCGATGCGCTCCTTAGTTCCGCGACCCGGGAACTCGCCCGGCGTACTTCTTGTGGACGGCTTGTTTGCTGACTTCGAGGACCTCGGCGATCTCCTGCCAGGACCAGCCCGCACGGCGGGCGTTCTCGACTTGCACTGCTTCCAGCGTCTCGGCCAGCCGGCGGAGCGCGCGGACGGCGCGAAGGCCGATCCGGGCGTCTCCACTGCTGGCCGCCGCGGCCAGCTCCGTTGCCTCACTCATGTCGTCAACCGTAGTTGACGCTGCCCACTTCGTCAACCCACATTGACGCCTCGCGCCGACCCCGCGCCGAGTGGACCCACCTGGGCGAGCCATAGCCGCCCCAAACGGGTCCACTCCCCGGGGGCGCCGCCGGGTGAGCCTGCGCTACGGGGTGTAGAGCAGGCCGAAGAACTCGATCAACAGACGCTCGCGTAGGCGCGGCGGGGCCGCGGCGAGGAGCGCGTTGATCTCGGCCATCCGCGCCGGCAGCGCGAACGCGCCCCCGCCGTCGCCCGGCGCCAGCCCGCCGGCCGCCAGCAAGCCGCCGAACTCCTCGGACGTCAACGTCGACGGATCGAGCGTCCGCAACCACTCGACGATCCCCGCGTCCACCGCCACCGGCCCGTGCGCGTGTGCCGCCGCGACCGCGTCCCGCAGATCCGCGAGGAACGGCTCGATTTTCGGCGCGCTGGCGGCTGTGACCGTCAGGTGGAGGTTCGTCGGCAGCGCCCCGAGCGCGAACTGCGGCTGGACGTACCACCCCCGCACGGTCAGCTCGTCGGCCAGCACGAACAGGTCCGGGCCATCGTCCGCGGCCCCGAACGCAACCAGGCTGGCCTGCGGCGGACCGAGCACCCGCAGCCCCTCCACCGCTTCGACCCCGGCGATCAACGTCCGGGTCGCGGCCAGCGTCTGCTCGGCCAGCGCGAGGTACCCCTCCTCGCCGAGGTGACGGAGGACCGCCCAGGCCGCGGCCAACGGCGCCGCCGACTTCGTCGACTGCATCGTCGCGTTGATCATCGAGTAGCCGGGCCAGTCCGCGAACGCGAAGTACTGGCTGCGGCGCAGCTCGGCGTCGCGGTGCAACAGCACCGACGTCCCCTTCGGGGCGTAAGCGTACTTGTGCAGGTCGACCGAGAGGCTGGTGACGCCGGGCACGCTCAGGTCAAAGCCAGGCATTGGGACGCCGAGCCGGCGCCAGAACGGCAGCACCCAGCCACCGATGCAGGCGTCCACATGGCACCGGACACCTCGCTCCGCGGCCACCGCAGCGATCTCGACCACCGGATCGATCACCCCGTGGGCGTACGACGGCGCGCTCGCCACGACGAGCACGGTCCGGTCGGTGATCGCCGCCGCGACGTCGGCCGGGTCCGGGCGGAACGTGACCGGGTCGACCTCGACCGGAACCAGCTCGACCCGGAAGTATTCCGCCGCCTTGGCGAACGCGGCGTGCGCGGTCACCGGTGCCACCAGCTGCGGACGCTCGACGTCGTGCCGCCCGTCCCGTGCGGCCTTCACCGCGAGCAGGATCGACTCGGTGCCACCGGAGGTCACGGTGCCAACCGTCCCGGGGCCGCCGCCGAGCAGCCTGGCCGCGGCGGCCACGACCTCGTTCTCCATCGTCAGCAGCGACGGGAACACCGTCGGGTCGAGACCGTTGAGCCCGGTCACGGCCTCCGCTGCCCGGTGCGCCAGCGCGTCGAGCCCGGCCAGCCCTGAGTCGTAGACGTACGCCCAGGTGCGACCGCCGTGCGTCGGCAGGTCGGCGGCTCGCAGCGCCGCCAGCTCCGCGAGGACATCCTCGGCCGGCGCGCCCTGCTTCTCGAGGGTCATGCTTCTCCGTGGGTCGAGGTAGTCCGATCACCCGGCGGGGCCGTTGGCGCGGTCAGCGTGGCTAGCCGGGCGGGCGTGAGGTCGTAGCGGCGGAGCAGCGGCAGCGCGACCAGCATGATCAGCGCCGGCAGCACGCTGAAACCGAGGACAATCGCGGTCCGAGCGCTGTCCGGCTGCGCGTCGGCGTCCACCCCGGACCGATAGCCCCCGAACTGCAACACCAGGCCGAACAGACCAGGGCCGAGCGCGAGCCCCAGCGTCTCGCCGCCGGTCCAGACGCCGGTGAACACCCCGGCCTGGCGGCGGCCGGTGACCGCTTCGTCGGCGGCGATCGTGTCCGGCAGCATCGCCAGCCCGAACACCTGCTGGCCGGCGTAACCCACGCCGACCAGCGCGGTGGCGGCGAGCACCGCACCCAGCGGCGCCTCGCCCAGCAGAAACGCCACCCCGATCAACAGCGCGCCGGCCGCGAACAGCACCGAGCCGACGACGTACCCGGCGCGCTTGCCGATCCGGGCACCGACCCGGCCCCAGAGCGGTGTGACGATCAGCGCGGGCCCGACAAAACACACGAACAGCAGCGACGTCGCCCCGTCGTCGTCGAGCGGGCCCGACGCGACGTAGTCGGTGCCGGCCAGCATCACGCCGATGCCCACCGCCTGGATCACGAAGCAGCCGAGCAGCAGCGCGAACGGACGGTTCCGCCGGGCGACGGCGAGCTGCTTGCGCAACGACGGCTCGCTCTCGTGCACCGAACCGGTCGGCGCCCGCCGGGTGCCCCAGAACGCCGCGAGTGCCCCCACCGCGATCAGGGCCGCGACCGCCAGCCCGGCGACCCGGTAGCCGTCGCGGCCACCCCCGGCGGCGTCGCGGATCGCCGGGGCCGCGGCGCCGGACGCGAGGATGGCGAGCGCCAGCACGGCGATCCGCCAGGTCATCAAGCGAGTGCGCTCGCCGTACGGGTCGGCGGTACCCGCGGTGATCTCGGCGGGCATCGCGACGTACGGCACCTGGAAGAACGCGAACGCGGTCGCGGTGGCCAGGAACGCGACCGTGACGTACGCGGCACCGGCGCCGCCGGAGAACGGCCCGGCGAACAGCGCGGCGAACGTGACCGCGGTACCGAGCCCGCCGACGAGCAGATACGGACGACGCGCGCCCCAACGCGTCGTCGTGCGATCGGAGATGCGGCCCGCGATGGGGTTGAGCACGACGTCCCACGCCTTGGGCAGGAGGACCAGCAGGCCGGCGAGGCCCGCCGCGACCGCGAGCGTGTCGGTCAGATAAGGCAGCAACAGCAGCCCCGGCACCGTGCCGAACGCGCCGTTCACCAGCGAACCGGCCGAGTACCCGACGCGGGTGCCGCGGTCCAGCCGAGGGGTCACCGAAACCGGAGTGGCTGTCACGTTCGCATCCTGACGGTTCCGGTGGGCACGGGGGAAGCAGTGGAGATCGAACGCGACAAGGTCGCGCCCGTCGTCGCATTCTGCAGAATGGGCCGGTGACCGCTGCACCCCCGAGTGAGTACGTCGAGCAGGTCCTGGATGTCGTCGACGCGATCCCGCCCGGCCGGGTGATGAGCTACGGCATGGTCGCCGAGGTCGTGCGAGAACGGACCGGCAGCGGGTCGGCCCGCACGGTCGGCGCGGTGATGGCACGGTACGGCAGCGCGGTGCCCTGGCACCGGGTGGTGGCGTCCGACGGTCGGCTGCCCCCGGGCCACGAGGACGAGGCGACGCGGCGCCTCCGCGCGGAGGGCGTGTCGTTCCGAGGTGTCAAGGTCGCGATGGACGCCGCCCGCTGGTGGCCGGGGGAGCTCGATTAACCCAGCGCATCGAGGGGAAACAGGACCGGCATCCGGACCGGGAGGTGCCCCATGAGCGTGATGCGCACAAAATCCGTGGAACAGGCCATCCGGGAAACCGAAGAGCCAGAACATCGGTTACGGAAAGACCTGTCCGGGATGGACCTCACGGTGTTCGGGATCGGCGTGATCATCGGCACCGGGATCTTCGTCCTCACCGGCGAAGCAGCGCAGGAGTCCGCGGGACCGGCCGTCGCGATCTCGTTCGTCCTCGCGGCGATCGCCTGCGGCCTGGCCGGGCTCTGTTACGCGGAGTTCGCGTCCACGGTCCCGGTCGCGGGCAGCGCCTACACCTTCTCGTACGCGGGCATCGGTGAGTTCGTCGCGTGGATCATCGGCTGGGACCTGATCCTCGAGCTGATGCTCGGGGCGGCCACCGTCTCGGTCGGCTGGTCGCAGTACCTCGCGGTGCTGCTGGAGTCGCTGGGCTGGAACCTGCCCACGTCGATCGCCAGCGCCGAGGACGGGGTGTTCAACCTGCCCGCGGCGCTGATCGCGCTCGCGCTGACCGCCGTCCTGGTGACCGGCATCCGGATCTCGTCCCGGCTCAACGCGGTGATCGTGATGATCAAGCTCGCGGTGGTCCTGTTCGTGATCGTCGCCGGGCTGTTCTTCGTCAAGGCGTCGAACTACTCGCCGTTCATCCCGCCGACGAAGCCCGCCGAGGATGAATCCGGCCTGTCCGCGACGCTGATCCAGACGATCTTCGGGTCCGGGCCGGCCAGCTTCGGGGTGAGCGGCATCCTCGCGGCCGCCGCGCTGGTGTTCTTCGCCTATATCGGTTTCGACGTCGTCGCGACCGCCGCCGAGGAGACCCGGAACCCGCAGCGGGACGTACCGCGCGGGATCCTCGGTTCGCTGGTGGTCTGCACGATCCTCTACGTGGCGGTGTCGCTGGTCGTCGTCGGCATGCAGAAGTACAGCGAGCTCGACCCGGAGGCTCCGCTCGCGACGGCGTTCCGCGACGTCGGGCATCCGCTGTTCGCCGACTTCATCACGATCGGGGCGCTAGCCGGTCTGACGACCGTGATCATGGTGCTGATGCTCGGGCAGAGCCGGGTCGCGTTCGCGATGAGCCGGGACGGCCTGCTGCCGCGCGGCCTCGGCCGGGTGCATCCGCGATTCGGGACGCCGTACGTCATCACGATCATCGTCGGGATCGTCGTCGCGGTGCTGGCCGGGTTGCTGCCGCTCTCCGCGCTCGCCGAGATGGTGAACATCGGGACGCTGTTCGCGTTCGTGCTGGTCTCGATCGCGGTGCTGGTGCTGCGCCGGACCCGGCCGGATCTGCCGCGAGCGTTCCGGGTGCGGGCGCTGCCGGTCGTCTCGACACTGGCCGTGATCTCGTGCGTGATCCTGATGCTGTTCCTGGAGGTGGCCACCTGGCTGCGGTTCCTGGCGTGGATGGCGCTGGGATTTGTCATCTACTTCGCCTACGGCCGCACGCACAGCCGCCTGGCCCGGGCCGAGCGCGAGCCGGCGCGCGTCGACTGACGCCGAGTCACGCGAAAGTGGCCTTAAAGGGAGCTTAGAGGCCGCTTTCGCGGGAATCCGTGCGGCTTGCTGCGCTGGCTCGCCACGGGGCGGGCGGTGTCGGGCCCTGCGGTGTGGCCTCGGGGGGCGAGGGCAGGCGAGAACCTCGACGGCGGCGCGGAACGACCGCGCCGCAAGCAACTGGGGCCGGTCGCGGAAGCGACCGGCCCCAGCCATGCAGGCGTAGCAAAGATTGTGCTTTTAGTACTCGGGGAGGCTCGGGTCGATCTGCTTCACGTAGCCGATCACACCACCCTGCACGTGGACCGCGTCCTTGAAGCCGGCTTGCTTCACGGCGGCGAGCGCCTCGGCCGACCGGACCCCCGTCTTGCAGTACAGGACGATCTGCTTGTCCTGCGGCAGCTTCGACAGCGCTTGGCCGGAGAGGATGTCGCCCTTCGGAATGAGCGTCGCGCCCGGGATCGACACGATCTCGAACTCGGCGGGCTCGCGGACGTCGACCAGGAAGTAGTCCTTCCCGGCGTCCTTCCACTCCTGCAGCTCCAGGTTGGTGATCGTGGATCCGCGGGCCGCGTCCTGGGCCTCCTCGGAGACCGTGCCGCAGAACTCCTCGTAGTCGATCAGCTCGGTGATCGGCTCGGCCTGCGGGTCCTTCCGGATCTTGATCGTCCGGTACGACATTTCCAGGGCGTCGTAGACCATGAGCCGGCCGAGCAGCGTCTCACCGATGCCGGTGATCAGCTTGATCGCCTCGGTGGCCTGCACGGACGCGATCGACGCGCAGAGGATGCCGAGCACGCCGCCCTCGGCGCAGCTGGGCACCATGCCGGGCGGCGGCGGAACCGGGTACAGGTCGCGGTAGTTCGGGCCGTGCTCGTCCCAGAACACGCTGACCTGGCCCTCGAACCGGTAGATCGAGCCCCAGACGTACGGCTTGCCGAGCAGCACCGCGGCGTCGTTCACCAGGTAGCGGGTGGCGAAGTTGTCGGTGCCGTCGACGATCAGGTCGTAGTCGCGGAAGATGTCGAGCACGTTGTCCGACTCGAGCCGGGTCTCGTGCAGGATCACGTTGACGTACGGGTTGATCTCCTTGACCGAGTCACGCGCGGACTCGGCCTTGCTGCGGCCGATGTCGGACTGGCCGTGGATGATCTGGCGCTGGAGGTTCGACTCGTCGACGGTGTCGAACTCCACGATGCCGAGCGTCCCGACACCCGCGGCAGCCAGGTACATCAGCGTCGGCGAACCCAGCCCGCCCGCGCCCACACACAGCACCTTGGCGTTCTTCAACCGCTTCTGCCCGTCCATCCCGACGTCGGGGATGATCAGGTGCCGCGAATAGCGGCGTACCTCGTCGACGGACAGCGACGCGGCCGGCTCGACCAGCGGCGGCAGGGCCACGAGCTGCTCCTTCCATGCGGGGATGACTCCACCGGTGGGAACCGGGGCTCGGAGTTCATTGTTCCCGACGCCCGAACTCTGGGACAGGCCTCACTGACCTGCGGTGGGCTGCCCGGAGAGGTAGCGCCCGTTGACGTACGGCCAGGCGTTGGGCGTGCAACCCTGCAGGCCGAGCGTCTGCTGCTGCATCACCGGCGCGGGTTTGCCGCGGCCTCCGCAGCGCACGTGACCGTGGCCGAGCTGGTGCCCCATCTCATGGTTGACGACGTACTGCCGGTAGGTGGGTAGGTCGCCCTTGAACGCGGGCACCGCCAGCAACCAGCGCGCCAGGTTGATCACGACCTGGTCGCCGGTGCGGCACGACGTGTAACCGGCCGGGTCGAGCCCACCGGCGCGGCAGATGCGGTTCGTGGTCTCCGGGGTGGCCAGCAGAATCACCGCGTCCACGGAGCCACCGGTCACCCGCTGGAAGCGCCACTTCTTCGCCGCGGTCCAGCCTCGGGGGTCCGACAGCGTGGCGTCCACTGCGGCGGCGAAGTCGTCGGGCTTCTGCCCGGAGCCGCGTTCCACCTTGACCTGGTAGCGGACCAGCGTCCCGGTGGAGCCGCGCACCGGCGTCGTCCCACCCGCGGCGGTGAACGCCCCGCTACCCCGCGCGGGCACCGTTACCGCCGTCGACGCCGTCGGGCTCGCCTCCGGCTGGATCGCTTCGGCGCTCGGGTTGGTGCTCGGTTGGGTGCTCACTGCTGCGGAGGGCGTGGCTCTCCCGGTCGTCCGGGTTCGCTCCGCCTGCTCGTGTTCGGTGCGGCTGCCCCCGCGGACCAGGTCGACGAGCACCAGAAGGGCTGTGAACAGCACGAGGAGCACGAGGAACCGACGGCGTCGGCGGGCTGCTCGCCGCCGGGCGGCCTGGCGTTGGGCGCGGAGGTAGGTCGCGGAGACCGAGGAGTGCGGTGGTGCCGAAGCGGGACGATCGCCGGGCCGCCGCCCCTGCCGGATCTCGGAACGCAGGGCACGGCGGGCCTCGTTCGCCGAGTCGGGGTGATGGCGCCCGCGCACGCGTCGCTCGCGGAACGCGTCCGTACGCGTGTCCGCTGTCGCCCGCCGGCCGGTATCCCGGTGACGGCCGTCCGACGGGTGCGCGGGGTCCTCCCCCCGCAGGGACGGGTCCGCGGTCCGCTCGCTCAGTTCGCCTCCCCGGTCACTCTGATCACGGCGTTCACGGCGGATTCCCCCGTACCCCACCTACGATGCCCTGTCCGACGGGTGAGTCAGGCCACTACTGACCGGTTACCTGCCTCGATCAGCGGAAGCACCGCCCGGGCCACAATACGGGGGGATTCGAGTTGAGCCGTATGTCCCACACCGCGTAGAACGAGCAGACGACTGTTCGGTATCGCTTTTGCGGTCCTTGAGGCCAATTTGACGTCGACCATGCGGTCTTTGTGGCCCCAGATCACCAGCGTGGGCGCCTGAATCTGACCGGCCAGCCGCCAGAGCGAACGGCCCGGCGGGACCAAGTAGGACGCCACCAGCCCGCGCAACGAGGCGACGTACGCGGCGGCTCCCCACGGCACCGCCAACCGATGCTCGGCCTCGGCGATCGCTTCCTCCCAGCGCTGCGGCGCGACCGCCGACGGATCGGCGAAACAGACGTCGATCATGCCCTGGGCCATCTGGTGCGGCGTCGCGGCTCGGAGGATGCGCTCCACCACGCGCTCGACGCGGGGCACCACCAGGACCGGGAGCATGTGGCGGTGGGTGGGGCGCGGGCGGTACACCGGCATCGCCGGCGAGATCAGCGTCAGCGTCCGCACCAGGTCCGGACGCAGTGCGGCGGCCCGGATCACGACCGCGCCGCCGAGCGAGTTGCCGAACAGGTGGACCGGTCCGCGTCCGGACACCTCGATCCAGCGGATCACCAGCTCGGCGTAGCTCTGCTGGGTGTAGCCGCCGGGCAGGGCCGGGCCGCTCCGGCCGAAGCCGGGCAGGTCGATCGCCTGCCCGTCGAGACGATCGGAGAGGAGGTCGGCGAGGTCGGTCCAGTTCTGTCCGGAGCCACCGAGCCCGTGGACGTAGAGCGCGGGCTCGGCGTCCGGCGCGGTGGCCGGGGTCTCCCGGACGTGGATCTCGATCGCTCCGCCCGGCCAGTCGACCTCGACGGTGCGACCGGGCCAGGGCGGAACCAGCGGGTCTGGCGTTGGGCGGAGTACGGAGTCGGGGGCGAGTCGAGCAGGCGTCACCCTTTCCAGTTTGCCCGCCAGTTCGGCCGCGTTCTGGGGATCTGGCACTGGAGGCCCTGATCGGGGCCTGCGATCTGCGGGTTCGCGGGGTTCGGGGTCGGCGCGGCGGCGGCCAGTTGCCGCAGGTGGCGGCCAGTTGCCGCAGGTGGCGGCCAGTTGCCGCAGGTGGCGGCCTCCGCGTGGCCGGCCCCTGGGCGATGGCGGGTAGCGCTGCGGGTGGCCGCCCGCTCGTCGCCGGTTCTAGCGGCTGCCGCTTCTAGTAGCCGCCGCCGTGGCGGCCGGTCTCCTCGTCGGCGTAACGACGACGCGCCCGCGGGGACGGCTGGTCGCGGCGATCCGGGTACTCGGCGGCCGGACCGGGCGGGCCGGATCGGTAGCCACGCTCCGCGGGGCTTGGCTCGCGTTGCGTCGGCGGCCCGACCGGCTGCGGGTCGGCCCAGGAGCCGCTGGGGCCGAGCGGGTCGTGCACCGGCCAGGCGCCGGTGGGTTCAGCGGCGTGCCGACGGCGCGGCGGCGGGGACGCCGCACTCGGGCCGAGGCCGGCGGGACTACCCGGCATCGCCGGGCCGCCGAGGCCGACCGGGCTACCGAGGCCACCCGGGCCGCCGGGACCGTTCAGCCCGCTCGGGCCGTTCAGGCCGCTGGGGCCGTTCAGGCCGCTGGGGCCGTTCAGGCCGCTAGGTCCGCCGGGGCCATTGAGGCCGCTCGGGCCGCTGGAACCCAGCCCGCTGGGACCATTGAGGCCGCTGGGACCGTTGAGGCCGCTCGGGCCGTTGAGGCCGCTCGGGCCGTTGAGGCCGCTCGGGCCGGCGGGGCCCAGCCCGGTTGAGCCGTATTCGTTCGAGCCGTACCCGTTGGGTGCGGCGCCGTTGGGACCGACCCCGTTCGGGCCCGCCCCGTTCAGGCCTCCACCGTTAGGGCCAGCGCCGTTCAGGCCGGCGCCGTTCGGGCCGAGGCCGCTCGGGCCGACACTGTGCGGACCCGCACCGTTCGCGCCAGCGCCGTTAGGCCCGTAGCCACTCGGCCCGAGCCCCGCCCCGGACGGCTGGCCCGCCCCGGACGGCTGGCCCAGGCCGGACGGCTGGCCCAGGCCGGACGGCTGGCCCAGGCCGGACGGCTGGCCCAGGCCGGACGACCCGAACCCGGACGGCTGGCCTAGCCCGCCCGCCCCGGACGACCCGAAACCCGATGACTGGCCGAACCCGGACGGCTGGCCCGCTCCCGACGACTGACCGAACCCGGGCGACGGTTGTCCCAGCCCCGACGGCCCGAGGCCCGCCGACGGCTGGCCCATACCCGATGCCTGCCCCAGACCCGACGGCCCAAGATCCGACGCCCCCAGACCCGACGGTCCCAGACCCGACTGGCCAAGACCCGACGGACCCGAGCCCGGCTGCCCCGAAACCGGGTGACCGAGCCCCGCACCGGGCTGCCCGGACACCGGCGACTCGGCCCGGCCGTGCCTGCCCCGCCCGCCACCGGACGCCGACTCGGCGTACCCGGCCGACTCGGCGTACCCGGCCGACTCGGCGTACCCGGCCGACTCGGCGTACCCGCCCGACTCGCCGTACCCAGCCGGTTCGCCGTACCCGGCCGGTTCGGCGGCGCGCCGCGGCGGCAGCCCGAGCCCGCCGTACTCACGTTCCAGATAGCTCCCGCCCCCGAGGCCACCGCCTCCGAGCCCGCCCAGCGGTCCCCCGCCAGCCGCGCCGTTCACCGCCGACGGCTCGCTCGACGGCGTCGCACCGTTCGTGCCTCGGCCGTACGACGGCGGGACGTTGCCTGGCTGCTCCGGCGTCGAGGCTGCCTCGTCCCAGCGCGGCGGCGTCCACTCGGCGGCGGGCGCCGGTTCTTCGGACGTCGGCCACGACCAGATCGGCTCCTCCGGCGGCGCCCAGGTGGGCTCGGCCGGCGGGGTGAACACCGCAGACGCCCCGGCGGTGAGATCGCCGCTGGTCCGCGCGTCGGGCTCGGGGTCGGAGAGCGGAAGATCAGGCAGCGAGAGAATCGCGGGCTCGACGGGCGCAGGCGACACCGGAGCCGCGTCGTCCGGCGAGTCCTTCGTGACGTCGTTGCGAACCAGCCGCGCCCAGGTCGCCGCCGCCCAGTCACCCAGGTCGGCCGCACCGTTCGGGCCCGGCGCGAGCTCCAGCTCGCCGGTGGGGGCCGCGATCGACTCCGTGTACGGCGGCGGCGAGACCAACGGTGTGCTCGGCGCGTACTCCGGCTCGGTCGTACCCGGCACCGGGTAGCTGCCGGTGTCCTTCTCGCTCTGTGCCGCTGCCGCGGCCCGGCGAGCCGCCCGGCCGCCACGAACCGGTTCTCTGACCGGCTCCGACGCCGCTTCGTCAGCCTGCGGAGCAGCATGCGACGGAGCGTGCGCCGACGCCACTTCCGCGGCGTCCGGCTCCGGCTCCGGGTCGTACGGCGCGTCGTCCGGACCGGCCATGATCGTCCGGTAGGTCGCGGTGTTCTCGACCGCGAGCGGCGGCGCCGAGTGCGAGAAGCTCGCGGCCCACGACGACGTCGCCGCGCTCTCCGGGAGCAGCGACTCGAACCGCCGGTTGAGCGCGGAGAGGACCGCCCGCACCATCGCCTGGCGGGCGTCTCCGCGAACCAGCGCCACGCCGGCGAGCCGATCGACCTGCCCCGGCGTCAGCAGTGTCACGACCGCCACCGCGAGCCGGTCGGAGCCGATGTCGGTCAGTTCGGCCTGGTCGAGACCGCACCGGGCGCGGCCCTCCAGGAGCGCGTCGACCGCGTTGAGGGTCGCGCCTGCCACCGTGCGGAGCACCGTGCGCTCGACGGCCGGCCCGGTGGCCGAGCCGACCACGCGCGCTGTGGCCGTCGCGAGCGCGACGTCCACCCGGACATCCAGACCGCCGGTGACGACCTGTAAACGCTCCAGGTGGACGCGGCGCTGCGGGCCGTCGAGCGGGACGCTCCGATCCTCGTCCACTCCGTCGTCCACCAGCACGGACCGGGTCTGGTCCACCTCCACGCCGAGCCTTTCGTCAAGGATCCGGGTCACTGACCACGCCACTGCGGCCTCGTCGGCACCGTCGACGAGATCCAGATGCAGAGTACGGTCTCCACCCGCCGCCGTCCGAAGCTCGGCGCTACGGACCCCGACGACCGCGCGTACGGCATCGAGCAACGCGGCCACCGCGATCGGCCGGGAACCGCCCGGACCGCGGGTTCTCACCGTGAACACCGCACGCGCTCCGACCAGGTGCCGGTTGCGGTGCGGAGCGGTGGTCACGAGGTACTCCCGTCTCGTACGACCTCTCACGCAGGCTACCGACGGATAGCCCTTCCGGTCAGGCACCTGAGGGGGAACGGTCCGGTACTGAAGGGTGCAAACGGACAGTCCGAACGGCGGTTCCGGCGGAGCGGGCAGAAGGTTCATGACAGCTCGCGTACTCTTGCTACCCGGCGGTAAGTGCGGAGGTTCCGCGAGGCTGGAGGAGACCATGGCTACCCCGGTGAGCAGTGATCCTGTCGCCGCGAGCACCGGCAGAACCGGCCGGTTGCCCCGGTCCGCGCGGCGCCGGCAGTTGCTCACCGCCGCGCAGGAGGTCTTCGTCGCCAACGGCTATCACGCCGCGGCGATGGATGACATCGCGGACCGGGCCGGGGTGTCGAAACCCGTCCTCTACCAGCACTTTCCCGGCAAGCTGGACCTGTACCTGGCGCTGATCGACCAGCACACCGAGGCGCTGGTGAACCATGTCACACAGGCGCTTGCGGGTACGAGTGACAACAAAATCCGCGTCCACCTGGCCACCAAGGCCTACTTCGACTTCGTCGACAGCGAGGGCGAGGCGTTCCGGCTCGTGTTCGAGTCGGACCTGCGCAACGAGCCGGCCGTGCGCGAGCGCGTCGAACGCGCGTCCCAGCTGTGCATGGAGGCGATCGCCGACACGATCGGGCATGACACCGGTGTCTCACGTGAGCGAGCCGAGCTGCTCGCGATCGGCTTGACCGGTGCGTCCGAAATCGCGGCGCGCTACTGGCTCAACGCGAACCGGGCCGTTCCGAAGGAAGAAGCCATCGCGCTGCTGAGCACGTTGCTCTGGCGCGGGATCTCCGACTTCCCGCTGGAGCGCGAGCCGGAGAATTCTGCTCAGCGCTGACACCGCTGCCCGCGCCGCTCGGTGGGAGCTTCGATCGGATAGCTTCTAGAGCGGTTGATGTGAGCGTCCGGGTACGGATTCGTACCCGTCAGCGAGGAGGCACTGCGGTGGAGGTCAAGATCGGCGTGCAGTTCGCTCCACGCGAGCTCGTGCTGGAGAGCACCCAGAGCCAGGACGACGTGGAGCAGGCGGTCGCCGAGGCGCTGGCCGGCAAGAACAACCTGCTGTCCCTGGTCGACGAGAAGGGGCGGCGGGTGGTCGTTCCGGCCGACAAGATCGCCTACGTCGAAATCGCCGAAAGCGAACTACGCCGAGTAGGCTTCGGCACCCCTTAGTGGGCGGCCCGGTCAGGCCGACGCTGACGGGCGAGCGAGCCTCCTTATGGCAACAGGCCAAAGGTCACGGCGTCGGCTCGCTCGACCGCCAGCCCCGCCCTGACCGGGCTCCAGGT
The DNA here is from genome assembly GCF_900143005.1 of Cryptosporangium aurantiacum. Classification (NCBI taxonomy): domain Bacteria; kingdom Bacillati; phylum Actinomycetota; class Actinomycetes; order Cryptosporangiales; family Cryptosporangiaceae; genus Cryptosporangium; species Cryptosporangium aurantiacum. The sequence continues at coordinate 130,317 of NZ_FRCS01000005.1, forward strand.
CCGTAGCAGGTACAACTGCGCGCGCCTGGCGGCGCTTTACAAGCAATAGTCGGACGCCCGGCCGCGAGGAATCGCGGCCGGGCGTTTGTGCTTTGGGAGCACCGTCAGGACTTGAGGCCCAAGGACTGGAGTCGCGCGGTGTGGCCGGCCGTGAGGCGGTCGATCAGCGCAGCCAGCCCGGCCGGCTCGCCGGACCCGAGCGGCTCCACCAGCGCCACCAGCGCCGGACGCGCCGCCACGACGAGCTGGGCCTGGGTGACAGCCTCCGCCACCAACCGCCGCGCCCAGAGCCCGAGCCGCCCGGCCAACGTCGGGTCGACCGCCACCGCGGCGCGCACCTCCGCGACCGCGTACCCGGCGTGCCGATCGTCGTGCAGCACCTCCAGGACGAGCGTCCGGTCCGGCTCGGCGAGACTGGCGGCCACCTCACGGTAGAAGTCGTCCGCGATTCCGTCGCCGACGTACGCCTTGACGAGCCCTTCGAGCCAGTCCTTGGGCCGGGTCGACTGGTGATAGGCGTCCAGCGAGGTGACGAACGGCGTCATCGCCTCGACCGGGTCGACGCCGATCTCGGCGAGCCGGTCCGCCAGGCGCCGGTAGTGCACGAGCTCCGCGGCGGCCATCTCGCTCAGCGCCGCACGCCTGCGGAGGTCCGGGGCGAGCCGAGCGTCCACGGCCAGGTTGTCGAAGGCCACCAGCGCGCCGTAGCTCAGGACGCCGAGCAGGTCGGCGACGGAGGGACCAGCCTCGGCCGACAACTGATCGGAGGCGTCAGAACGACCCGAAACGCTCAGTGCAAGCTCCTCGGTGGCGATGAAGTAGGCGGACGTGCTCACCGTAGAGCCTGCACCGCCAGTGGCGGTGTTCGTCACAGATCGCCGATGACATCGGTACGCGACCACGGCTGCGAAAAACGTCGCGGTAGGCTATGAGTGAGGTGACAGCCGTCACCGCACTAACTCGCGCCGTAATTGCCCCCCTTGGGTGCATGGTCCGCGTCGCGCCTGCCGTTCCCGGCCGGGTGCCCCACGCGCGCTACGGCGCCGGCCGGAGCCCCGGCCGACCCACAAACGGTAGTACCAGCACCAACGCAGTACAGAGCATGGAATATCGAGCGCGGACCCCACTCCAGGTCGTCGTCCCGCTGAGCCCGCCACCGCACTGCGGCAGGCGTGAGGCTCGAGCGACGCATGGTAGCTACCGGATCCACCAGGGCGTCTGCGCACTCGGAGAGAGGCGAAGACCCCTGAACACCAACGTCGCACCGGACGCCGACACGGCGTCCGATCACATTCCCGACCCGATCGAGTTGGAGCACGCCGTCACCGGCGCGCCGGAGGACGAGCAGATCGAGGAGCTGACCGCCACCAAGCCGGTCAGCGAGCAGAACCCACTCTTCGCGGACCTCGGCGTCCGGGCCGAGACCGTGGATGCGCTGGCCGCCGCCGGCATCACCCGCGCGTTCGCGATCCAGGAGCTCACGCTCCCGATCGCGCTCGCGGGCAGTGACCTGATCGGGCAGGCCCGCACCGGCACCGGCAAGACGCTGGGCTTCGGTGTCCCGCTGCTGCAGCGGATCGAGGCGCCCGGCGAGGGCGGCCGCTCGGCGAGCGGTGCCCCGCAGGCCCTGGTCGTGGTCCCCACCCGGGAGCTGTGCGTGCAGGTCACGCGCGACATCGCGGCCGCGGGCAAGACCCGCAAGATTCGCGTCCTCTCGGTGTACGGCGGCCGCGCGTACGAACCGCAGATCGCCGCGCTGAAGAACGGCGTCGAGGTCGTCATCGGCACCCCGGGCCGCCTGCTCGACCTGGTCGAGCAGGGTCACCTGCAGCTCGGTGCGGTCTCGATCCTGGTCCTCGACGAGGCCGACGAGATGCTCGACCTGGGCTTCCTGCCCGACATCGAGCGGATCCTCGCCACGATCCCGTCCGAGCGGCAGACGATGCTGTTCAGCGCGACGATGCCGGGCCCGATCGTGGCGCTGGCGCGGAACTTCATGCGGCAGCCGGTCCACATCCGGGCCGAAGAGCCGGACGCCGGCCGCACGGTGCCCACCACCGCGCAGCACATCTACCGGGCTCACGCCCTGGACAAGTCCGAGATGCTCGCCCGCATCCTGCAGGCTCGCGACCGCGGCCTGACGATGGTGTTCTGCCGCACCAAGCGCACCGCCCAGAAGGTCGCGGACGACCTGGTCGAGCGCGGTTTCGCGGCGGCCGCGGTGCACGGTGACCTCGGTCAGGGCGCCCGTGAGCAGGCCCTGCGCGCATTCCGCTCGGGCAAGGTCGACGTGCTGGTCGCCACCGACGTCGCCGCGCGCGGCATCGACGTCACCGGCGTCACCCACGTCATCAACTACCAGTGCCCCGAGGACGAGAAGACCTACCTGCACCGGATCGGCCGCACCGGCCGGGCCGGTGCCGACGGCGTCGCGGTCACGTTCGTCGACTGGGACGAGCTGACCCGCTGGACGATGATCAACACGGCGCTCGACCTGCCGTTCGCCGATCCGCCCGAGACGTACTCCACGTCCGAGCACCTCCACGCCGAGCTGGACATCCCGTCCGATGCCACCGGGGTCCTCCCCCGCGCCGACCGGACCAGGGCCGGTCTGGAGGCCGAAGAGGTCGAGGACCTCGGTGAGACCGGCGGCAAGAAGGCGCGGCGCACCCGGGTGCGCAAGCGGAAGGGCGACATCGACCCGGGCACGCCGGTCGACGTCGAGGAGAACGCCGACGTGGAGCTGCCGGCGCGCCAGCGCACGCGGCCCCGGCGGCGTACCCGCGGCGGGCAGCTCCTGAGCACGAGCCCGGCGCCGGAGGACACCGACCCGGCGTCCGAGAGCGCCGCGGAGGCTCCCGGTGCGGTGGCGACGATCGCTCCGCCCCAGTTCCGGCCCGCCGACGAGTTCTCCGCCGGCGATGACTTCGCCGCTACCGAAGACTTCGCCGCTGCCGACGACTTCGCCGCTGCCGACGATTTCCGGGCCGGCGACGACGCGGACGAGCCGATCGCGGACGGCGAGGACGGTGCGGCGCCGCGGCGTCGTCGTCGGCGTCGTGGAGGGTCCGGTCGGACCCGGCGTCCGGCAGGCACGGACTCCACCGACACCCCGGCCGACGCGTCCGCGGCCGAGTAGTCCGATGACGACGACCGGCCCGATGCATCCGGGCAACGCGCTCCCGCCGGTTCCTCCGGGCCTGAACGGCTGGGCGTCGCCGGACGGGTCCGCGAGCGACGCCTACTGGCGCCGCCCGGCCGAGCCGACGTCGTCCGCGTCACCGGCAGCAGCGAATGCGGCGGTCCCTGCGCAGTATCAGGGCCCGCCGCAGATGCACCGCCCGTCGGCCGCCGTGGGCTGGGGCCCGGTGATCACGCCCGGCCCCACCCCGCGTTCGCTGCCGACCCAGGACCACGAGGCGCTCGACCGGGAGGAAGCCCAGGCCAGGGCCGTCACCGTCGGAGTCGGCGTGCTGACACTCATCGTCCTGTTCCTGCTGCTGCTGATGATGGTCATCCGCGCCGGTTCCACGACCGGCGTCTGAGCGACGACGTCAGCGGCCTTCCCACACCATCCGCGCGCCGGTGTCGCCCGCCCGAACCACGGAGACGGCGGCACCGACGGCGGTGCCCAGCAACGCGACCGAGAGCACGATCGAGACGACCTTGAGAACGGTCGAGCCGCTGCTGTCGCGCTGCGGTTCGCCGACGTTCGTCCACTGGTCGCGCTGGTCGTAGACGGGGGCCTGGGCGCGGCGAGTGCCCCGGGCTCGTTCGACGACGACCAGGACGACCGCGACGACCGCGAGAAGCACGGCCATGTTGCGGGTGTCGAGGCCGAAACCGCCGTGTTCGTTGATGGTGGGCGACCCGCCGAGGTACTGCGCGAACCGGTCACCGGTCTCGGCCGCCACGATGGCCGCTCCGGCGCCCGACAGCGCGCTGAGCACCAGCACCCAGCCGACCTTCGACCGCAGCCGCGGCACCAGGACGTAGGCGAACGCGGCGAGGACCGCGATCGGTATCAGCACGACCGCGGCGTGCACCACCAACGGGTGGGCCGGTAGGCCGAACACTTTCTCGAACACGGTGACCTCCGCAAACGGCGTGACAGCCGTACCCTAGTGCGACCGAGTACGCATCAGGGCAGGCTCGAGCTACACAAGCCACACGGAGCACACGGGCAACAGGTTCTCCGCGGCTCGTGACAAGCCGTCGAGCACACTGGAACCGTGACTCAGCTCGCCCCCCACCGCGCCACCCGTGTCGTCTTCTCCGTCTCGGACTACCCGGTCGCCGGGTGGGACGCGCCGCCGCCCGCGGGGATTCATCGCGGCACCGCGCTGTTCGTCCCGGGTTACACCGGCAGCAAGGAAGACTTCGCACCGCTCTTCGACCCGCTGACCGACGCCGGCTACCGTGTCGTCGCGATCGACCAGCCCGGTCAGTTCGAGTCCCCGGGCCCCGAGTCGCCGCTCGGCTACACGGTGGCCCGGCTCGCCGACGTCGTCCGTGCGGTCGTCGCGGCGCTCGGCGACGGCCCGGTGCACCTGGTCGGGCACTCGTTCGGTGGGCTGGTGTCCCGGGGCGCCGTGCTGTCCGCGCCGGGTGAGTTCCGGTCGCTCACGCTGCTCTGCTCGGGCCCGGAGGCGATCGTCGGCGCCCGGCGTGACCGGATGGCCCGGCTGGAACCGCTGCTGCCGCTCGGCATGGCCGCGGTCTACGAGGCGGTCGAGGAGGGTGCCCGGCTCGACCCCAAGTGGCAGGAGGCCTCGCCCGAGCTGAAGGCGTTCCTGAAGAAGCGGTTCGTCGCGTCGTCGGCGGCGGGCCTGCGCGGGATGGGCGACGCGCTCGGATCCGAGCCGGACCGCACGGCCGAACTGGCCGCGGCGGGTCTTCCGCTGCTGGTCTGCCACGGCGAGCATGATGACGCTTGGCTGCCGCCGGTGCAGGCCGACATGGCGCGGCGGCTCGGCGCACGGCACGTGGTGATCCCGCAGGCCGCGCACTCGCCGGCGATCGAGAACAGCGCGCAGACGGTCGTGGCGCTGGAGCAGTTCTGGCGTTCGGTCGACGACCTGGACGACCGGGCGGTTCCGGCGTCCGGGGTGCACACTGAGACTCAGTGATCGGGGTACCGACTATTGGAGGGCCAATGGTGATCTCCGACCTCGGCCTGTACGGGCCGGAGAGCGTCACCTGGCGGATCCACTCGGATCCGTCGCTCGCTGTGGGCGGGTTGCGCGCGCTGCTGCTGCAGGCGCTGCATCCGGTCGCGATGGCCGGTGTCTCGGCGAACTCCGGATATCGGGACGACCCGTGGGGCCGTCTGCAGCGCACCACCGAGTACGTGGCGATCACGACGTTCGGCACGGCCGGGGCCGCCGAGGAGGCGGCGAGCAAGATCCGTCGCCTGCACCGGCGGCTGACCGCGGTCGACCCGGACTCCGGTGAGGTCTATCCGGTGGACGACCCGTCGCTCCTGCTCTGGGTGCACTGCTGCGAGGTGGACTCGTTCCTCTCCACGGCGCGGCGCGCCGGCGTGCGCCTGTCGGACGCCGACGCGGACCGGTACGTCGCGGAGCAGGTGCGCCAGGCCCGGCTGATCGGTCTCACCCCGGACGCCATCGAGGTGCCGCGTACGAGCGCGGAGCTCGACGCGTACTTCACCGACGTCCGGCCGCTGTTGCGCGCTACCCGGCCGGCGTACGAGGGGCTCAAGCTGCTGAGCGCTCCCCCGATGCGCTGGTGGGTGCGGTGGGCGACGCCGGCAGCGCCGAGTTGGGGCGCGCTGGTCGCGATGGGGTTCGGGCTGCTCCCGGGGTGGGCCAAGCGGCTCTACACGCACCTGCCCGCGCTGCCGGGCAGCGAGATGACGGCCACCGCGAGCCTGCGGACGCTGCGCGCCGCGGTGCTGGCGCTGCCGGCGTCGGTGCGCGAGGGGCCACAGCTCAAGGCCGCCCGCGCCCGCGTGGCCGCCGTCCCCATCCGCCGCCTCGAATCCCTTCCTGCGTGAGCGGCCCGCCGAGGGGGGCTCCAGGTCCGTAGGGAGCCGCCTAGCGCTGGACCGGGATCGCCGCCCACGGCTCCTTTGGAGGGCCCGCCGCTTGGCCCTCAGGGCAGTGACGGCGGAAGTCGCACCATGAGCAGCGCGGCCCCGGAGCGGGCGGGAACGCCTCGTCGGCGGACGCTCCGCCGCTCTTGAAGCGTGTCTCCGCCTCGACCGCGTCGGCAGCGGTCTGTTCCGCCCGCCGTAGGTGTCGCTGGAGCCGCTCCGGCGTGTGCACGTGGGTGTAGACCTCCCCCGCGCTCAGGTGGTGCAGCTCGACCCGCTGACAGGGACGGCGGAGCGTGCGGGACGCCGCCAGCGCGTAGAGCGCCAGCGCCTGCGAGCCCGCCGCATCCTCTTCGGACAGCGCGGACCGGCCGGTCTTGTAGTCGACGACCACCGGCTCGCCGTTCCGGTCGTCGAGCCGGTCGATGCGCCCGGAGACCGCGAGCGTGTCGGTGCGCATCGCCACCGTGCGCTCCAGGCCGAACGGTTCGGCGTCGGGGTCGATGGTCGCCAGGTAGCTCTCCAGCCACCCCACCGCGAGTTCCTTGGCCGCCGCCTGCTGCTCGGCGTCGCGGTAGCCGTCGGAGATCCACGCCTCGTTCAGCAGCGCCCTACTCGCCTCGGGTGTCCGCCGCTGCCGCGGCAGCGACCACCACGACCGCAGCACGTTGTGCACGGTCGCCCCGAGCGCGTTGTGCGCCCACGGCGCCCCCTTGGGGGGCGACGGCCGGTCGATGTACGTCATTCGGTATCGACGCGGACACTCCGCGAACGCCGCCAGTTTGGACGGTGTGCAGGAGAAGAGCCGCGTGGGCATACCGGCAAAACCGAGCTGTTCCATCACCCACGATCCTCCCACGGGGCACCGACAATCCGTGGGTCAGCGGCGGCGCAGCGGCCACTGGTCGCGAGCGGTCACCGGCGACGCCCCGGTGGCCAGCGAGACCAACTCCTCGTAGACCTCCGGGCGCGTGGTGTTCTCGCCGAGCCGCACGGTCTTGTTCGTCCCGTGGAAGTCGCTCGATCCAGTGGTGAGCAGGCCCAGGTCGGCGGCGATGCCGGCGAGCGACGTCCGCTCGGCGTCGTCGTGGTCGGGGTGGTCGATCTCCAGCCCGTTCAGACCGGCTGCGGCGAGTTCGGCGAAGACCTCGTCGTCGATCACCCGCCCACGCTTGGACGCCTTGGGATGGGCCAGCACGCTGACGCCGCCTGCGCCGCGCACCAGCCGCAGGGCGTCCAGCACCTCGATGTCGCGCTTGGGCACCCGGTACCGGGCGCCGAGCCACTCCGAGCGGAACGCGGTCGGCACGTCCTCCACGACGCCCGCGGCCACCAGCGCCTGAGCGACGTGCGGGCGGCCCACCGGCGCACCGTCGGCGATCGCCAGCACGCCCTGCCAGGTGATCGGCGCGCCGTCGGCGACGAGCATGCCGACCATCTCCTCCGCCCGGGTGAAGCGGGACGCCCTCAGCATCGCCCGCTCCGCGGCGAACGCCGGCTCGGTGGGGTCGAACAGGTACGCGAGCAAGTGCAGGCTGATCGACCAGCCGTTGGACAGCGCCCAGTAGCAGGACAGTTCCGCGCCCGGAACCAGCACCAGCCCGGGTGGCAGCGCCTCGATCGCGGGACGCCAGCCGGCGGTGGTGTCGTGGTCGGTCAGCCCGATGACGTCGAGCCCGGCCTCCACCGCGTCGACGACCAGCCGCGCCGGGGGAACCGTCCCGTCGCTCGCCGTCGAATGCGTGTGCAGATCGATGCGCATGGACGGCGTGCCTCGCGAACTCCGACAGACGGACGATGCCGGGCACGGACGTGCCCAGACATCACCCTAATCACTCCGGAGAGCAGAGACGTCAGTCGCCCTCGTCGCCGACCGCCAGCATCTCCTCGGGGTCGTACATGACCTGGCAGAACAGCAGGTAGAGCTGGTTCGGGTAGGGCAGCGGCGCGATCTCCCGCAGCGCCTGATCCTGACCGGCGGACTCCAGCACGAACGTGCCGTAGTTGAGCACCCGGCCGAGCGGGCTCTGCTGGTAGGCCATGTCGGTGACGCGGGCCAGCGGCATCATCGCGACCTTGCGGGTGACGATGCCCTCGATGAGCATCACCCGCTTGTCGGTCAGCACGAACTTGTCGAAGTACCAGTCGCCGATCTTGTACCCGGCGGCGATCAGCAGCGCGATCCACAGCAGCGTCACGGCGCCGACGACGTACGGGACGTTCTGCATCGCACCGACGATGTACCCGAGCAGCAGCGTGCCGCCGGCCAGCGCGAGCAGCCAGCGGATCACGTGGATCCAGTGCCGACGCCACTCGCCGCAGTAGCGCTCGCTGTCGAACAGGTACTGCGCGACGTGGCGAGTCGGTTCCAGGATCGGCCGGTACGGCCGGGGCGGAGGCGGTGGCGCGGGTGCCGCGGTGGGAGGTGCCGGCGGCGGCGGGCGCCCGGCCGTCGGATCCGGTGACGGCGGTGGGGGCGGGCCCGGAGGATCGTCGTCAGTGGGCACCGGCGTGATGCCGAGTCCTACCGGCGGCGGGTCGTGCAGCGTGCGACGACCGAGATCGCGCTCCGGGCTCGACCCGGTGCCAGGGTCGTCTGCGGCCATCGCACACCTCCACGGGGGGACGGAAGTGGACTACCGGGTCCGTAGGACGCGGTACCCGGTGATCGGAGGACTAGAACACATTGGACACGAACGTCCCGAACCCGGTCGCGATGTCACGCAAGCCGTCGCCGAGCGAACGCAGTAAGTTGGCGGCGTCCCCCGGTTGGGTCACGATGTAGAAGACGAAAAACGCAACCGCGATCCAACTCAGGGCCTTCTTCACTGCAGCCCGACCTCCCGCTCGGCAACGAAGGTCGTTCTACCATCGCGGGCAAGCGGGAGCGAACATGCGCAGGCCGTGTCGGCGGGTCAGCTGACTCCTTCCTCCGGCGGTCCCCATTGAAGGTACGGCGAGAGCGCCCCGAACGGCAACGGACCTGGTAGCCCATCGCGACCATCTTGCAACACAAAGTGTTCGGCAAGCACATAACCGGCCTCACCCGGCCAGGCGACGGTCCACAGCCACATGCCTTTCGCCTCGCCGACGTAGACGCAGCGATCCCGCTCCGCCTCGATCGACCACAGCGGGGTCGGGTGGCCGGCCGCGACGACCTTGGCGTGCGCGTTCGTGTCGAGCAGCCCGCCGCAGAGCACGTCGCCCGCATCCAGACCGGACAGGCCCGCGAACCGCGCCCCGAGCCCGACACCCGGCTCCTCGGCGACCAGGACGACGTCGGCGACCCCGCCGAGCGGCGCCGGCCCGGTACACGCCACGGCGGTGGCCACGATCGGACGACGATCGTCGCCGGCCCAGGCGAGCCCGGTGACGGTCCAGTCGGGCAGCATCGGCCAGGGCACCCAGACCGGCACCCCGGCGTCGATCCGGACCGCGTCCAGCACGTCCGTGCCCAGCCGGCGGGCAACGTGCAGGGGCGGCACGGCACCGTGCACGGGGCATCGCCAATCGCTGTGCATCAGGTCCGGCGGACGGACCGCATGCACGCAGCGCGGACAGCTAGGCGGTGATGACACAGCGCAACCGTCCGCCTTCAGACCATGTCCCGTCAAGACCTGACACGATCGGACAATTCAGGCCCGCTGTCCCAGCGGCCTCGTCCAGCTCAGCCGGACACCGCGTGACGCCGAATCCAGGCGTGCATCGCGATGCCGGACGCGACCCCGGCGTTGATCGACCGGGTCGACCCGAACTGCGCGATCGAGCACACCAGGTCCAGTCCTGCCCTGGCTTCCTCGGACAGACCCGGCCCCTCCTGACCGAACAGCAGGACGCAGGCCCGCGGCAGCTCGACGGTCTCCAGCGGCACCGCGCCGGGCAGGTTGTCGATCCCGATCACCGGCAACTGCTCCGCCGTCGCCCAGGTCAGCAGCTCCGTGACGTCACCGTGGTAGCGGATGTGCTGATAGCGGTCGGTCACCATCGCACCGCGGCGATTCCACCGCCGGCGGCCGACGATGTGCACCTCGCGGGCCAGGAACGCGTTCGCGTTCCGGACGACCGTCCCGATGTTGAAGTCGTGCTGCCAGTTCTCGATCGCGACGTGGAACGGGTGCCGAACCCGGTCGAGGTCCTCGACGATCGCCTCGCGGCGCCAGTACCGGTACCGGTCGACGACGTTGCGCCGATCACCGCCGGCGAGCAGCTCCGGGTCGTACCGCGGGTCGGTGGGCCACGGCCCCTCCCACGGCCCCACCCCGACAGCCAGCTCCGGCTCTTCTTCCAGCGCGGTCACGCCGCCAACCGTACTCAGGCCTTCGGCTCCGGCCTTCCCGGCTGTTCGCCACCGCGGGAGTCGCCGTACGACTTCTTGGGCACCATCACCTTGCGGCGGAACACGCAGACCACGGTCCCGTCCTGCTTGTAACCCTTGGTCTCGACGTAGACGACGCCGCGGTCGTCCTTCGACTTCGACGGCGTCTTGTCGAGCACGGTGGTCTCGCCGTAGATCGTGTCGCCGTGGAACGTCGGCGCGATATGCCGGAGCGACTCGACCTCGAGGTTGGCGATCGCCTTGCCGGAGACGTCGGCCACCGACATGCCGAGCAGCAGCGAGTAGATGTAGTTGCCCACCACGACGTTCTGCTTGAAGTCCGTCGTCTGCTCGGCGTAGTGCGCGTCCAGGTGCAGCGGGTGGTGGTTCATCGTGATCAGGCAGAACAGGTGGTCGTCGTACTCGGTGACCGTCTTTCCGGGCCAGTGCTTGTAGACCGCGCCGACCTCGAACTCCTCGAAGTACCGACCGAACTGCATCCGACCACTCCCGTCTGCCTACGCTGGCTACTGGCTGGTAACAAGGATCTTGCCGGGCCGTTCCTGCGCCTGCAGCGACGAGTGTCACACTGCCCGACGTGGAGGAGATCACCGAGCCTGGTCCGGGTCGGGTCGGCCGTCGTGTCCGGATCGGCGCGGTGTTGGTCGGGCTGGCGCTGCTCGTGGCCGGAACACTGGTCGGACAGGACGACGACTTCCCGTTCAGCCCGTTCCGGATGTACTCCACGACCGACCGGCTGGACGGGACGGTCCGCTCGCTGCGCGTCGAGGCGGTCACGGTCGACGGGGAGCGGATCGTGCTGAAGGACTCCGACACCGGCCTGCGGCGGGCCGAGTTCGAGGGCCAGCAGCAGCGGCTCAAGGCCGATCCCGCGCTGCTCGACGCCGTCGCGGAGGCGTATCACACGCGGCATCCCGATGAGCCTCGGCTGGCGCGGGTCGACATCGTCGTACGGCTGATCGAGCTGCGCGACGGGCGTCCGAGCGGGAAGTGGCGGGACACCACGACCGTGCGGCGGGAGATCCCGTGACCGTGCACCCCGGGAACCTCATGAACGGCGTCGAACGCTGGTTCTTCACGCCGGTCGCCCTCGGGCGCATCGCCGTCCTCCGGACGCTCGCGTACCTGTTCGTGCCACTGGACGTCTTCCTGATCACGCCGTGGGCGCTGGCCCACCGGGACGTCCCGGTCGCGCTCTACCAGCCGCTCCGGATCGCCCGGGTGTTCGCGCTGCCGGAGCCAACCCATGCCGTCGTCGTCGGGCTCTGCGTGGCGCTGGTGGTCACGGCGCTGGCGGCGGCGACCGGACGGGCACCGCGGCTGCTCGGAACGCTGGTCGCGGTGCTCTACCTGGCATGGATGCTGGTCGCGATGTCCTACGGCAAGGTCGACCACGACCGGGTCGGATATCTGGTCCTGCTCGCGGTGCTGCCGACCGTCGGCCGGGCCCGGTGGGGCGACCGCACGCTCTCGGAGCGGGCCGGCTGGACGATCCGGGCGGTCGCGATCGCGGTGGTGTGCACGTACTTCCTGGCCGCGTGGGCGAAGTTCCGGTTCGGCGGCGTCGACTGGCTCACCGGCGCGACGTACACGAAGGCCGTGCTCCGTCGCGGGACGATCCTCTCGGACTGGACCGTGCACGTGCCGTACCTGCTGGTGCTGGCCCAGATCGGCACGATCGTGTTCGAGCTGTGCAGCCCGGTCCTGCTGTTCCTCCGCGGGCGCTGGCAGCTCCGGGCGGTGCTGTTCCTGTTCGCCTTCCACGCGATGGTCTACGCGGCGCTCACGATCGCGTTCTGGCCGCACCTCATCGCGCTCACCGCCCTACTCCCGCTGGAACGGCTGCGGGTGCCTACCCGGCGAGGCGATCGCGCTCAGCCTGCGGGAGAGCGCACGTAGCGGTTCCGCCGGGGAGCCGGTCGCGGTTGCGGGCGACCCAGCGGTAGACCGGCCAGGCGAGCGCCCGCACCGGCGCGAGCCGCAGCACCCACCCGGCCGGCCGCCAGAACGAGCCGGCGTCGATCAGCAGCTGCGCGATCGCGTCCGGACCGGCGGCGCGGCGCTCGGGCGACACCCACTGCACGGCGGTCTCGGCCTCGTCCATCGTGAGCCCGAGCGCGTCCAGGTCCGTGCGCTGCCACGCGACGACCGCGGCGGACGTCGGGATGCGGCGCTCGATGAAGCGTGCACACGTCGAGCAGAACGCGCAGTCGCCGTCGTAGACGAAGGTGGCCATGCACTCATTCTGCCGCGCGCTCAGGCGCGCCCCGCGCTCAGGCGATCCCTGGGCGCAGGTGCGGCCCGTCCCAGACGAACGGCATGCCGTGGTCGCGCGCGGTACCGAGCAGGCGCGTTCCGCCGTCCGGCCACAGCGTGATCCGCGCCGTCATCCGGACCTTCCCGCTCTCGTCGGCCTCGCCCTCGAAGCCGAGCCGCGCCAGCGGGGCGTCCCCGGTAGCGCCCTCTCCGACGTCGGCGAGCAGCGCACCGACCGCTCCCCAGGTCTCCCGGTCGACGTAGGGCGCGATGACCGAGTGCCACACCACGGTCAGCGTCCCGGCCGATGTCTCCGCCAGCCGGTCGGCGAGCCAGGCGACCGTGTCGTCGGCCCGGTCGACCGGCGCGGGTACGGCCTCGGCGACCGTGAACGCCGCCCGCAGCCGCGCCAACCGGTCGAGCTGGTCCGCCCAGACCAGCGACTCCAGTCGTCGGCGGTGCCCCGGGTCCGCCGGGTCGAGCGGCGCCGGGTCACAACCGCGACGTTCCACGACGCGCACCGGGGTGCTCAGCGGCACCGGCGGCGTCCCGCGCCACGGCTCGTCCAGCACCAGCGCGCTCTCCGCGGCGCCGAACACCCCGGCGGAGGTGCGGTACCCGAACCCGTCGGCCCGCAGGTTCAGGCCGGCCGAGGCGCCGATCTCCAGCAGCCGGATCGGGAGGCCAGTCCGGTGCGCGAGCACCAGGAGGCCGGCGTAGAGCACGGCTGCCCGCCCGGTCTCGTTCGTCTGGACCGGCAGCGGCAGCAGCGCGGCCACCTGGTCGGAGCGGTCCGCCAGCACCTGGCGGACGACCGGCCACGCGCCCTCGGGCCGTTCGGTTCCACCCGCGCTCGGGTAGAACGGCGCCAGGTCGGGCAGCGCACCGTCCAGCACCAACCGGTGGAGCGCCGCCATCAGCCGCAACCCGACCACCAAGTCCGACGTGTAGGGCTCGAGGAGCGTCGTGGCCGGCCCGCCCGACTCCACGTCCGCGGCCACGCTGCGGAGCAGCTCCCGGTACAGCGGAGCCCGATCGCCGCACGCCGCGGCCTGCCAGCGCAGGCTTCCGGGCAGGTCACCGGCGGCCGGGAACGGCGGCAGGTCGAGTACGGCGTCCGACGGTGCAGTCATGACGGCCTCCTACGGCGTGGACGGGACAAACGGACTTCTGACACAACCGTGTCCTACTGGCGCTCGAACGCTTGTTCGAATACGGTGGTGTTCGACGCGGGGTTCCCCGCGCCGGGGCGCAAACCGAGACCGACAGGAGAGGCGATGCGCTGGGACCACATGCGGCTGCTGTCGACCGAGAACGGCGACGCGGAGGCGGCACCGCTGCCCCTCCCGCTGCCGTTCGAGGGCGCCGGCGTCCAGGTCCGCACGATCGACACCCCGGAGTTCCGGGGGGTCACCTTCTACGAGATCCGGGCGAAGTCGATTCTGAACCGGGTGCCCGCGTCGTCCCCGGTGCCGTTCCAGTGGACGGTGAACCCGTATCGGGGGTGTACGCACGCCTGCACGTACTGCTTCGCCCGGAACACGCACACCTACCTCGACCTCGACGCCGGCCACGACTTCGATTCGCGGATCGTGGTCAAGGTCAACGCCGGCGAGTTGCTGCGCCGCGAACTCGGCGCGCGGTCGTGGGCGGGCGAACACGTGGCGATGGGCACCAACACCGACCCGTACCAGCGGGCCGAAGGCCGCTACGGCCTGATGCGGGAGGTGATCACCGCGCTGCGCGACCACGCGAACCCTTTTTCGATCCTGACCAAGGGGACGCTCGTGCTGCGCGACCTCGACCTGCTGACCGAAGCAGCGCAGGTCACCGACGTCCGGGTGAACGTCTCGGTGGGTTTCGTCGACGCGGCGCTCTGGCGGCAGGTCGAGCCGGGTACGCCGAACCCGCGGGCCCGCCTCGGGGTCTGCCGGGCGCTGACCGACGCCGGTATCGGGTGTGGCGTCCTGATGGCGCCCGTGCTCCCGTACCTCACCGACACCGACGAGCAGCTCGAAGCCACGGTCGCGGCCATCGCGGACGCGGGGGCGGTCGCGGTCACGCCGCTGACCCTGCACCTGCGGCCCGGCGCGCGCGAGTGGTTCCTCGGCTGGCTGCGCGGCGCCCGGCCCGACCTCGTCGGGGCCTACCGCAGGCTCTACCGCGAGTCGGCCTACGCGCCGGCCGAGTACACCCGGGCGCTGAACGCACGCGTGCACGAGATCGCGGCGTCGTACGGCATCGGCCGCCGGACGCCGAGCAACGCCCGCGACGTCGCCCCGGAGGAGGTCACGGCCGAACCGGCCGCTCAGCAGCTGATGTTGCTCTGAGTCCAGCCCGCTGACGGCCGGGCCCGGCCTGGGGACCGGTCCGACTGTCAGCAGGACGAGTCCGCGTGCTGCCGCCCGCCTGCGCCCCCACCCGGGCGGAGCGGCCGACGAACGGACTCGGCCAGAGCCCCGTTCCCGCCGGACTGCGGCCGCGGGAACGGGGCCGACGCACCGCGCCCAGCCTGCGTACGGGGTCCGGGTCTGCGCAGGCAGGCGCGGTGCACGGGCGGACTGGGTGCAGCACCCCTGCACCCAGTCCGCCTTCCCACGGTGCGTTCCGGACTTACCCCTTGAGGCCGTACTCACGGAGCAGGCCGCGGCTGATGATCGTCTTCTGGATCTCCGACGTGCCCTCGCCGATGAGCAGGAACGGCGCCTCACGCATGAGCCGCTCGATCTCGTACTCCTTGGAGTAGCCGTAACCGCCGTGGATGCGGAACGCCTCCTGGGTGACCTCGGCGCAGTACTCGCTGGCCAGCAGCTTGGCCATGCCCGCCTCGACGTCGTTGCGCTGGCCGGCGTCCTTCAGCCGGGCGGCGTTCACCATCAGGGCGTGCGCGGCCTCGATCTTCGTCGCCATCTCGGCGAGCTTGAACGCGATCGCCTGGTGGTCGACGATCGCCTTGCCGAACGTCTTGCGCTGCTGGGCGTAGCTGACGCCCAGCTCGAACGCCCGGATCGCGATGCCGCACGCGCGGGCCGCGACGTTCACCCGGCCGACCTCGATGCCGTCCATCATCTGGTAGAAGCCGCGCCCGGCCTTGTCCGGCCCGCCGAGGATCGAGGTCGCCGGGATCCGCGCGTCGTCGAAGATGAGCTCGGTCGTCTCGACGCCCTTGTAGCCCATCTTCTCGATCTTCTTCGGGATCGTGATGCCCTGCGCGGTCTCGCCGAAGCCCGGTTCCTTCTCGACCAGGAACGTCGTCATGTTCTTGTAGACCGACTCGTTCCCCTCGTCGGTCTTCACCAGCGTCGCGACGACCGACGACTGCGCGCCGTTGGTCAGCCACATCTTCTGGCCGGTGATCGAGTAGTGATCTCCGTCCTTCTTCGCGCGGGTCGAGATGGCCGAGACGTCCGAGCCCAGGGCCGGCTCGGACATCGAGAACGCGCCCCGGACGTCGCCGGTGGCCATCTTCGGCAGCAGGCGCTGCTTCTGCTCGTCGGTGCCGTGCTGGCGCAGCAGGTACGCGACGATGAAGTGGGTGTTGATGATGCCCGAGACGCTCATCCAGCCGCGGGCGATCTCTTCGACGACCAGCGCGTACGTCAGCAGCGACTCGCCGAGGCCCCCGTACTCCTCGGGGATCATGAGCCCGAACAGGCCCATCTCCTTCATGCCGTCGACGATCTCGGTGGGGTACTCGTCGGCGTGCTCGAGTTCCTGCGCGTGCGGGATGATCTCCTTGTCGACGAAGGTCCGGACCGTCGCGAGGATGTCGGTCTGGATTTCAGTCAACCCGTGGGTCTGCGCGAGACGGGCCATCGGGCGCTCTCCCTCCGTCGGCGGGGCAGCCGAGAGCAGGGTCGCCCTCGACCGTTGTTACCGACGAGTATGCCCATCCGAACCGATAAAGCCCCCTGTGAACCCCGCTACAGAGGGTCGGCGAAAAAGTTTGGCCACCGATCGACGTATCACCCGGCGGGGATGCGTCGATAAGTGGCCAAATTTTCGAAGAGCTCAGCCCCGGGACTCCAGGACGGAGTTGCCGCCGTCGACGACGAGCATCTGGCCGGTGACGTAGGACGCGGCGGGCGTCGTCAGGAACGCCACCAGCGCCGCCACCTCGTCCGGGGAGCCCGGCCGCCCGAGCGGCGTCAGCCGCCCGTAGTGCAGCTCGCTCACGGTCGAGGACCCGGTGTGGATCCAACCCGGCGCCACGGCGTTCACCGTGACCCCGTCGGCCACGACCTCCATCGCGAGCGCGCGGGTCAGCCCGACCATGCCGGCCTTCCCCGCCGCGTACCCGGCCTCGGCGGGCATCGCGTTGACCGGTCCGGTCGTGGACGAGACGTTGACGATCCGTCCCCAGCCCCGTTCGGTCATCCCGCCGACGAACGCCCGGCTGGTGAGGAACGCGGTGGTGAGGTTGCGGTCGATCTCGGCGCGCCAGTCGTCGTCGGTGAGCTGGCTGACCGGGCGCAGCACCTCCGGGCTGGCGACGCTGGCCATCCCGGCGTTGTTGACCAGCACCTCGACGTCGCCGAGCGTTTCGCGGACGGCGTCCGCGAACGCCTCGACCTCCGCGGGGTCGACCAGGTCCACGACGAACCCGGCCGCACCGAGTTCGGCGGCGCGTTCGTGGATCCGGCGGGTCGTCGAGACGATGCCGACGCGGGCACCGAGGCCGATCAGCCGACGTGCGATCGCGTAACCGATGCCGTCCGGGCTGCCGGCTCCGGTGACGAGCGCGACCCTGCCGTCGAGGCGGTCGGTGGGGTTAACCGTCGGGGCGGCGTGCTCACTCATGGGGTGATTGTGTCGTACGTGCTTCACGCGGCGGCGTCCCGCCCGGAGCGCCCGAACTGTGGTGAACGATGTTGCTGGTGTGATAGACCCGCGCCCATGACGACCAACCCACCGCCGGGCGAAGCCAACCCGTGGGCCAAGCCGACGTCGGGTTTTCCTGATCCCACCTCGGCTCAACCGGCACCCACGTCGGGCTACCCGGACCCGACCTCCGGATACCCGGCCACCCCGGCCTATGACGCGAACGCCTACGCCGGGTACCCGCCCGCCGGTCAGCCGAACGGTTACCCGCCTGCGGGCGCGTGGGGCGCACCACCGCCGGGTTATCCGGGCTACCCGCCGCCGCGCAAGCAGAACGGCATGGCGCTCGCGTCGATGATCGTGTCGATCTGCTCGCTGGTGATGTGCGGTGGTCTGCCCGGCATCGTCGGCGCGCTGATCGGGCACTCGGCGAGGAAGCAGATCCGGCAGACCGGCGAGGAAGGCGCGAGCCTGGCGACGGTCGGCATCATCGTCGGCTGGATCGGCTTCGGCCTCGGCATGGCCGTCGTCCTGGTCTACGCGGTCTTGATCATCGGTGCGGTGGCGTTCGGCTGGTTCGACGAGCCCAACTACAGCACCTACTGACACCGCGACGGCCGGGCACCTGCCCGGCCGTCGCTCACTCGTCTGCTCAGCTCTCGGGCGGCGTGAACGTCGAGGTCCTGGCCATCCCGGCCGCGCGGCCCTTACCGGCGATTACCAGCGCCATCTTCCGGCTCGCCTCGTCGATCATCTCGTCGCCGAGCATCGCGGAGCCCTTCTTACCGCCGGCCTCCGAGGTCGACCACTCGTACGCGTCGAGGATCAGCTCGGCGTGGTCGTAGTCCTCCTGGCTCGGCGCGAAGATCTCGTTCGCCGCGTCGATCTGGCCGGGGTGCAGCACCCACTTGCCGTCGTAGCCGAGCATGGCGGCCCGCTTCGCGACCTCGCGGAACGCGTCCACATCGCGGATCTGCAGGAACGGACCGTCGATCGCCTGCTTGTCGTGGGCCCGCGCCGCCATCAGGATCTTCATCAGGATGTAGTGGAACGGGTCCGCCGGGTAATCCGGGTGCAGCGCGCCCACGACCAGCGACTTCATGTTGATGCTCGCCATGAAGTCGGCCGGGCCGAAGATGATCGTCTCGACCCGCGGCGAGGCCTGCGCGATCGCGTCCACCTCGATCAGGCCCTTGGCGTTCTCGATCTGCGCCTCGATGCCGATCCGCCCGACCTCGAAGCCCATCGTCTTCTCGATCTGGGTCAGCGTGAAGTCCAACCACTGCACCTGCGCCGCGGACTGCACCTTCGGCAGCATGATGCAGTCGAGGTTCGGGCCCGCGCCCTCGACGACCTCGACGACGTCCCGGTAGGTCCAGTGCGTGGTGAGGTCGTTGACCCGCACCACCCGGATCTTGTCGCCCCAGCCGCCCTCGTTCAGCGCAGCGACGATGTTCTTCCGCGCCTCGGGCTTGGCCAGCGGGGCGCATGCGTCCTCGAGGTCGAGGAACACCTGGTCGGCGGGGAGGCCCTTGGCCTTCTCCAGGAACCGCGGGTTCGATCCCGGCACGGCCAGACACGACCGGCGAGGCCGCAGGGTCCGAGGCTCAGACATGGATTGCACTCCTCACGGATGGGCCAACTCATCAGTAACTTACCGACTGACCAGGTCCCGGTTCCGCAAGCGGAACCGGTTCAGACTGTGACGTTCCGCGCCTGCCCTACCGCCCCCTCACACGTCGTGGGGGACGCCGTCCGGCGCGCCACTCCGGCTGCCGAGCACCACGAACGCGAGCCCGATGAGCAGCACCGCGATCCCCGGCCAGGCCAGTAGCGGCGGTGCCTGATCCAGGATCACCCATGCGAGCAGAGCCGCACCGGGCACCTCCAGCAGCAGCGCGACGCTGATCGCGGTCGCCGAGATCGACGACAGCGCCCAGTTGATCAGCGAGTGCCCGAGCAGCTGCGGCCCGATCGTGACCGCGGCCAGCAGCAGCCAGGTGTGCGCCGGGTACCCCTCCAGTCGCACACCGCCGATCAGGCACACGACCAGCAGCACCGCGGCGCAGCTGCCGTAGCCGAACGTCGTGTACGTCGTCGTGCTGGTTTCGGCCCGGATCCCGGCGCCGACGGTCACGTAGGCCGCCGCCAGCACCGCCCCGGCCAGCGCGAGTGCGTCGCCCAGCAGCGCCCGCCCGGAGACCGTGACGTCGGCGCCAGTCATCAGCGCCACCCCGACCACGGCGAGCACCACGCCGGCCCAGAACCGGGACGAGAACCGTTGCCCGGAACGCAGCGCGATCAGCGCCGCCCAGATCGGTTGGGTGCACACCAGCGCGGTGGCGGTCGCGACGCTGGTCATCGTCACGCTCGGCACCCAGGTCGCGAAGTGCCCGGCCAGCAAGATCCCCGCGAGTGAACACCGCAGCACGGTCCGCCGGTCCGGCCGCGCACCCCGGTTGCGCCCCAGCCGGACCACGGTCACCGGCGCCAGCACCGAGAGCGCCATCGCGTTGCGCCAGAACGCGATCGCCAGCGCGGGCACCACGCTGGCGGCCGCGGCCATCAACGGGCCGGACCCGCCGACGGCGACGATCGCGACCGCCACCGCTCCCCAGGTCATCGGTGTCGCGGTCGAACGGGTCACAGTCGAATCCTGCCGTGCCAGGATGCGGGCATGAGCGCGGACGCACACCCGCTGGTCGCCGAGGCGATGAAGAAGGCCGCCGTCGGCTGGCTGTCGACCGACGGACGACCCGCCACGGCCGCCTGGCTGACGTGGGTCGACGGCGCCGCGTACGTCGTCCACGAGGGCCCCGAGCAGCCGATCCCCGGCCTCGCCGAGGCGAGCGAGTGCCGGGTCGGCGTCCGCGGTGAACACGGCGGACGCATCCTGACCTGGCGCGCGGCGGTCGAGCGTGTCGAACCGGGCACACCGCTCTGGGACGAGGTGGCGCCACAGCTCGCGCAGAAACGGCTGAACGCGACCGACCCGGTCGGCGCACCGGACCGGTGGGCCACCACCGCACGGATCAGCAGGCTGGTGCCGGTGGGCGACCCGGTCGAGGAGGGCGCTTCGCTCCCGGACGACATCGGGGCTGCCCCACCGCGGCCGACCTCGGCGACGACCCCCACGCCGATACCGCGCACGTTCCACCGGCGGCGGTGAGCAGCAGCGGCGGTTAGGCTGCGCAGGTGACCACCGCCACCCGGATCTACTTGGCGCGACTGGCCGGCGTTGCGGTCTTCGATCCGAGTGGCGATCAACTCGGCCGGGTCCGGGACGCGGTGGTACGCCCTCGGGCGGAGATCACGCGCCCACCGCGGGTCACCGGCCTGGTGGTCGAGATCGTCCACCGACGCCGCATCTTCGTCCCGCTCGGCCGGGTGACCGCGTTCGACCCGGACGCGGTGATGCTGAACACCGGAACGATCAGCCTGCGCCGGTTCGAGCAGCGCACCGGCGAGCTGATGGCACTGGGCGACATGCTCGACCGCCAGGTGACGATCGGCGCCGACGATCCACCGGTCCGCGCGGTCGTCGTCGACGTCGCGATGGAGCGGTCGCGCGCCGGCGAGTGGGAGCTGGTCAAGGTCGCGGCCCGGGAGCACTCGTCGGGCATGCTCGGACGCCGCCGGGGGCACCTCCGCCAGGTCGACTGGGGCGAGGTCGACGGCGTGATCAGCAGCCAGGACCGGCAGGGCGCGGCCAACCTCCTCGCGGTGTTCGACCAGCTCCGCGCCGCCGACCTGGCGAACGTGCTGCAAGGGCTCTCGGACAAGCGCCGGGTGGAGGTCGCCGCCGCGCTCGGCGACGACCGGCTCGCCGACGTCCTCGAGGAACTGCCCGAGGACGACCAGGTCGAGATCCTCGGTTACCTGGACACCGAACGCGCCGCCCACGTCCTCGAGGAGATGGACCCGGACGACGCCGCGGACCTGCTCGGCGAGCTGCCGGAGCCCGAGCAGGAGCGCCTGCTGGCGATGATGGAGCCGTCGGAGGCCGCCCCGGTGCGGCGTCTGCTCGATTACACCGAGGACACCGCGGGCGGCATGATGACGTCCGAGCCGGTGATCATGCCGCCGGACGCGACCGTGGCCCATGCTCTCGCGCGGGTCCGCGACCCGGACCTGACGCCGGCGCTGGCGGCCCAGGTGTACGTCTGCCGTCCGCCGTCGGCGACGCCGACCGGCCGGTTCCTCGGCATCGCCCACCTGCAGCGTCTCCTCCGAGAGGAGCCTGGCACGCTGGTCAGCGCAGTCGTCGACGCCGACCTCGACCCGCTGAACGCCGACGCGACGCTCGCCCAGGTGGCCCACTACCTGGCGACGTACAACTTGGTCGCCGTGCCGGTCGTCGACGAGAACGACCGCCTGCTCGGCGCCGTCACCGTGGACGACGTGCTCGACCACCTCCTGCCGGAGGACTGGCGCGACCGGGACGGCTGAACCGCGGAGGAGGTGAACGGGAATGTCGGATGTCACACGGTCCCGGAGCCGGTTGGATCAGCCGCGCGAGCGGCGCCGCCGGTTGCCGCGGTTCGACGCGGACGCGTTCGGCCGTGGCTCCGAGCGGGTCGCGCAGTTCCTCGGTACCGGCACGTTCATCCTGATGCAGACGGTCATCGTCATCGTCTGGGTGACGCTCAACATCTTCGCGGTCAACCTGCGCTGGGACCCCTACCCGTTCATCCTGCTGAACCTCGCGTTCTCCACCCAGGCCGCGTACGCCGCGCCGCTGATCCTGCTGGCGCAGAACCGCCAGGCCGACCGGGACCGGATCTCGCTGGAGGAGGATCGGCTGCGCGCGCAGGCGGCGAAGGCCGACACCGAGTACCTGGCCAGGGAACTCGCCGCGCTGCGGCTCGCGCTGGGTGAGGTCGCGACCCGCGAGTACCTCCGGTCGGAGCTCGGCCGGGTCGTCGAAGAACTACGCGAACCCTCGGACGCGGACGCCGACCTGGCTCGGCCCGCCGGAGAGAGCCGCCGCGCCGAGCGGCGCCTGAGCACCGAGAGCCGACGCGACACCGACGGCCGCCGCGCCCGCCTCACCCGCTGACCGCGCGCCTCACCCGATGACCGCCCGCCTCACCCGCTGACCGCCCGCACTTCGCCCGACGGGCCGCGCGCACTTCGGCTGACCGCGCGCCTCACCCGGCGACCGCGCGCACCAGCGCGGCGGTCGCCGCCGCGAGCACGACGACGAGCAGGAACGGCGCCCGGAGCAGCACCGCGACAACTGCGACCGCGACGCCGGCCGCGCGGGCGTCCAGGACGAGCGCGCGACCGCTGCCGAACGTCTGCACCGCGACCAGCGCCGCGAGCAGCGCGACCGGCAGCAGCGTCGCAACGCGCAGGACGCGCGGGTCCTCCAGCCAGTGCGACGGCAGCGACAACCCGACCCACTTGAACAGGTAACAGCCCGCAGCGGCGAGGCCCAGCGCCAGCCAGATCACGACGCGTCCCCCGCCACCGAACCGCCGTCGACCCCAGCCCGCCCGGACGCAGGACCGCCGGACGCAGGACCGCCGGACGCAGGACCGCCGGACGCAGGACCGCCGGACGCAGGACCGCCGGACGCAGGACCGCCGGACGCAGGACCGCCGGGCGCGGGGGCGCTGGGCGGCGGCGAGTCGCCGCGGGCAAGGAGGGTTCGGCCGACGGCGAGGACACCGAACGACGCCAAGAGCACCGGGACGCCTGGCGGCAGCCACGGCGTGGCCACCAGCGCGATCACCGCTCCGGCGGCGGCCACCCGCCACGCACCCCCACCCTCGCGCAGCCGAGGCGCGAGCAGCGCGAGGAACCCGGCCGGCGCTGCGGCGTCCAGACCTAGGACCGCGGGGTCGCCGACCGCGGTCGCACCCGCCGCCCCGAGCAGCGTCGCAGCGTTCCAGAGCACGAACACGCTGGTCGCCGTCGAGACGAACGCGAGCCGCGACGCGGCGGGGGTCGGCTGGGCGAGCGCCATCGCCGCCGATTCGTCGATCACGCCTTGCGCGGCGACCGCCCGCCGCCACCCCGACCACCCCAGCAGCCCCGACAGCCGGACGCCGTACAGCGCGTTCCGCGCACCGAGCAGCAGCGCCGAACCGACCGCGGCGGGCACCCCACCACCCGCTCCGACGACACCGACCAGCGCGAACTGGCTCGCGCCGGTGAACACGAGCAGGCTGCTCAGGCAGGTCTGCAAGATGCTCAACCCGGCGGCGACACCGGCCGCGCCGAACGCGATCCCGTACGCCCCGGTGGCGACGCCGACGCCGAGCGCGTCGCGGAGGATCGTGCGGGACTGCGGGGTTGATTCCATGACCGCACCGTAAATCCCGTACCGAACGTCCGGTTACCGGCGTGTGACGCGAACCTCGTCATGCGGTTGCGTTCAGCGCACAGGTTGGGGTGGTGCGTCCCCTACCCGCACGTAGCATTAGCCGCATGCCGCTCTCTCCCACGCTCCCCGCGGAAGCCGATATTCGTACGGCCCTCGCTGGAGTCAACGACCCCGAGATCCGCCGGCCGATCACCGACCTCGGCATGGTCGAATCGGTGGCCGTGCACCCCGATGGGGTGGTCGAGGTCGCGGTGCTGCTCACGGTGGCCGGGTGCCCCATGCGGGACACGCTGACCAACGACGTCACGGCCGCGGTGAGCAAGCTGACCGGCGTCACCGGCGTGCGGGTGAACTTCGGCGTGATGAGCGACACCCAGCGCAAGGAGCTGCAGGCGTCGCTGCGCGGTGGCAAGACCGGCGAACCGGTGATCCCGTTCGCGCAGCCCGGCTCGATGACCCGGGTGTACGCGGTGGCGTCCGGTAAGGGCGGCGTCGGCAAGTCGTCGGTGACCGTCAACCTGGCCGCGGCGCTGGCTGCCCGCGGGTTGTCGGTGGGGGTGCTGGACGCCGACATCTACGGCTTCTCGATCCCGCGCATGCTCGGCGTCGAGGGAAGTCCGACGCAGGTCGAGCAGATGATCATGCCGCCGCAGTCGCACGGCGTGAAGGTGATCTCGATCGGCATGTTCACGCCGGGGAACACCGCGGTGGTGTGGCGCGGGCCGATGTTGCACCGCGCGCTGCAGCAGTTCCTCGCCGACGTGTTCTGGGGCGATCTGGACGTGCTGCTGATGGACCTGCCGCCGGGCACCGGCGACATCGCGATCTCGGTGGCGCAGCTGGTACCGAACGCGGAGATCCTGGTCGTGACCACGCCGCAGCAGGCCGCGGCCGAGGTCGCGGAACGAGCGGGCTCGATCGCGCTCCAAACGCACCAGCGGTTGGTGGGTGTCGTCGAGAACATGTCGTGGCTGGAGCTGCCGAACGGCGAGCGGATGGACGTGTTCGGCTCCGGTGGCGGCGAGGCGGTCTCCGCGGCGCTCAGCCGGACGCTCGGCGCGCAGGTGCCGCTGCTGGGGCAGATCCCGCTCGACCCGCGCGTCCGCGAGGGTGGCGACTCCGGAACCCCGCTCGTGCTCTCCGACCCGGACGCCGCCGCGGCCAAGGCTCTCCGCGGCGTCGCCGACAAACTAGCCGTCCGCCAGCGAGGCCTCGCGGGCATGTCCCTGGGCCTCAGCCCCGCCAAGCGCCGCTAGGCCGGCGCGCGCAGTTGTTCTAGCGGGCCGTGCACTAGGTGGCGTCGGAGTCGTAGCGAGCCGCGCGCGACTCCGGGGACGAGCTCTTTGCCTTGCCGTTTTTGGACGGGCCCTCGTCGCGGTAGGCCTCCGTGACCTCGTCGACGTGGGTCAGCTCCTCGAAGTCACGCATCGCGTCCTTCAGGGGCTTCCGCAGCGCGGCTTCGTCCTCTTCGCTCAGCAGGTGCTTCCGGACGAAGCGCTTCGGGTGCAGATCCTCGATCTCAAAATCGGTGCCTAGCTCGTCCCGCAGCTCCGCGCTGGCCCCACGGGCCATCTGGCGGAGCGTCCGGAGCATCCGCCCCGCTTCACCGATCACCTTCGGCAACCGATCGGGCCCGAACACGAAGAGCCCGATCAGCGCCAGGACGATGATCTCCCACCAACCGAGATTCTCGAACACCGCTGCTCCTCACCGCGGTCACCGCCGTGTCGTCAGCTCGGTACCTGGCCGCTCCTCCGCAGCCTAATCCGTGCCCGGACGGTCCGTCAGGCCGCCCGGGCACGAGCTTGCTGTGGGAACAGAGGGTACGGCTAGCGCTGGCCGAGCGTCACGGTCGTCGTCACCGTCTTGCCACCACGTCGGTAGGTGATCCCGACCTTGGTGTTCGGATCCTGCTTCCGGATCAGCGCGATCAGGGCGACGCCGTCCTCGATCGGCCGGTTGACGAACTTCGTCACGATGTCGCCTGCCTTCAGCCCGGCCTTCTCCGCGGGACCACCGGCGACCACCTTGGTCAGCGGCGCACCGCCCGACGTCTCGTCGGCGAGGTTGACCTCCGCACCGATGATCGTCGTGCGCGCCTTGCCGGTGGCGATGATCTCCTCGGCGATGCGCTTGGCCTGGTTGATCGGGATCGCGAAGCCGATGCCGATGTTGCCGCTGCTCGACCCGCTCCGGCTGGGCAGCGCCGCGATCGCGGAGTTGACGCCGATGACCCGGCCGGCTCCGTCGACGAGCGGTCCACCGGAGTTACCGGGGTTGATCGCCGCGTCGGTCTGGATCGCGGCCAGGTACGCGTCGTCCTCGTCGCCCTGGCTGGCGCCGCTGTCGCCGCCGGTCCGCACCGGCCGGTCCAACGCGCTGACGATGCCGCTGGTCACCGTGTCGGCCAGTCCGAGCGGCGAACCGAACGCCACGGTGGGGTCGCCGATCGCGATCTTGTCCGAGTCGCCGAACTTGACCTGCTTGAGGTCGCTCTTCTGGATCTTCAGCACCGCGATGTCGGACCCGGGATCGCGTCCGACGATCGACGCCGAAACCGACGTGCCGTCGTGGAACACCACGCGCAGCGTGCCGCCGGCGGCGGCCGGCGCGGCCACGTGGTTGTTCGTGAGGACGTAACCCTCGTCGGAGATGACGAAGCCGGACCCGTTGCCGTTGCCGCTCGCCGAGCGGATCACGATCGTGACGACGCTGGGCTGCAGCTGCTTCGCGATGCCCGCCAGCGACGTGGGCGGACGCTCGGCCAGCTCCGGCGTCTCGCCCGAGCTGTCGCCGAGCGAGAACGAGCTGCCTGCGGTGCGGGCGGCCACGACGTACCCGAGCGCACCACCGAGAAGGCCCGCGACGACCGCGACCACGATCGAGACGAGCATGATCGGCCCGAACCCACCGCGGCGCGCCGGTCCGTCACCGGGCGGCGTGGGCCCGGCGGGCGGCGGGGTGCCGGGCGGCGTCGGAGCCAGCCAGGCCGGGGCGGCCGACGGGTCGCGCCACGGGTCCTGAGCCCCCGCCTGCGACCAGAACGGCGAACCGCCCGGTGCGCCGTTCCCGGGGGTGGGAACGGCCGGTCCGGCGGTCGGAATCGGCGCGGTGGGGTACCCGCTCGGCCCCGGCTGCGACGGCACGCCCCCCGACTGCATGCCCGGAGACGGCATGCCCCCGGACGGCATGCCCCCCGACGGCCCACCGCTCAACGGCGCGGCCGGGGCGCTGCTCGGCGTCGGCGCGGTCGGCAGAGCGCCGGTGTTGTAGGCCTCGGACGTCGGCGCGTAACCCACATCGGGCTGCGGGGAACTCCACGGCGCACCGCTCGCCGACCCGCTACCCGGCGCACCCGGAGGCGAGGCCGCCGCGTCCTCCGGCGTCGGGGCGTCCGCCGGTCGTCCGTCGACCCGGCTCGCGTCGGTCAAGGGGGTACCTCCGCCTCGTCACGCCCGGCGTCTTCCGCCGGGTGCTCCACTCCAGTGTTCCTCGCCCAGTCCACCGATGCAGCCCAAGTCATCCGACCGGAGGGGGCCCTGCCCGCCGAACAGCGTGACACGGCCGCGCATGCGGCACACGCGCAAGATCAGTGGAAAGGATCGACCCAGGATCCCACTCGCCGGATCCCCTTGCTCATCCGGGCGAGGACACCGGTGTCGGCGGACACCGTCGGCAGCGATTCGACCACCGTCGTCACGGTGGCGTCGGGAACGTCGGTGATCAGCGTGTAGACCATGCCGGAGCCGGCCCAGCTGACCTCACGGTAGAGACCGCAGCGCAGGTAGACCTCGGTGTCGCCGACCTGGCGCCTGCTGAAGCCCGCCGGAACAGCGGATTCGTCCAGCCGACCACGCTGGGCGAACAGCGAGAGCGCGAACAGCCCGTCGGAGTAGCTCAGCTGCACCGAGAGGTCCGCCCCGGTGCCGACGGTCCGTGCGCAGACCTGGGTGAGGCCGGCCAGCCGCTTGCCCGGCAGGTCCCAGCCCTCGGCGGTGAGCTCGGCGAGCTCCTCGTCGGAGAGGCCGTCGTCGCACGCGCCGACGGCCTCCGAGGGAGCGTCAGAAGCGGGCACCTCGGACGGTGCGGGCGTCACCGCGGTGGTGGGCAGCACGGTCAGGCCGGTGAACGTCGACCTGCGGATCACCCGGCTCGCCGTGTCGAGCAGCTCCCGCTGGATCGCCAGCCCGGTCTCGTCGTCGACCCAGAGGCGGCCGACGATCGTGCCGCTCAGGCGCAGCACATCGATCCGGGTCACCGGCCGCTCGAGCATCCGCTCCGCGCCCCTGACCTCCACCCGGTATGCCTGGGTGAGCGTCGCCAGCGTCGCGTCGGAGAGGTCGAGCGTGCCGTCCACGGCGACGAGCTGGCCGGTCGGGCGTCCGGCGCCGCTCCGCCCGGACCCGTCGGTCGCGACGACCGTGACGCCGTGGCCGGGAACGTTGCGGACGAACGCCGTCGTCGTCACCTGGCCCCAGCGCGACCAGCTGCGGAACAACTTGGTGCCCTGGTATCCGGTCTCCGCCTGAGCGCGGGCG
Organism: Cryptosporangium aurantiacum; assembly: GCF_900143005.1. Lineage (NCBI taxonomy): Bacteria > Bacillati > Actinomycetota > Actinomycetes > Cryptosporangiales > Cryptosporangiaceae > Cryptosporangium > Cryptosporangium aurantiacum. Next base: position 158,654 of record NZ_FRCS01000005.1, read on the forward strand.
GCGCGGCGCAGCAGGTCGAGCGCGCGACGCTCACCCGCGCCGAGCGTCCGCGAGCCGACGGTGAGGGCAGGCGCGGAACGCAGCGACGAGCCGCCGCCGGACTGACCGGCGCCGGTCGTCTCCACCGGCGCCGGAACGAACAGGTAGACGCCGGTCGAGCAGACGACCGCACCGAGCGCGCCGGCGCCGACCACGAGCACGAGGCGACGGGCCGCTCGCAGCAGCCCGGCGCGCGGATCGACCAGCTTCACTCGTCGGTGTCCGCAACGTCGACGACGGACGCTTCCCGGTCACCGCCCGGCACACCACCGGTCACCTCGCCGTGCTCCTTGATGTAGGTCAGGACCGGCGGGTTGACGGTGCTGGGCTGCTGCTGGTCGCCGCCGAGGACGACAACCGTGGAGAGGCTGATCGCGAACGCCGCGACGCCACCGACCGCGGTCGCCACGACGCTGCGCCGCAGACGGCGTCCACCCGGACGCGAACTGTCCGGACGGCGTCCGATCGGGCGTCGTCGGCCGGCAGCGGCTGCGACCGGCCGACGGGTGATCGGCGGACGCCCCGCGGGCGCCACCGCACGGAAGCTCGCTTCCATCCGGATCGGCGGCGGGGTGAGCTCCGGTGTGGCCCGATCGGTGGGCGTGGTCTCGGGCAGCGCGCGGAGCCGGTCGAGCAGCGAGTCCGGGCACCGCGGCGTCTCGAGCTTGGCCAGCCGGGCCTTGAGCTGACGGTGGCCGTCAACTTCCGCGCGGCACTCCGCGCAGTGGGCGAGATGGACGAGTACCCGGTCACGGGTCGTCAGGTCGAGCGCGTCGTCCGCGAAGGCGGATGCGAGCTCACCGAGGTGCGGATCGCGGCGGGGGCCGGTCACGACATGCCGTCCACGGGGCTCTCCGCGTCGACACCACCATCGGCGCCGCGGGTGGCTCGGGGTGCCCGGTGCGCCAGCGCCTCACGGAGCTGGCTACGGCCGCGGTGGATCCGGCTGCGGACCGTTCCGAGCTTCACGCCCAGGGTCGCGGCGATCTCCTCGTAGGAGAGGCCTTCGATGTCGCACAGGACGACCGGCGCGCGGAAGTCCGGCGGCAACGCGGCCAGCGCGCGCTGGACGTCGTCGTCGAGGTTCTCGTCGACGTAGACCTGCTCGGGGCTGCGCTCGCGGCCGGGCACACGCTCGGCGTCGTCGGGCAGCGCCTCGAAGCGGATCCGGGCGCGTCGCCGCGCCAGGTCGAGGAACAGGTTCGTGGTGATCCGGTGCAGCCAGCCCTCGAACGTTCCGGGCCGGTAGCGGTCGAGCGCGCGGAAGACCCGGACGAAGACCTCCTGCGTGAGGTCCTCGGCGTCGGGGCGGTTGCCGGTGAGCCGGTAGGCGAGCCGGTAAACCCGGGCGGAGTGCTCGCGGACGACCTCGTCCCACGCGGGCGGGTCCCAGCTGACCGGCTCCGTGAAGCCGGCCACGGACCGTTCGGCGACGGGCTCCTCGGCGGGTTCTCCGGGGGCCCCGGTGTGCGCAGTCACCGCGACCTCCCTCACAGGCGCTACCGGTGTGATCACCATTGTGCCCGGGCCCTCCCACTCTTCGCTGCTGCACGACCCGGGTTAGCCCCCGTGCGGTGCACGCCATCTCGTCGTGCTGTGCCTTCCTGCCTGCCAACGGATCGCGGTTCGAGCGCGTTCCCCTACCCTGTCCGAGGCGGTGCTGGGACGGGAGGACTGTGATGGATGCCTCAGCGCGCCCCGGCACGTCCGCGTTTCCCGATAGACCCGGCAATTCGGCCGGGAGCAGTGCTCTCGGCCGGTTGGACGTGGCCGCGGAGGACGCGATTCTGGCGGCGGCCCGCGCCCGCGCGGAGGAGCTCGGCTGCCTGGCGCTGTCCCCGGAGTGCGGTGCCGCGCTGCGGGTGCTCGCCGCCGCGATGCAGGCGAAAGCGGTCGTGGAGGTCGGCACCGGCACCGGTGTGAGCGGGCTGTGGGTCCTCCGCGGTATGCGTCCGGACGGCGTCCTGACCAGCATCGACTCCGAGGCGGAGCTGCAGGGCGCCGCCCGGCTGGCGTTCCGCGAAGCCGGGGTGCCCGCGAGCAGGGCCCGGCTGATCAACGGCCGCGCGCTCGACGTCCTGCCCCGGCTCGCCGACGGCTACTACGACCTGGTCCTGGTCAGCGACGCCCCGGTCGCCGAGTACCCGGACTACCTGGTGGAGGCCATGCGCCTGCTGCGGCCGGGTGGCGCGGTCGCGTTCGGCGGCGTGCTGCTCGGTGGCCGGGTCGCGGACTCGAGCGTCCGCGACCCGCTGACCGTCGTCGTGCGGGATCTGCTGCGCACGATCCGCGACCACCAGAACCTCACGCCGGCGATCCTCCCGGTCGACGACGGCCTGCTGGTCGCGGTCAAAAACACTTAAGAAGTTCCTAGGCCGCGTTCTATGAGCCTCGCTCTCGCGAGGCCCCACGCAGACGTCGTCCGGCGTCGGCGGAGATCCGTCCGCATACGTGCACTGGTCTTCGGGCGGATCTCCGCCGCCGCCGGGCGGCGTCTGGGCGGGTCCGCAGCAGAGCACGGGCTCATGGAACGTGGCCTAGGCGACGACGACCGGCTGGCCCTTGCCGAGCACCACCACACCGCCGTCGCTGACCCGGTAGTGGTGCCGGTCGAACTCCTCGTCCACACCGATCCGGGCGCCGGGCGGCACCACGACGTTCTTGTCCAGGATCGCGTTCCGCACGATCGCGCCCTCTCCGACCACCACGCCGTTGAGCAGGACGGACTCCGAGACCTGGGCCTTGGCCGCCACCAGCACGCCGGGCGAGAGCACCGAGTCGCGGACCTCGCCGGTGACGATGCACCCGGCCGAGATGATCGACTCGGTCGCCCGTCCGCTGAGCGCGAACTTCGCCGGCGGCAGCTGGGGCATCGAGGTGAGGATCGGCCAGGCCCGGTTGTAGAGGTTGAAGACCGGGTGGACGGACGCGAGGTCACGGTGCGCCTCGTAGTACGAGTCGAGCGTCCCGACGTCCCGCCAGTAACCGCGGTCCCGGTCGGTCTGGCCGGGCACCTCGTTGTCGGAGAAGTCGTATACCGCGGCCTCACCCTTGCCGACCAGCATCGGGATGATGTTGCCGCCCATGTCGTGCGCGGACGCCGGGTCCTCGGCGTCCATCCGGAGCGCGTCCAGCAGCGTCTTCGTGGTGAAGACGTAGTTGCCCATCGACGCGTAGGCGACCTCCGGATCGTCCGGAACGCCCGGCGGGTCGGCCGGCTTCTCCAGGAACTGGGCGATCGTCCGGCCGTCGGCCGCGGTCTCGATGACGCCGAACTGAGTGGCCTCCCGGCGCGGCACCCGGATGCCCGCCACCGTCACCCCGGCACCGGAGAAGACGTGCTGCTCGATCATCTGCGCCGGGTCCATCCGGTACACGTGGTCGGCACCGAAGACCGCGATGTACTCCGGGTCCTCGTCGTAGACGAGGTTCAGCGACTGGTAGATCGCGTCGGCCGAGCCGGTGTACCAGCGCGGGCCGAGCCGCTGCTGCGCCGGGACCGGGGTCACGTAGTTGCCGAGCAGAGTGCTCATTCGCCAGGTGGTGGTGACGTGTCGGTCCAGCGAATGGGACTTGTACTGGGTCAGCACGCAGATCTTGCGGACGTCGGCGTTCACCAGATTCGACAGGACGAAGTCGATCAGCCGATACGGCCCGCCGAACGGGACCGCGGGCTTGGCCCGGTCCGCTGTCAGCGGCATCAGCCGCTTGCCCTCGCCGCCTGCCAGGACGATGCCGAGAACTGAACGTGTCACCGAGCCACCCACCATAGTGCGACCCTAGTTCCCCACACAGCGGGCTCCTAGTCGCCTCGGTGGCATCGGGTTTAACGTCTGGAGACCGCCGCGCGCTCGCGAGCATAGCGGGCGCAGGCCGTAGGGTGAGCGGCATGCGCGTCGCGGTCCTGACGAACGAGTACCCGCCCCAGGTGTACGGGGGTGCAGGCGTTCACGTCGACTTCCTCGTGCGGGAACTCCGCCGGCTGGTAGAGGTCGAGGTGCACTGCTTCGGGCAGCCGCGACAGGACGCCCGCGCGTACCTTCCGCCGAGCGAACTGGCCGACGCCAACGGTGCGCTGCGCGCGCTCTCGATCGACCTCGAGATGGCCGACGGCGTCGGCGACGTGGGCGTGATCCACTCGCACACCTGGTACGCCAACCTCGGCGGTCACCTGGCGAAGCTGCTGCACGACAAGCCGCACGTCGTCACCGCGCACTCGCTGGAGCCGTTGCGGCCGTGGAAGGCCGAGCAACTCGGCGGTGGGTACCGGATCTCGTCCTGGGCCGAAAAAACCGCGTACGAGGCCGCGGACGCGGTGATCGCGGTCAGCAACGGCATGCGCGCCGACGTCCTGGCTGCCTACCCGACGCTCGACCCGGAGCGGATCCACGTCGTCCACAACGGCGTCGACACCGAGCTGTACGCGCCGACCGGTGACGACGCCGCGCTGCGCAAGGTCGGCATCGACCAGGACCGCCCGTACATCCTGTACGTCGGCCGAATCACCCGGCAGAAGGGCATCACCCACCTGCTGGCCGCGGCCGAGCGCCTCGACCGGGATGTCCAGATCGTGCTGTGCGCGTCGGCGCCGGACACCCCGGAGCTCGCCGCCGAGGTCACCGAACGGATCGAGCACCTTCGCGCCGGCGGCCACACGGTGCTGCACCAGACCGAGATGCTGCCGCGCGAGGACGTCATCTCGCTGCTCAGCCACGCTGCGACGTTCGTCTGCCCGTCGGTCTACGAGCCGCTCGGCATCGTCAACCTGGAGGCGATGGCCTGCCGCGCCCCGGTCGTGGCGAGCGCGGTCGGCGGCATCCCCGAGGTGGTCCAGGACGGCGTCACCGGGCTGCTCGTGCCGTACACGCCGGACGACCTGCCCGCGTTCGAGGCGGGCCTGGCCGAGGCGCTGGCGACGGTCGTGGGCGACCCGATCCGCGGCAGCGAGTTCGGCCGCGCCGGACGCAAGCGCGCCGTCGACCTGTTCAGCTGGGAAGCGATCGCCGAGCAGACGATCACGGTGTACATGTCGCTCGGCTAAAGCGCTTCGAGGTACCTGGTCAGGGTTCGGGTGCCCCAACCCGTGGCGCCCTTGGTCAGCTCGTCGTTCGGGCCGTCGGACCACGCGGGCGACGACATGTCCACATGCGCCCAGCGGTCCCTGGCCTCGCCGGTGAACGGGCGGAGGAACAGCGCCGCGGTGGCGGTCTGCGCGCCGCGTCCGCCGCTGTTGTTCGCGTCCGCGACGTCCGAGTCGATCTGCTCCAGATAGTCCTCGGGCAGCGGCAGCTGCCAGACCCGCTCACCCGCCTGCTCGGCGGCCTCGAACAGCGCCTTCGCCAGATCGTCGTTCTCCGAGAACAACGCCGCGGTGCGCTTCCCGAGCGCGACCGACTGACCGCCGGTCAGCGTCGCCAGGTCGATGAGGACGTCCGGCCGCAGGGTCGCGACCGCGTACGCCAGCGCGTCGCCGAGTACCATCCGGCCCTCGGCGTCGGTGCTGAAGATCTCCGAGGTCCGCCCGCCGTAGTGCCGGACGACGTCCCCCGGCCGGTAGGCGGTACCGCTCGGCATGTTCTCGGCCAGCGGCACCAGCACGGTGACGCGCAGCGGCAGCTTCAGCGCGGCCGCGGCCAGCACCGCGCCGACCACGGCGGCGCCGCCGCCCATGTCCTTCTTCATCAGTTGCATGCCCTGCGCGGGCTTGATCGAGATGCCGCCGGTGTCGAACGTGATGCCCTTGCCCACCAGGACGACGTGCTTCAGCGTGTGCAGCTCGACGCCGTCCGGCGCCCACCGCAGCTCCAGCAGACGGGGGCCGCGCGTCGAACCGCCGCCCACCGCGAGCATGCCGCCGAAGTTGTTGGCCGCCAGCCACTCCGGGTCGCGGACCTGCGCGTCGATGCCGAGCGCGGTGGCCGCCTCCGCCGCCTGCGCGGCGAACCACTCCGGGGACTTGATGTTGCTCGGCGTGTTCACCAGGTCACGGGCGAACGTGGTCCCGTGGGCGACCGCCTCGGCGCGCACTCGGGCGTCCGCGTAGCGCTCCGGGTCGTCGGTGAGGATCCGGACCGTGGTCAGCGTCGGAGGCTTCGGGTCGGACGCCAGCGTGAACCGGTAGGACGCCAGCAGCGCGCCCTCGAACAGCCCGCGGACGGCGTCCGGCGTGGCGTCGGAGGGCAGCGCGAAGACCACCTCGGGGTCGCCGGACGCGGCCCGGACCAGCGCCGCACCGGCCTTGCGCCAGTCCGACTCCGTCCCCGCGCCGGTGCCGACCAGCAGCACAACCGCCGGCGATCCACCCGGCAGCGGCAGCGTGGCGACCTCGCTGGCCTTTCCCTTCGCGGGCGGCTCCGGACGCCGCTCGTCGCCCAGCCAGGCCGCGAGCGTGTCGCCGAGCGCGGCCGGAACGGTGTACGGGGTCGGCAGGAGCACCGCCGGTTCGGCCCGGTCCGTGTCGTCGTCGATGGAGTCCTCGGCCACCGCGTCCGGCCGGTCCGGGAACGCCTGCGCAGCCGACTCCGACGCCTCGGGCGCGTCGTCGGTCTCAGCGGGTTCCCCGGCGTCGGCCGGTGCCGTCGGCAACGCGAGCAGCACCGGTGTGGGACCGGTGGTCAACTCGGTGGCAGCCACCAGTCGGACGTCGAGCACGCTGGCTCCTCCCGCTCAGAATTTCGGCAGCCGCCGCTTCCGCTTCATTCTGCTCGCGTGGCGGCGAATTGCACGGACAGGGGCGGCGACACCCAGGTCGGCCAGAGACGAGGCAGCCGACCCAGCCTGCACGGGTGCGGCTCCGTGCGAGGCTGGGCCGGCTGTCGGCGGGGCGACTAGCCCGCGACGTTCTTCAGAGCGTCCCCGAGCGCGCTGGCCTCGTCGGCCGACATTTCGACGACGAGACGCCCTCCGCCCTCGAGCGGTACGCGCATCACGATGCCGCGGCCCTCCTTGGTGACTTCGAGCGGACCGTCACCCGTCCGCGGCTTCATGGCCGCCATCTCATGCTCCCCTCGACCGGTGACCGTAGGTGCATGTACGGTCACTCTTTGCAGGCTCGCTGGATCTCACGTGCCCGGGACATCTCACTACTGTCTTATTCTCGCCCATACCTGCTGGCGTCCCAAACTCGACCCGGCTAAACACAGTGGACTAGCACGCTCCGGACCTGCAGAAAAGACGCCGGCCCGGTCCGCGCGGGGTCTCCGCTGCGCACCGAACGGACGCAAGCAGGCGAGAGGATCGAGGAAAGTCCTTACGCCGCGCCTGCGTGACAGCCCACGATGTGGTCATCGACCATACCGGTTGCCTGCATCAACGCGTACGAAGTCGTCGGACCGACGAAACGAAAGCCACGCTTGCGGAGGTCCTTCGCGAGTGCGGTCGACTCCGGCGACGTGGCGGGTACGTCCGCCCGGGTCCGTGGGCGGGGCCGCGCGGGCGGTGCGAACGACCAGAGCAGCGCGGACAGCCCGCCAGGGAGCTCGGCGGCGAGCTTCGCGTTCGTGATCGCGGCGTCGATCTTCGCCCGGTTCCGGATGATGCCGGTGTCCGCGAGCAGCCGTTCGACGTCCGACTCGCCGAACGCCGCGACCGCGCTGATCGAGAACCCGGCGAACGCCCGCCGGAAGCCCTCCCGGCGCCGCAGGATCGTCAGCCAGGACAGGCCGGACTGGAACGCTTCCAGGCACAGCCGTTCGAAGAGCGCATCGTCGCCGGTGAGGCGGCGTCCCCACTCCTGGTCGTGGTAGGTGGCGTAGTCCTCGGTCGCCCCGGCCCACGAGCAGCGCAGCAGGCCGTCGGCGCCGCGCACCAGCCCGACCTCGGCCAGCTCCTGCGCGTCGGGGGTGGTCATCGGGCTCGCTCGGCGACGTAGCGGCGGAACCGGCGCAGGCCCAGCCCCAGCGCCGCGGCGGCGAGCGGGCGGACGAGCGGCCAGACCCGGACGCCGAACGCGCCGAACGGCAGGTGCAGGTCCTCGCTCCAGGTCATCACGGTGCGGCCGGGTCCCCGCTCGGTCAGGCGGAACGCACCAGGGCCGCGAACCACCCGCCCGACGTGCACGACCTCCACCCGGTGCGGTGGCTCCCAGTCGACGACATGGAAGACGTCCAGGAAGCCGATCTTGCCGACGCCGGTGAACGCGTGCACGACGCTGCCCGGGGTGCGCCCGTCGCCGCGGGCCACCCGGACGCCGGTCAGCGGGATCCACCGTGCTTGCGCCGGCCAGTCGGTTGCGGCCGCGAAGACCGTTTCGAGGTCCGCCTCGATCTCGACGTCGACCGCGAGCCGCCCCGGCCCCGCCACCACCAGCCCAGCGGGCAGCTCGGACACGGCAGGATTCGCCGACGGACCGTCCTCGGACGGGCCGAACCTCGCTGCGCCGGCCGCCCCGGAGGGATCCGACGGCTGGGCGGGCGGCTCGGTCACCGGCCGCGGCCGGAGCGTGGCACGGCGACCTCGGCCGGAGCCTCGTCGGCGGCCACGGCCTCATCGGCGGCATCCACGGGCTCGGGCGCGGCCGGCGCGCTCGGCTTGCCCGCCGCGGCCTGCGGCTCGGGCTTCGCTGCCGCGGCCTGCGGCTCGGGCTTCGTCGTGGCGACCTGCGGCTCGGGGGTCGTCGGGGTGGGCTCCGGCGTGGCGGAGTCGTCCGTGTCGGGCTCGGTTTCCGTGTCGCTCCGGGTCGGCTCGCCCGGTTTGGCGGCGCCAGGGGCGGTGGTGCCGGGCTCGGGGGTGCCGGGCTCGGGGGTGCCGGGCTCGGGGGTGCCGGGCTCGGGCACGGCCGGTGCCGCCGCGGTCGCGTCGACCGGCGCGGCGGGTCCGGTCCCGTCGACGGACCGGGCAGCGGCGTCGGCGAGGGCAGTGGCGTCGGCGCGGACGGCGTCGTCGGTGTGGGGTGCGGTCGGATCGGCGGGCACCCCGGAGCCCTCGACAGCCTCGGCCTCCGCGGCGTCCCACGGGAACGCGAACGGGCGCTCCTCGTCGTCGTCCTCGGGAACGCGGGCGGCGAGCTGGTCCTCCAGATCGATGATTCGAGCGTGCAGGAAGTCGAAGTCGTCGGCCACCCGCTGCAGGATCTCGTCGACCTGGTCCATCCGGTAACCACGGATCGTCGTGTCGAACCGGAGACCATCGAGGTCACCCCGGTCGAGCGGCCGGTCGGCGGGCAAGTCGAACGGGACGCCGTCCGGGCGAGGCGGGGTCAGCCCGCGATCACGACCCAGCGTGAACGCAGCGGCACCGAACACGATGCCGGACAGGACGAGCGCGGCCACGACGACGAGGAGGAAGCTTCCCACCCCCGCATGGTGTCACGGACGCCGTAACGGAGCGCGAAGCGATGCACATTTTGATCCGCTATCAGGGATCAAAGTGTGCACCGCTCGAGGCGGGACAGAATAGGGACGTGCCGCTCCGCCTCCGCCATCACGTATTCGCCGACACCGAGTTGCTGGTGATGGCCATCGTCAACCGCACCCCGGACTCGTTCTACGACCGTGGCGCGACGTTCACCGACGAGGCCGCGCTCGCCGCGGTCGACGCCGCGGTGCGCGACGGCGCCCAGATCGTCGACATCGGCGGGGTGAAGGCGGGGCCCGGCGAGGCGGTGGACGCCACCGAGGAGGCCCGGCGCACGGTGCCGCTGATCCGCGAGGTGCGCACCCGCTACCCGGACCTGGTGATCAGCATCGACACCTGGCGCGCGGAGGTCGGCGAGGCGGCGGTCGAGGCGGGTGCCGACCTACTCAACGACACCTGGTCGGGCGCCGACCCGGAGCTGGCGACGGTGGCGGCGCGCACGGGGGCCGGGCTGATCTGCTCACACGCGGGCGGCCTGACCCCCCGCTCGCGACCGCACCGGCCGAGCTTCCCGGACGTCACGGCGGACGTGGTGAGCACGGTGACGCGGCTCGCCGAGCGGGCGGTGGAGGCCGGGGTGCGCTCGGACGGCATCCTGATCGACCCCGCGCACGACTTCGGCAAGAACACCTGGCACTCGTTGACGCTCACCCGGGAGTTGGAGGCGCTGGTGGCGACCGGGTGGCCGGTGCTGGTGGCGCTCTCCCGCAAGGACTTCGTCGGCGAGACGCTCGACCTGCCGGTGGACGACCGGCTCGAGGGCACGCTGGCGGCCACCGCGATCAGCGCGTGGCTCGGCGCCCGGGTGTTCCGTGCTCACGACGTGCTGGCGACCCGGCGCACGCTGGACATGGTCGCGTCCATCCGCGGCACGCGCCCGCCGGCGTTCACCCGTCGGGGGCTCGCGTGAAAGCGGCGGGCCCGGTGCGGATCGCGGATGGGTGACCCGCGGTGGGTGCCATAGGACCCGCTACGGGTCATCCATCCGCGCGGCAGCGGCCGGAAGCCTCGCCAGGGGGCGCGAGGGGCGCGTCGCTCGCCGGTGATGCAGGAGCGGGCAGGCCTGCGGTGGTTCGCCGGGCGGCGTATCAATCAATCTTGAACGCGCACCGGGGCTGACGGGCCGGCCTCGACGCGGGTCGCGTGAGCGATCCCGTCCTCGATGGCGTCGAACGCCTCCGGAACGGAGGAGACGACCGTGAGCAGCGCGAGTGCTTCCGGGCGCACGAACCCGCGGCCGGCCAGGTCGGTGAGCCACCCGAGCAGGCCGTTGTAGAAGCCCTCGGGGTCGAGCAGCACGACGGGTTTCGCGTGCATGCCGAGCGACCGGGACGTCCAGACCTCGAACACCTCTTCGAGCGTGCCGATGCCGCCAGGGAGTCCGAGAAACGCGTCGGCGCGGTCGTCCATCGCGGCTTTGCGTTCCCGCATTCCGGTGGTGACGAGGAGTTCGTCGGAGTCGAAGTCGGCGATCTCCCGGCTGCTCAGCGCCTCGGGGATGACGCCGATCGTGCGCGCTCCCCCGGCACGGGCAGCGGCCGCGACCGCGCCCATCATCGACACCCGGCCGCCGCCGGAGACCAGCTCGTGGCCGCGGCGGGCCAGCTCGGCGCCGACCTCGGCGGCGAGCGTGACGTAGTGCGGTTCGATCGACGTGGAGGACGCGCAGTAGACGCAGACGGCCGACGAACTCTTTTCAACCTCGCGTCTTTCCGCAGGGTGAGCGCCGTCCGCAGAGGTCGGTCGAAAAGAATTCACCTACGCCTCCACTGGGGCGTCGTCGGCGCCGGTGGCCTGCTCGGTCGAGAGGTTCTCCGCGGACTGGACGGCAGCGACCGCCTCGTCGATGTCGTCGGTGAGCTGGATCAGTTCCAGGTCCTGCGCGGAGATCTTGCCGTCGGCGAGCATGCTCTCGCGCAGCCAGTCGACCAGGCCGCCCCAGTATTTGGTGCCGATCAGGACGACCGGGAACCGGGTGACTTTGCGGGTCTGAACCAGCGTGAGGGCCTCGAACAGCTCGTCGAGGGTCCCGAAGCCGCCGGGGAGCACGCAGAACGCCTGGGCGTACTTCACGAACATCGTCTTCCGGGCGAAGAAGTACCGGAAGTTGACGCCGACATCGACCCACTTGTTGAGTTCCTGCTCGAACGGCAGCTCGATGCCGAGGCCGACGCTCACTCCGCCCGCCGTGCTGGCGCCCTTGTTCGCGGCCTCCATCGTGCCGGGTCCGCCACCGGTGATCACCGCGAACCCGGCGCGGACGAGAGCCTGGCCCAGTTGCTCGGCGAGCAGGTAGTCGGGGTGGTCGACGGGGGTGCGGGCGGAGCCGAACACGCTCACCGCCGGCCCGAGCTCGGCGAGCGCGCCGAAGCCCTCCACGAACTCGCTCTGGATCCGGAGTACGCGCCACGTGTCCGAGTGGATGAAGTCCGCGCGGCCGCTCTTGTTGTCGAGCAGACGCTGGTCGGTGGTGCCCGTGGGGACCTGCCGACGGCGGAGCGTGACCCGGCCACGCTGACGTTCTGGTTGCGGCACGCTCATGCCGGTCACGGTATCCCGCGAACTGCGAACGCTAACCGGCAGTGAGGTAGCGACGAAGTGCCGATGCGGCATCGGTGATCTTTCGGACGTCCACGTATTCACCGGCCTGGTGGGCCAGATTCGGGTCGCCAGGGCCGAAATTCACCGCGGGAATGCCCAGCGTCGCGAACCGAGCGACGTCGGTCCAGCCGAGCTTGGCCTGCACCGGCGCCTGGAGCGCTTCGACGAAGCGGGCAGCCGCCGGTTCGTTCAGGCCCGGCAGCGCGCCGGGCGCGGAGTCGGTGACCTCGACGGCGTAACCCTCGAACACCTCGCGGACGTGCTGCTCGGCGTCCTTCTCGGTGCGGTCGGGTGCGAACCGGAAGTTGACCGTGACATCACACCGGTCGGGGATGACGTTGCCCGCGACGCCGCCCTCGATGCGCACCGCGTTGAGGCCTTCGCGGTAAAGGCAGCCGTCGATGTCGACCTCTCTGGCCTGATAGGTGTTGAGCCGGTCGAGGATCTCGGCGGCACGGTGGATCGCGTTGACGCCGAACCAGCTGCGCGCGGAGTGGGCCCGCTTACCGTGGGTGGTGATCTTGGCTCGCAGCGTGCCCTGGCAACCGCCCTCGACCGTGCCGTCGGTGGGTTCGAGCAGCACCGCGAAGTCGGCGGCCAGCCAGTCCGGATGGTTGCGGCTCACCCGGCCGAGGCCGTTCTTGACCGCCTCGACCTCCTCGTTGTCGTAACAGACGAGCGTGAGGTCGTAGGCGGGGTCGTCGATCGTCGCGGCGAGGTGGAGGAGAACGGCCAGGCCGCTCTTCATGTCGCTGGCCCCGCAGCCGTAGAGGAGGTCTCCGTCGCGGCGGGACGGGACGTTGTCGACGATCGGCACCGTGTCGAGGTGCCCGGCGAGGACGATACGGTGCTTTTTCCCGAGTTCCGTTCGGGCGACGATCGTGTCACCGTCGCGGGCGGTTCGGTAGTTTTTGAGGCCCTCGAGCGCGGTTTCGACCGCATCGGCGAGGGGTCCTTCGTCGCCGGAGACGGACGGGAAGTCGACCAGAGCTGTCGTGAGGGCGACCGGGTCGCCGGCGAGGTCCAACGGCACGGGCTCACAGTAGCTCTCGATACTCTGAGGCCCGTGAGCATCTGGGGAGTAGGCCTTGCGACCGAGTTCGCCGGCCAGATTCTGGACGTGTGGTTTCCCACGGGGAAGTTGGGCCTGGGCGAACCCGGGGTATCAGAGTTGGCGCCCGGCGTCGCGCGGCTGGACAAGGCTCAGGGAGAGGCCGCACTCGGCTCCGAGTTGGCCAGTGCGGTTGGGCCGGACCCGCTGCGCGGCGTCGAGGTCTTCGCGGTGTCGGTCGTCACCGACCTGGACGCGGCGCCGGTCGACGCCGCTGACGCGTACCTGCGCCTGCACCTGCTCTCGCACCGGGTCGTTCGTCCGCACGGCGTGAACCTGGACGGGATCTTCGGGGCGCTGGCGAACGTCGCGTGGACGTCGGCGGGCCCGGTGGCGGTTGCCGAGGTGGAATCCGTGCGCGCGCGGGCGCGGGCCGCGCGGACGCACTTCGAGGTGTACGGCGTCGACAAGTTCCCGCGGATGACCGACTACGTGGTGCCGTCCGGGGTCCGGATCGCCGATGCCGACCGGGTGCGGCTCGGGGCGCACCTCGCGTCCGGCACGACCGTGATGCACGAGGGCTTCGTCAACTTCAACGCCGGGACGCTCGGATCTTCGATGGTCGAAGGGCGGATTTCGGCCGGTGTGGTCGTGGGCGACGGCTCCGACGTCGGTGGTGGCGCGTCGATCATGGGGACGCTGTCCGGTGGCGGAAAGACCGTGATCTCGATCGGCGAGCGGTGCCTGCTGGGGGCGAACTCCGGGCTGGGCATTCCGCTCGGTGACGACTCGGTCGTCGAGGCGGGGGCGTACATCACCGCCGGGTCGAAGGTGACGCTGCCGGACGGGTCGGTGGTGAAGGCCGCTTCGCTGGCCGGCGCGGACGGGATCCTGTTCCGCCGTAACTCGGTGACCGGGGCGCTGGAGGCCGTACCGCGCGCCGGCCGGTCGTGGGGTGGCCTGAACGAGGCCCTGCACCAAAACTGACGCCGGGGGGCCGGGCTCGGCCCGGGTCTCGCGCTGGGTTGACGGGAAAGCGGGCTCTAACGGGTTGTTAGAGCCCGCTTTCGCGTCGTGTGGCGCGGGGGCCTACGCGCTGAGGCGCTTGACCGCGGCGGCGACGCGTTCGTCGGTGGCGGTGAGGGCCACCCGCACGTGCCGCGCACCGGCCGGCCCGTAGAACTCGCCGGGCGCCACGAGGATCCCGCGGTCGGCGAGCCACTCCACGGTGTCCCAGCACGGCTCGTCCCGGGTCGCCCACAGGTACAGCCCGGCCTCCGAGTGGTCGATCCGGAAACCGGCGCTCTCCAGCGCCTCGCGCAACGCCGTCCGGCGCAGCGCGTACCGGTCCCGCTGCTCCCGCACGTGCTCGGTATCGCCCAGGGCGGCCGCCATCGCGGCCTGCACCGGCTCCGGCACGATCATCCCGGCGTGCTTGCGCACCGCCAGCAGCTCGCCGACGATCGCCGGGTCACCGGCGACGAACCCGGCCCGGTACCCGGCGAGGTTCGAGCGCTTCGACAGCGAGTGCACCGCGAGCAGCCCGGTGACGTCCCCGTCGCTCACCTCGTCGGAGAGCACCGAGACCGGCTCGACGTCCCAGCCGAGCTCCAGGTAGCACTCGTCGGAGACGACCACGGTCCCGCGCTCCCGCGCCCAGGCCACGACCTTGCGCAGGTGCGGGACGCCGAGCACGCGCCCGGTCGGGTTCGACGGCGAGTTCACCCAGATCGCGGCGGGGCGGCCCGGCCCCGCGGCGACCACGGCGTCCGACCGGAGGCCGGCCGCACCGGCCAGCCGGATCCCGACGTCGTACGTGGGATAGGCCAGCTCCGGGAAGAGCACGGTGTCGGACGGACCGAGCCCGAGCAGCGTCGGGAGCCAGGCGACCAGCTCCTTCGAGCCGATCGTCGGCAGAACCCCGACCGTCGCGGTGCAGTGGAGCCGGTCGGCGACCCACTGCTGCACCGCACCGCGGAGCGCCGAGTTACCAGCGGTCAGCGGGTACCCCGGCGCGTCCGCAGTGGCCACCAGCGCTTCCCGCACCACCGCAGGCGTCGGGTCGACCGGCGTCCCGACCGAGAGATCGACGACGCCGTCCGGATGCCGGCGCGCCCGGTCTCCGAACGGCGCCAGCGTGTCCCAGGGAAAGTCCGGTAGATCGTGCGGGGTCAGTGCTCACCCTCCTGCGGCGGGAGTGCGGCGACCAGCGGAGCGTCGTGCTTGATCAGCCCGAGCTTGGATGCACCACCGGGCGAACCGATCTCGTCGAAGAAGACGACGTTCGCGTTGTAGTACTCGCGCCACTCTTCCTTCACGTCGTCCTCGTAGAAGATCGCCTCGACCGGGCACACCGGCTCACAGGCACCGCAGTCGACGCACTCGTCGGGGTGGATGTAGAGCATCCGCTCCCCCTCGTAGATGCAGTCGACGGGGCACTCCTCGATGCACGCCTTGTCCTTGACATCGACGCAGGGCTCGGCGATGACGTACGTCACGTAGGTAGTCCTTCCAGGCGCGGTGGCGGCTTCGCCTTCGATCTGTGCAGGCTCAACGACAGACGAGGTACCGCCTTAGCGGTATCTAGTATCACTGGCTGCAGCTCGGAGATGCAGAGGTGGGTCAGATGTCGCTCAGCCCCACGGACGTCGGCCACCGTGTCGTCGTGCGAAGGGTCCTCGGCGACCCCGATGCCGTTCGACCGCAGTACGGCGACGTTCTCGGGGAGCTTATCGAGCTGGACGCCGAACGCCAGCGCGTAGTGGTGAGAACCGCAACCGGGGACACGGTCGCGGTGGCCGTCGCGGACGTCGTCGCGGCGAAGCGGATCCCGCCCCGGCCGCCCGGTTCGCTGCCGGTCGCGGATCTGGAGCTGGAGCGGATCGCCGCGCTGGGCTGGCGCGGGCTGGACACCGCGACGCTGGGCGACTGGCAGCTGCGGGCGGCAGGCGGGTGGACCGGACGGGCGAACTCCGTGCTGCCGCTGGGCGACCCGGGGATGCCGCTGGACGCCGCGCTGGACGTCGTCCGGGATTGGTACTCCGCCCGCGACCTGCCGCCGACGGTCCAGCTGCCGCTGCCCGCGTGCGACGAGCTGCGCCGCGCGCTGGAGGAGCGGGGCTGGTCGGATCGGTGGGGTGCGCTGGTGCTGGTGGCGAGCGTCCGGGCGCTGCGGGCGGCGCGCCTGGCGGTGCCGGGGCTGCCGCCGGTGACCGTCGCCGCGGAGCCCGACGACGCCTGGCTGGCCGCGTACCACTACCGGGGAGACGCGCTCCCCGCGGTGGCTCTGGACGTGCTGCGGAACGCCGCCGCACCGGGGTTCGCCGCCGTGCGGCTGGACGGCGTGCCGGTGGCGATCTGCCGCCTCGTGGTCGACGAGGGGTGGATGGGAATCACCGCGCTCGAGGTCGACCCGGCGCACCGTCGGCGCGGGCTGGCCACGCACCTGCTGGCGGGCACCGTCGAGTACGCCGCCGGGCAGGGCGCGCGTGGCGTCTACCTGCAGGTGGACTCCGACAACACCGGGGCGGTCGCGATGTACGAAAAGCTCGGCTTCCGCCACCACCACACCTACCGGTATTACCGGCCTTAGTGGGCGGCCCGCCGAGGGGCGAGCCTGACGCGGACGCCAGCCTCGTCCTCGGCGGGCTCCAGGTTCAAACCCCAGAGCGTGCCTAGGCGCTTCTCAGCGCTTGGCGGAGGGGCGCTTTTTGGCGCCCTGGGTCCTTTTTCCCGGCTTGGTGGGCTGGGCCTTTTTCGCGGGGAGTTTCACCTGGGACGCGTAGGCGCCCCAGGCGCGGCTCTTCGGGTCCAGTCCGAACGCGACCGCGAGCAGCACGCCGATCGCGCCGCCGACGATCAGCGCGCCGACGCACACCAGCAGCTGAATGATCCACTGCCCGGCACCCGACCCGAACGGTGTGCCGCCGGAGACGAACGGCCCGACGAGCGTCACCAGCAGCGACGCGAACAGGATGTCGAAGAACAGATCACCGGCCGTGACCGACGGCAGGTACCGCCGGGACGTCAGGAACCCGGCCACCGCCACCACGAGCCCCATCGCCACCAGCGAGCTCAGCGCGGTCGTGAACTCCACGTCCTCGCTGGCGCCGCTCGCGATCCGCAGCACCAATCGCGCGGCGAAGTTCACCACGACCAGCGTCGCGACGACCACCCCGACCCGGGCCCACCTGTTACGCACTTCCGACCTCCCACGATGCCGTACCGCCGGAACGGTAGGACATCACCGCACCACGCCGGGCGGCTTTACCCAAGTGACCGTCGCGGTCTCGACACCGACATGGTCACGGCCACGGTCCCGACGATCGCCATCAGTCCGAGCAGCAGGACGCCGTAGCCGACCCAGGTTCCCGGCACCACGACGTCACCCTCCGAGGTGCGCGACGAGAGCGGCCACAGCACCAGGAAGAACGCGACCGCCGGGATCGCGGTGGCGCCGGCGACCCCGGATCCGTACCGGGTGATCGCCACGCCGAGGACCACGCCGATCACGACGATCGCCCAGCTGATCGGGATCAGCTGGGCACCGATCCGAAACGGCGTCAGGAACGCGGCGATCACTTCGCTCGTCACCGTGATCACTGTGCCGACCAGCACCGCGGCGATGCGCAGCGCCCATTCAGCGGGAGGGGTTGTCACCTCGCGGAGAGTACTCACAGGCCCGCGAACAGATCGTCCTCCCACCCGTTCGGATCGATGCTCGGACCGGCCTGGCCCACTGCCCGGATGTAGTACTCGATCCCGACCGGCTCGACACCGAGGTTCTCGGCGAGCACGTGCAGCCACGTGCCGGGGTCGACCTGGGTGGCGTGGGCGCGCATCGCGGCCCGCTTCGCCTCGGCGTACGCGGACGCGTCGATCCGCGCGCCGAGTTTCTCGTCGGGGGTGACGAACGGCAGCGCGTCGACGTTCCGCTCGCCGGCGAACGGGTTCTCCGCCGACGTCGCGAAGGCCTCGATGCCGCGAGCCAGCAGCGAACGGGGCTCGCTCGGCCAGTAGACCTTCGCGACGCGCCAGTCGTCGGCAGCGATCTCGATCGCGCGCATCGTCACGCGGTGTGCCTGGATGTGGTCCGGGTGGCCGTACAGGCCGTCCGGGTCGTACGTGATGACGACCTGCGGCCGCACCTCGCGGATCACCGCGGCCAGCCAGGCACCGGCCTCGTCGACCGAAGCGCGCCAGAACGCCCGCGGGTGGTCGTTCTGCGGGGTGCCGATCATGCCGCTGTCGCGGTAGCGGCCCGCGCCGCCGAGAAACCGCTGGTCGGTGACGCCGAGCGCGGCCATCGCCTGCGCGAGTTCCCCGATCCGGTAACCGCCCAGCTGATCCGCCCGGTCCGCCGCGAGCCCGGCCAGGGCCGGCACCAGGATCTCGCCCTCCTCGCCGAGCGTGCAGGTGACGAGCGTGACGTGCGCGCCCTCGGCCGCGTACCGGGCCATCGTCGCGCCGGTGGTGATCGTCTCGTCGTCCGGGTGCGCGTGTACCAGCAGTAGTCGGCGGCTTGCGGTCATGAGGTCGACTCCGGAGTGAGCATCGTAGGGAGCCCTAGCGACCGAGGAGCGGAGCAGTGGAGTCGGCCGGGGCACACAGCCATGTTTCCAGCGTAAAGGCGGGCGCCGGGCCGACCCGAGGCCCGAATGGCAGGATGGCATGGTGAGTTCGAGCACCGTCGAGACCGATCCGGGCACGTCGTTCCCTCGGCTGGCCGCCCGGACCCGCACCTTCACCCTCGGGGCACCGCGCACCGTCGCCGTGTCCGCCGACGGGGAACGGGTCGTCTTCCTCCGATCGTCCGGCCCGACCGACCCCGTGCACGCGCTCTGGGTGCTCGACGTCGGGAGCAGCACCGAGCGGATCGTCGCCGACCCACGCGTCCTCCGCGACACCGACGAGGAGAACCTCTCGCCGGAGGAGAAGGCGCTCCGCGAGCGTCGCCGGGAGGCCGGCGGCGGCATCGTGTCCTACGCCACCGACGAGGACACCCGGATCGCGGTGTTCACGCTCGGCGGGAAGCTGTTCCGGATCGGGTTGCTGCCCGGCGACGACCCGACGCCGATCGAGCTGCCGGTCGCCGGTCCGGTCCTCGACCCGCGTCCCTCACCGACCGGCGAGCGCGTCGCGTACGTCACCGGCGGCGCACTGCACCTGGTGGAGCGGATCGGCGAGGGCTGGGCGGACCGCACGCTGGTCGCCGAGGACGGCGTCACCTGGGGCGTCGCGGAGTTCGCCGCCGCCGAGGAGATGAACCGGTTCCGGGGTTACTGGTGGTCACCGGACTCCGAGCGCCTGCTCGCCGCCCGGGTCGACGAGTCGCCGGTGCGGGTCTGGTACATCGCCGACCCGGCCCAGCCGGGGCAGGAGCCGAACACGATCCGCTATCCCGCGGCCGGAAGCCCGAACGCGCTGGTCAGCCTGCACATCCTGCCGGTGTCGGGCGAGGCACCGCGGCTCGATCTGGCCTGGGACGCGGACGCGTACCCCTACCTGGTCACCGCCGGGTGGGACGACAGCGGCTGCCCGCTGTTCACGGTGATGGACCGCAGGCAGACGAAGGCCCTGGTGCTCGGCGCCGATCCCGACACCGGTGAGCTGACCACGCACACCGAGGCCACGGGTTCCCCGTGGCTGGAGGTCCTGCCGGGTACCCCGGCGTTGCTGGGTGACGGCCGGCTGGTGCTGGGTTCCGACGAGGGGGACGCTCGGCGGCTGGTCGTCGGCGGTGTAGTGGCCACCCCGACGAGCCTGTACGTGCGGCGGTTCCTCGGCCAGGAGAACGACGAACTGGTCGTCGAGGGCACCGAGGACGCGCCGGAGCAGAACCACGTCTACCGGGTCGGCGCGGACGGCACCGCGCGGCGCGTCACCGAGGGCGTGGGGTGGTTCAGCGGCGTCTCCGGCGGCGAGACCCGGGTGGAGATCCGGCGGACGCTCGGGACGACCGGCGTGACGTACGTCGTCCACCGCGGCGGTCAGCCCGCCCACACACTCGAATCGTCCGCAGCCGCACCACCGTTCCTGGGGGCGCCCACGCTGAGCCGGGTGACCGACCGTCGGCTACCCGCCGCCGTGCTCTACCCGCGCGATCACGTCCCCGGCACTCGCCTGCCCGTCCTCATGGACCCATACGGCGGCCCGCACCACCAGGAGGTGATGGCCGCCGGGACGATGTGGCTGGAGCCGCAGTGGTGGGCGGATCAGGGCTTCGCGGTGGTCGTCATCGACGGTCGCGGGACGCCCGGCGTCGCACCGTCGTTCGAGCACGCGATCCGTCTCGACCTCGCCGGGCCCGTGCTGGACGACCAGGCCGACGGGCTGCTCGCGCTCGCGAAGGAGCACCCCGATCTCGACCTCGGACGGGTCGGGATCCGCGGTTGGTCGTTCGGGGGGTACTTGGCCGCGCTGGCGGTGTTGCGGCGTCCGGACGTGTTCCACGCCGGAATCGCGGGGGCGCCGGTGACGGACTGGGCCCTCTACGACACGTTCTACACCGAGCGGTACCTCGGGCTGCCGGACGAACAGCCGGACGCCTACCGTCGTTCCTCGCTGATCGAGGACGCCGGAAAGCTCGCCCGGCCGCTCATGATCGTGCACGGCCTCGCGGACGACAACGTCGTCGCCGCGCACACGTTGCAGCTGTCGTCCGCGCTGCTGGCCGCGGGACGCCCGCACGAGGTGCTCCCGCTGACCGGCATCACCCACATGGCAACGAACGAGACCGTCAAGGAGAACCTGCTGCTCCTCCAGCTCGACTTCCTCCGCCGCTCACTCGCCCTGTGACGCGGCGGACGGCGGCTCGCGGCAAAGCGTCCGCGAAGCGCAGTTGCCGTTGAAGCGCCGCCAGGCGCTCGCATTGTCTGAACCTGGAGCCCGCTCAGGGCGTCGCTGCCGATCGGGCGCGACGACGCCGCGTATGCCGTGATACTCAAGTCGTCCCGCCCGCTCGGCAGCGTCGTCCTGAGCGGGCCGCCCACTATGTCTCGGGGAAGTGGCAGGCGGCCAGGCTCCCGCCGCGCTTGGGGCTGAGCGGCGGTTCCTCCTGCGCGCACTTGTCCTGCGCCTTCCAGCACCGCGTGCGGAACCGGCAGCCCGACGGCGGGTCCAGCGGCGTCGGCACGTCACCGGCCAGCCGGATCCGCTTCGAGTCAGCGCTCCCCAGCTTCGTCACGTCCGGTACCGCCGACAGCAGTGCCCGGGTGTACGGGTGGGACGGCCGCTCGTAGATCGCCTCCCGATCGCCGACCTCGACGATCTTCCCCAGGTACATCACCGCGATCCGCTGGGAGAAGTGCCGCACCACCGCCAGGTCGTGCGCGATGAACAGGAACGCCAGGTCCAGCTCGCTCTGCAGCTTCCGCAGCAGGTTGATGATCTGGGCCTGGATCGAGACGTCCAGCGCGGAGACCGGCTCGTCGGCGACGATGAACCGCGGCTCCACCACCAGCGCCCGCGCGATCCCGATCCGCTGCCGCTGCCCGCCGGAGAACTCGTGCGGGTACCGGTTGTAGTGCTCGGGGTTGAGCCCGACCAGTTCGAGTATCTCCTGGACGCGCTTCTTCCGCCCGCCCGGCGGGTCGATGTCGTTGACGGTCAGCGGCATCTCGACGATCCGGCCCACCGTGTGCCGCGGGTTCAGCGACGAATACGGGTCCTGGAAGATGATCTGCATGTCCTGGCGGAGCTGGGTCAACGCCCGGCCGCGCGCCTTCGTGACGTCCTTGCCCTCGAACGTGATCGTGCCCGCCGTGGGCTCCAGCAGCCGGATCACCATCCGGCCGGTCGTCGTCTTGCCACAGCCGGACTCGCCGACCAACCCGAGCGTCTCCCCCGCCGCGACGTCGAAGTCGACGCCGTCGACCGCGCGGACCACGGCCTTCGTACCGAACACCCCGCCACCCACCGGGTAGTGCTTGGCCAGGCCGCGCACCGAGAGCAGCGCGTCCTTCGCGGGCGGCGGCGCGACCTCGTCGCTGGGCCGTACGTCGGTCTTGTTCACAGAGCCACACCCGCCTCGGCGATGTCCCGCTGGTAGATCTCGCGCCGGCGGTCGGCCGGCAGGTGGCACGCCACCGAATGACCGGCGTCGTCCAGGACCGGCAGCAGCTCCGGCACGTCGGTGAACGACCGGTCGCCGTTCTGACCCGCGTACGGGCAGCGCGGGTGGAACGCGCAGCCGGACGGCCGGTTCACCAGGCTGGGCGGGCTGCCCTTGATCGGCACCAGGTCGGCCTCGGCGTCGCCGTGCAGCGACGGCACCGAGTTGAGCAGGCCCCAGGTGTACGGGTGCTGCGGGCGCCGGAGCACCTGCTCGACGGTGCCCTTCTCGACCGCGCGGCCCGCGTACATGACCAGGACGTCGTCCGCGACCTGGCTGATCACGCCCAGGTCGTGGGTGATGATGATGACCGCCGAGTTGAATTCGCGCTGCAGGTCCTCGAGCAGGTCCAGGATCTGCGCCTGGACGGTCACGTCCAGCGCGGTGGTCGGCTCGTCGGCGATCAGCAGGTCGGGGTCGTTGACCAGCGCCATCGCGATCATCGCGCGCTGCCGCATACCGCCGGAGAACTCGTGCGGGTAGCTGTCGATGCGCTTGTCCGGCCGCGGGATCCCGACCCGGTCGAGCATCTCGATCGCTCGGGTCCGCGCGACCTTCTTCGGCTCACCGGGGTGGTGGATCCGGTACGCCTCGACGATCTGCCGGCCCACCGTGTAGTACGGGTGCAGCGCGGAGAGCGGATCCTGGAAGATCATGGCCATCGTCCGGCCGCGCAGCTTCCGGACCTCCTCCTCCGGGCAGCCGACGATCTCGCGGCCCCCGACGGTGATCCGGCCGGTGATCTCCGTGCGGTGCAGGTCGTGCAGCCCCATGATCGCCATGCTGCTGACGGACTTGCCGGAGCCGGACTCGCCGACGATGCCGAGCGTCTGGCCACGGCGGACTCCGAACGTGATGCCGTCGACGGCCCGGACCACACCGTCCAACGTCCGGAAGTTGACGCGGAGGTCTTCGACCTGGAGGAAGTCCTCTGCCTCGGCCGCCGTAGAAGTTTCAGTCATCCGAGCCTCACCCGCGGGTCGATGTAGGCGTAGAGCCAGTCGACGACGACGTTCATCAGGACGATGAAGAACGCGGCCAGCAACACCGTGGCCATGACGACCGGCAGGTTGAGTTGCCGCGCGGCCTCGGCGGAGACGAAGCCGAGCCCCGGCATCCCGAAGACGTACTCGGTGATCACCGCACCACCCAGCGACACCCCCAGGTCGAGGCCGAAGATCGTGACGATCGGGGTAATACCGGCCCGGAGCGCGTGGCGCCGGTAGACCTGGCGCGACGGCAGCCCCTTGGCCCGCGCGGTACGGACGAAGTCCTCGGACAGCGTCTCGATCATCTGGGCCCGGGTGAGCCGGGCGTAGATCGCGGAGTTGAGGAACGCGAGCGTCGTCCAGGGCAGGATCATTCCGACGAACCAGTCGCCGAGGCTCTCGAACGGGCTGGTGTACGTGGGCGACGGCAGCCATTTCAGCGTGTAGACGAACAACACTTGGAGGAGCAGGCCGACGAAGTAGATCTGCAGCGAGGCACCGGTGAGCGAGAAGCCGATCGCGGCCTTGTCGACCCAGGTCCCTCTGCGCAACGCGGAGAGGAATCCGAGCGAGACGCCCAGCAGTGCCCAGAGCACGGCTCCGCCGAGCACGATCGAGAGCGTGATCGGGAGCGCGCGTC
This sequence comes from Cryptosporangium aurantiacum, assembly GCF_900143005.1. Lineage (NCBI taxonomy): Bacteria > Bacillati > Actinomycetota > Actinomycetes > Cryptosporangiales > Cryptosporangiaceae > Cryptosporangium > Cryptosporangium aurantiacum. Next base: position 182,440 of record NZ_FRCS01000005.1, read on the forward strand.
CGACGATGTCGGTCACCGCCTCGCTACTGCGGAACGACCAGCCCAGGCAGGGGGCGTCACACTCGATCGCGGTGTCGCCCGACCCGATCGTCCGGCCGGCGACGATGCCCTTCATGTACTCGCCGTACTGCTCCCAGATCGGCCGATCGAGACCCAGCTGCTTCTCGATGTTCGCCACCTGAGCCGGACGGCAGTCGCGACCGCATTGCAGTTCGGCCGGGCTGGTCGGAACCCCGAAGAACATCAGGAATGTCAAGACGCTCACGCTGAACAACGTCAGCAGCGCGAGCAACCCTCGCCGCACGATGAACCGGGCCACTGACCTCTCCCAGCCGGGTGCTCCGGCCGGCCGTCACGTCTAGGACGGCCGACCGGAGCAGTGGTGACTTGACTACTTGACGTACAGGTTGTTCAGACCCGAGTTGCCGTACGGCTTGCTCAGGTAGATACCGCCGATCTTCGAGCCGTACAGGGTCGTCTGCTTGTCGTAGATGACCGGAACGGTCGGAGCGAGGCGGGTCATGATGTCCTTGTCCAGCGCGGCCCAGGCCTTGTCGGCCTCGGTCAGGTCGGACAGGGACAGGATCCGGTCGATCTCCGCGTTGGTCTTCGGGTCGTCCAGGTACGCGGTGTTGTTGTTGCCCTCCGGCACGATGCGGTCACCGTCCCAGAGCGGCGGGATGACCGTGCCACCGCCCGGCCAGTCCGCACCCCAGCCGTACATGTAGAGGTCGAACTGGTTGTTCTTCTTGCCGATGACCGTGTAGTACTGGTCCTCGTCGATCGGCTGGATGTTCAGCTCGAACCCGGCGGGCTTCAGGCTGCTCCGCAGGAACGCGGCGATCGCCTGGTTGCGCTCGGTGTTCCGGTAGCCGTAGGTCAGCTTGACCGTCTTGCCGCCGAGCAGCTCCTTGGCCTTCTCGATGTTGCCGTTCGGGCCACCGTCGTACGCGTTGTAGTTCTGGTAGCCCGAGGTGGTCGGCGACAGCAGCGTCGTGGCCGGGTTACCGGCGTAGGAACCCCACACCTTCAGCATGCCCTGGCGATCGATCGCGTAGTTCAGCGCCTGACGGACCTTGAGGTCCTTCACCCGCTGGTTGTTGAAGTTGATCAACCAGACGAACTGCGTCGGGCCGGTGAGAATCCGGTCCTTCGCGCTCTGGACGGCCTTCGGGTAGACGCTCGCCGGGATGTTCAGGTCCTGGAACGTCAGCGACGTCTGGGCCGCGCCCGCATCCGAGATCAGCAGCTCGCTGGCCTGGACGTCGGTGCGAGTGAACTCGATGACGTACTGGTCCGGGTAGTTGTGCCGGATCGGGTCGGTCTTCGGGTCCCAGTGCTCGTTCCGCACCAGCACCATCTTCTGGGTGCGGTTGTGCGTCTGGATCTTGTACGGGCCCGACGAGAACGGCCGGTTGTCGTACTGGATCTTCGTGTCCCGCGCCGCCGGCACCGGCGAGACCGTGGTCATCGCCGCCATGAACGGCATGTCCGCGTGCGGCTCGGGGAAGGTGAAGATGATCGTCTTGTCGTCCGGAACCTGGACGCCCGGCGGGATCTTCGATCCGCCGTTGTACGGGCCCTTGTACTTCGCGTTGTACTCCGCGCTGCCGACCAGCCACTGCTGGAGGTAGTGCGCACCGTTCGGCAGGTCCGGGCTGAACGACCGGGCGACGCCGTACGCGACGTCATGGGCCGTGATCGGCGAGCCGTCCTCGTACTTCAGGCCGTCTTTCAGCGTGTACTTCCAGGTCCTACCGCCGTTGGACTCCTCGCCGGTGTTCGTGGCCAGGTCACCGACGACCTCCAGCTTGCCGTCGCCGTTCTCCCGGTACTGGGTCAGCGTCCGGTAGAGGAGGTTCGTACCGGTGGTCTGCGCCGGCACGACGTAGTTCTGCTGCGGGTCGAGGTGCTCGAAGCCACCGCTGGTGTAGATCGTGACGGTGCCGCCCTTCTTGGCACCGGGCACCTCGGGAGCGGGCCCGTCGGAGTTCTCCGCGAGCGTGGCGGTCTGCGTCGACACCTCGGTCTGGTCGCCAGAGCCGTCGTCGTCTCCGGTGTTCTTGCTGCATCCGGCCGCGGCGAGCACCACGGCGAGGATGCTGACACTCAGCATCCGTACTGGTCGTCGCACGAGTACCTTCCTTCTCCCAAGGCGCACCCCACTGGGTTTTGCCCGTAATGACCGGTCATCGCGCAGACCGGGGATCTAGTGCGTCGCGCAGCGAGTCACCGAAGAGGTTGAACGCGAGCACGAGCAAGAACAGAGCGACGCCGGGGAAGAACGCGTACGCCGGGTCGGCGGACACGAAGCTGATGGAGCGATAGATCATCCGCCCCCAGTCCGGCACCGGTTCGGTGACGCCGATTTGGAGGAACGACAGGGCCGCCTCGGTGGTCACGTACTGCGGCACAGCCAGCGAGAACGTCACCAGGATCGGCGCCCAGAGGTTGGGGAGCAGCTGCCGGAAAATGATGTGCCGGGTTCCCGCGCCCGCTGCGCGGGCGGCGTCCACGAACTCGCGTTCGCGGAGCGAAAGAACCTGGCCGCGGACGAGTCGGCAGGTGCTCATCCAGCCGAACGTCACCAGCACTCCGATGACGACGTAGATCCGCGATTCCACGCTCGGCTGTTTCTGCACGGAACCGGTGATCAGCGTATTGATGATCGGAATTGCAGCCAGCGAGAAGATGATGAACGGAAACGCCAGCAACAGGTCGGTTACCCAGCTGATCACCGAGTCCACCACGCCACCGAGGAAACCCGAGACCAAACCGAGGACAACACCGATCACGGTGCTGCACAGCGCGGCCGCCAGCGCGATCCCGAGCGAGGTCCGGGCACCGTAGACCAGCTGCACGAAGATGTCCCGGCCGAGCTGGGGCTCCAAGCCGAACCAGTGTTCTCCGCTGACGCCGCCCAGGTATCCCAGCGGATAGCCGAGCGAGTCGAGCTTGTTCTGGAACAGCTGGTCGCGATTAATTCCGTAGGCAGCCACGATGAGGTCTGCGAAGATCGCCACCAGAAGGAAGAACACCAGCACCACGGCGCTGGCGATCGCGACCTTGTCGCGCCGCAGGCGAGCCCAAGCGAGCTGGCCGGGTGACCGGCCCTGGATCGCAGACGGCTTGTCTCCGGGCTTGCTCGCGCCGGGCTCGCTCGCACCGGCCGGTGTGAGTACCGCCTCCGTGTCGAGCGGCAGGACGGGGCCGGGCCCGCTCAGGCCGCCGGCGCCCTCCGTCGAAGGCCGATCGCCGCCGACATGGCTCATCGTTGGCGTTCTCCTTTCATGAACGAGGCGGTCCCCGTCCGAGGCGACCCATCTGGGCGCGGCTACGCAGGCCACCACGTGGGTCGCCTACTTTGCGACGTGCACATGCCGATCTGTGCCGCCCCGCCGAAAAGCTACGCGAATGTTCATAACCGCGAGGTCGCAAGTGCCCACAATCGTGTAACAGCTCAATCACGAGCGCAGGCGGCACTGCAACAGCGAGTAGCAGCGCCTCTTCCGGATTAAACAGAGGTATCGATCTGCTAACGGGAGTGGCTCCAGAACACAGCAGCGCCCCGGGCCGTCCGGCCCGGGGCGCTGCATTTACCTGGGATCACGCGGGGGGATTGGCCCACTTCCGACGACCGCGAGTCTTCTCCCGCTCGTGCGCGGAAAGCACGACCTTGCGAATCCGCACCGTGGCCGGTGTGACCTCGATGCACTCGTCCTCGCGGCAGAACTCCAGCGCCTGCTCCATCGACATCTGTCGGTGCGGGATCAGCGGCACCAGGACGTCACCCGAGGACTGACGCATGTTCGTCAGCTTCTTCTCCTTGGTCGGGTTGACGTCCATGTCGTCCGACCGGGAGTTCTCGCCGACGATCATTCCCTCGTACACCTCGGTGCCGGGGCCGACGAACATCGTGCCGCGTTCCTGCAGGTTGGCGAGCGCGAACCCGGTGGTCGGGCCGCGCCGGTCGGCGACCAGCGACCCGGTCGGACGCGTGCGCAGCTCGCCGTGCCACGGCTCGTACTTCTCGAAGACGTGGTGCAGCAGGCCGGTACCCCGGGTGTCAGTGAGGAACTCGGTGCGGAAGCCGATCAGGCCACGCGCCGGCACCAGGTACTCCATCCGGACCCAGCCGGTGCCGTGGTTGACCATCTGCTCCATCCGGCCCTTGCGCAGGGCCATCAGCTGCGTGACGACCCCGAGGTAGTCCTCCGGGATGTCGATGGTCAGCCGCTCCATCGGCTCGTGGATCTTGCCGTCGATCTCCCGGGTGACGACCTGGGGCTTGCCGACCGTGAGCTCGAAGCCCTCCCGGCGCATGATCTCGACCAGCACCGCGAGCTGCAGCTCACCGCGGCCCTGGACCTCCCACGTGTCGGGCCGCTCGGTGTTCAGCACCCGGATGCTGACGTTGCCGACGAGTTCGGCGTCCAGCCGGCTCTTCACCAGCCGCGCGGTGAGCTTCTTGCCGCTCTCACCGGCCAGCGGCGACGTGTTGATACCGATCGTCATCGAGATGCTCGGCTCGTCGACGGTGATCACAGGCAGTGGCCGCGGGTCCTCCGGATCGGCCAGCGTCTCCCCGATCGTGATCTCCGGGATACCCGCGATCGCGATGATGTCGCCGGGGCCCGCCGACTCGACCGGACGCCGCTCCAGTGCGTCGGTCATCAGCAGCTCGGTGATCTTGACGCGCTCGATCGAACCGTCGGCGCGGCACCAGGCCGCCTGCTGACCCTTCTTGATCGTCCCGTTGTGCACCCGGCAGAGCGCCAGCCGACCGAGGTACGGCGAGGCGTCGAGGTTCGTGACGTGGGCCTGCAGCGGGACGCTCGGGTCGAAGCGCGGCGCCGGGATCGTCTCCAGGATCGCGTCGAACAACGGCTTGAGGTCCTCGGCGTCCGGCAGGCTCGCGTTCGCCGGACGCGTCATCGACGCGCGGCCGGCCTTGGCGCTGGCGTAGACGATCGGGAACTCGATCTGGTGCTCGTCCGCGTCGAGGTCGAGGAAGAGCTCGTAGGCCTCGTCGACGACCTCGGCGATCCGGGAGTCGGGCCGGTCGACCTTGTTCACGACCAGGATCACCGGGAGCTTGGCCTCGAGGGCCTTGCGGAGGACGAACCGGGTCTGCGGGAGCGGGCCCTCGCTGGCGTCCACGAGCAGCAGGACGCCGTCGACCATCGACAGGCCGCGCTCGACCTCGCCGCCGAAGTCGGCGTGGCCCGGGGTGTCGATGATGTTGATCGTGGTGTCGCCGTACTGGACGGCGGTGTTCTTCGCGAGAATCGTGATGCCCTTCTCGCGCTCGAGGTCCATCGAGTCCATCACCCGGTCATCGACGTCGCCCTGCTCCTTCTGGTGGGCGCTGAACGCTCCGGACTGCCAGAGCATGGCGTCGACCAGGGTGGTCTTGCCGTGGTCGACGTGCGCGACGATCGCGACGTTGCGCAGGTCATCGCGGCGGGAGAGCACCGTGTCGTCGGACTGGGCGGGCATGGGAGGGTAACTCCTCGTTCTCGGGATGCCCGCGCGACTCGCGACACCGGGCGAAACAGTTCGATTCTACGGGCGCGTTCCGCGCTGGTTCGACGACGTATGACTCACCGAGGGTTGTCAAGCGCACACTTCACAGCCACGGTCGGTTCATGGCGAACACGACTCTCAGTGCTGACGAAGTGACCGCGGGCCTGGCGAAGCTGCCGGAATGGAGCGGTGACACCTCCGGGATACGGCGGACGGTGGAGGCCGCGAGCTTCCCCGCCGCGATCGCGCTCGTCGATCGGGTGGCGGTCGTCGCCGAACAGCGCGACCACCACCCGGACATCGACATCCGCTGGCGCAAGGTCACGTTCACGCTCTCGACGCATTCGGCCGGCGGCGTCACGCGGAAGGACCTCGACCTCGCTAGCGAAATCGACACACTCGTCACCGACTGAACGGTTTCGATGACGCACCGACAACGAACTCGGCACGATTCAGCCCGATCCGCGGCACGCCGGTTTGGCCCAAACGCTTCCCGTGTGGCATGTATCACGGCAGACTGCGCGTACGTAGGGTCGACGCGCTGTCGACGCCGAGCGGGCTGACACGTGCTCGCGTCGGGCTGCGCGCCGAGGCGCCACGGAGGTGGTCACATGTCGGTGCGTGAACACGGAACAGCAGGGTCGACCGCAGTCGATCCGGATGTCGCGCAGGTCCGGCGGGCGCTCGTCGAACTCGAACGAGCGGTCGGCAGACTGCAGGCGCACCACTCCGAGACGCTGGGCGTCCGTCGGCTGGTGAGCGATGTTCGCCGGCTGCTCGAGGACCTCGACGAGATCGGCGACCTGCCCCCGGCCCCCGCCGGGAACGGCCCCGAGAACCTTCACTACGTCTCCGACACGCCGTACCCGCCGGACCTCTGGCGCGACTGCGACGACGAAGGCCTCGGCGGCCGGAGTAGGCACAGCTGAACGTCCCTCGAATACGCACACCCAGCCCGGGCCGGTCATCGGTCCGGGCAAACCGATGATCCCTGCACAGGAGAGCCACCCCAGGCATGAGTGCACCCCCCAAACCCCCGGTCGTTCCCCCCGCCAGTGAACAGCCCCGAGCGCGCGCCAAGATCGGCGTTCGGACGCTCCGCACCGACCGATGGTGGCTGGCACCGCTGCTCACCGTCCTCGGACTGGTGGCTTGGCTGGCATACGCGACCGTGCGGGCCTTTATGCAGAAGTGGTACTGGGTCGACGACTTCCACTACCTGACGCCGTTCTACTCGCCGTGCGTCTCCAACGGCTGTATTCCGGAGTCCGCCCACTTCGGGCGGGTGCTACCCGACGTCTGGTTCATCCCGTACGCGGCGTTCAGCCTGCCGTTCCTGCTGCTCTTCCGGCTGACCTGCTACTACTACCGCAAGGCGTACTACCGGTCGTTCTGGCTCTCGCCGCCGGCCTGCGCGGTGTCCGAGCCGCACACGAAGTACACCGGTGAGACCCGGTTCCCGCTGCTCGGGCAGAACCTGCACCGGTACGCGTTCTACGCCGCGTTCCTGATCTCGATCATCAACACCTGGGACGCGATCCTGGCGTTCCACTCGCCCGGCGGCGGTTTCGGCTTCGGGCTGGGCAACGTGATCCTGCTCGGCAACGTCGTCGCGCTCTGGGCGTACACGGTGTCCTGCCACTCCTGCCGGCACATCATCGGCGGCAGGCTCAAGCACTTCTCCAAGCATCCGGTCCGGTATCGGGCCTGGACCTTCGTCTCGCGCCTCAACGCCCGACACATGGCCCTGGCCTGGCTCACGCTGGCCACGCTCGCGATCACGGACTTCTACGTGATGGCGGTCTCGGCCGAATGGTTCTCTGATCTGCGATTCGTCGGGTGAGTGCGATGACCTCGAATATCGAACGACACGAGTACGACGTCCTCGTGGTCGGCGCCGGTGGCGCCGGGCTGCGAGCCGCGATCGAGGCTCGCCAGCAGGGCAAACGCACCGCGATCATCTGCAAGTCGCTGTTCGGCAAGGCGCACACCGTCATGGCGGAGGGCGGCGCCGCGGCCGCGATGGGCAACGTCAACAGCCGCGACAACTGGCAGGTGCACTTCCGCGACACGATGCGCGGCGGCAAATTCCTGAACCACTGGCGGATGGCCGAGCTACACGCCAGAGAGGCGCCGGAGCGGATCTGGGAGCTGGAGACCTACGGCGCCCTCTTCGACCGCACCAAGGACGGCAAGATCAGCCAGCGCAACTTCGGTGGCCACGAGTACCCGCGGCTCGCGCACGTCGGTGACCGCACCGGCCTGGAGCTGATCCGGACGCTGCAGCAGAAGATCGTCAGCCTCCAGCAGGACGATCAGCGCGAACACGGTGATTTTGAGAAGTATCTGCGGGTTTTTCACGAGGTCACGATCAGTGAACTGCTCAAGGACGGCGACCGGATCTCCGGCGCGTTCGGCTACGCCCGCGACGACGGCCGGTTCCTGCTGTTCACGGCCCCCGCGGTCGTGCTCGCCACCGGCGGCATCGGGAAGTCGTTCCAGGTGACGTCCAACTCCTGGGAGTACACCGGCGACGGGCACGCGCTCGCGCTGCGGGCGGGCGGCACGCTGGTGAACATGGAGTTCGTCCAGTTCCACCCCACCGGGATGGTCTGGCCGCCCTCGGTCAAGGGCATTCTGGTGACCGAGTCGGTGCGCGGTGACGGCGGCGTGCTGACGAACTCCGAGGGCAAGCGGTTCATGTTCGACTACATCCCCGACGTGTTCCGCGACAAGTACGCGACCACCGAGGAGGAGGCCGACCGCTGGTACACCGACGCGGACAACAACCGCCGTCCGCCGGAGCTGTTGCCGCGTGACGAGGTGGCCAGGGCGATCAACTCCGAGGTGAAGGCCGGACGGGGGTCCCCGCACGGTGGCGTCTTCCTGGACGTCTCCAAGCGGCTGCCCGCCGACGAGATCCGTCGGCGCCTGCCGTCGATGTACCACCAGTTCAAGGAGCTGGCCGACGTCGACATCACGGCCGAACCGATGGAGGTCGGACCGACCTGTCACTACGTCATGGGCGGGGTGGAGGTCGACCCGGACAGCCAGGCCGCGGTCGGCGTCGCCGGCCTGTTCGCGGCAGGCGAGGTGTCCGGCGGCATGCACGGCTCCAACCGGCTCGGTGGTAACTCCCTCTCCGACCTGCTGGTCTTCGGCCGCCGGGCCGGGGCGGGCGCCGCGGCCTACGTGTCGGGTCTGGAAGGCCGCCCGTCAGTACTCGATGCGGACGTCGAGGAAGCGGTGTCGTTCGCGCTGGCGCCGCTGTCCCGGGAGAGCGGCGAGAACCCGTATCGCGTCCAGACGGACCTGCAGCAGACCATGCACGAACTGGTCGGCATCATCCGGAAGGCGCCGGAGATCCAGCAGGCGCTGGACAACCTGACCGAGCTGCGCGAGCGGGCTTCGCGGGTCTCGGCGGCGGGCGGCCGGACGTACAACCCCGGTTGGCACGTCGCGCTGGACCTGCGGAACCTGCTGGTCATCGCGGAGTGTGTGGCGCGGGCCGCGCTGATCCGCGAGGAGAGCCGCGGTGGCCACACCAGGGACGACTTCCCGGAGATGTCGGCCGAGTGGCGCCGTCGCAACCTCATCTGCGCGCTGGACAAGGAGGGCCCGGGCGTGAGCGTCCGGGAGCAGCCCCTCCCGACGATGCCGGTCGAGCTGCTCAGCCTGTTCGATCGCAAGGAACTCTCGAAGTACCTCACGGAGGAGGAGCTCACTGTCCTGCCTGAGGATCCGCCGCCGGTCATCGCGGCACGAACTCCGGTGGACTCAGTGAGCGACTCCGAGGGGAGCAGGGGCTGATGGGGTACCAGGCGAAGTTCCGGGTCTGGCGCGGCGCCGGCCGCCCCGACGAGACGATCTCGGCCGCCGAGGCCGACGGGGAGCTGCACGACTACGAGGTCGAGGTCAACGAGGGTGAGGTCGTCCTCGACGTCATCCACCGGCTGCAGGCCACCCAGACACCGGACCTCGCGGTGCGGTGGAACTGCAAGGCGGGCAAGTGCGGGTCGTGCTCGGCCGAGATCAACGGCAAGCCTCGGCTGATGTGCATGACCCGCATGACGACGTTCGACGCGGACGAGACCGTGACCGTCACGCCGATCCGGACGTTCCCGCTGATCAAGGACCTGGTCACGGACGTCTCGTACAACTACGAGAAGGCGCGCGAGATGCCCGCGTTCGCGCCGCCGCCCGGCGTGGCGCCGGGTGAGTATCGGATGGCGCAGGTCGACGTCGAGCGGTCGCAGGAGTTCCGGAAGTGCATCGAGTGCTTCCTCTGCCAGAACACCTGTCACGTCGTCCGTGACCACGACGAGAACAAGCCCGCGTTCGCCGGGCCGCGGCTGTTCATCCGGGCCGCCGAGCTGGACATGCACCCGCTGGATTCTCTCGAGGACCGCAAAGAGTTCGCGCAGGCCACGCAGGGGATCGGCTACTGCAACATCACGAAGTGCTGCAGCGAGGTGTGCCCGGAGCACATCACGATCACCGACAACGCGATCATCCCGATGAAGGAACGCGTCGTCGACCGCAAGTACGACCCGATCACGTGGCTGGGCTCCAAGATCGGCCGCCGCAAGTCGTGAGGGGCTAGCTGCCGGCGGGTGGCCAACCGCTCGCCGGCGGCGGCGGATTGCATTTGGAAGGGTTATAGGCCTTCCAAATGCAATCCGCTCAACGGCGCGCGGGGGCCGTGACCAGCTCCGTGCGGATCTCCATCAGTGCCCAGCCCAGGAGGTTCAAGCCGCGCCAGGTGGACGACGTCGCGGCGCGGGGGTCGTCGTCGGCGAGACCGATCCCCCAGATCCGATCCAGCGGGCTGGCCTCAACGAGCACGCGGTCGCCGGTACCCACCAGATACTCGGCCAGCGCCGGATCGCTGCCGAACTTCGCCCGGTTGCCCGCGACGACGATCTCGAACCGATGCGCCTTCCAGGTCTTGTCGTCGAAGTTCCGGACGCCCTGACCCAGTTTCTTGACGAGCGACGGGTGCTCTGCGGCGAGAATCTGCTCCAGCGCCTCGTCGTCGCCGAACAATCGTGCCTTGCCGGCCATCATCCAGTGCTCGGCGCTGCCATATTCGATCCCGTCGACCGTGAACGGCTGCTGCCACCACTGGCTCAGGCACCCCGGGCCAGGGCGTCCGCCGGGGCCGGGCAGCGCCTTCCAGAAGTAGAGGTGATCCACCCGCTCACCGGCGGACTCGCGTCGGACGAGAGAGTTCAGGTAGTCAGCGGGAGTGAGCACGTCAGCACGGTGGCAGAAGCGGGATGCCGCCACCAGCGAAATAGCCTGGGCCGATGCGCGTGGACCTGCCTCCGGACTGGCCGACGACCGAGGCGGCAGCGATCGCCGCGCAGGAGACGTTGCGCGCCCGGGTGGATGCCACCGGGACGGTCGACGCGCGCCTGATCGCCGGGCTCGACGTCGCGTACGACACCGGCTCAGACTTGATCGCGGGCGCGGCCGTGGTGGTCTCGGCCGCGACTCTGGCCACCGTGGCCGAAGCGACAGTGGTCAGCCGGGTGACGTTCCCGTACGTCCCGGGATTATTGGCGTTCCGAGAGATCCCGGTGCTGCTGGCCGCGCTCGCCGACCTTCCGGTGACGCCCGACCTGCTGGTCTGTGACGGATACGGGCTCGCGCATCCGCGCCGGTTCGGGCTCGCCTGTCACCTGGGAGTCCTCACCGGGGTGCCGACGTTCGGCGTCGCGAAGACCCGGTTCGTCGGCGTGGAGGCCGGGGCGCTCGGCGCGGCTCGCGGATCGGTGGTCAACTTGGTCGACCAGGGCGAGGTGGTGGGGCAGGCCGTTCGGACGCGGGACGGCGTCAAGCCGGTGTACGTCTCGGTCGGGCACCGGATCGGGGCGGCCCAGGCGTGCCGGGTGACGCTCGAGCTCACCACCGGGTACCGGCAACCGGAGACGACCCGGCGCGCCGACGCCGCCTGTCGCGCGGCGCTGCAGTCCGCGCTCGGCGGGCAACGTGGCGGGGGGCCCAGTGGGGCTCCCCGCGGGTCACGCGGCGGAGCGGCCGACGGGGCGCTCGGCGGAGCGGCCGACGGGGCGCTCGGCGTCGGGAGCGAAAACGGCGGGCCCGGACACTCGGCGGGTTCCCCTGGTTAGTCTGATTCCGTATCGGAAGGACGGAGAGGCCCGAGCCGTGACGAGTTCCCAGGACGCGCGGCAGGACTGGCAGGGAACGGTTCTGCGAGACCTGACGACCGACGGCACGAACGGCCGGCACAGCGATGCTCCATACCCGTTTCCGGGAGGAACGTTTCCGTCGAGCGGCCTGACGCCGGACGACGCGAGCGACGAGGACGACTCGGCTGCGACCCAGGTCGTCGACCCGGCGACGCTCGGCGCGACGCTGCCGATCCAGATGCAGCCGCCGTCCTCTGACCACAACCCGCTCACCCAGCCCGCGACGGCCCAGGCGTCCCCGACCCAGTCGCCGATCGCCCAGCCCTGGGCGGCCCAGCAGGGGTCGACCCAGCCCGGGGCGGGTGTGCCTGGCGCAGGCGTGCCCGGGGCAGGCGTGCCCGGAGCAGGCGTGCCCGGGGCAGGCGTGCCCGGAGCAGGCGTGCCCGGGGCGGGCGTGCCCGGGGCGGGCGTGGCCGGGGCGGGCGTGGCCGGGGCTGAGTTACCGGGGACGGCTCCGTCCGCGGGCCTGCCCGATGCGGGGCTGCCCCCGACGACCCAGCTCAGCGCGGTGCAACCGGGCGCGTTTTCGGTGACGCAGCCGCCCGCACCGGAGGCGCCGGGCGCACTCGGCGACGACCCGTCCGCGGAGCAGACGACCACCGCGCTGGACTCCACGGGCGGAACGCCGTCGACGGAGTCGACCAGCGACTCACCGGCCTACCCCGCTCCCCCGCCGTACGAGCCGGCTCAGCCGTTCTCCTCGGCGTCGCCGCTTGCTCAGCCCGGAACGCCGGCTCAGTCCGCGCCGCAGGCCCAGCCGTTCCCGGCTCCCCCGGCGTTCCCTGGTAGCGACCAGTTCCCGGCTGCCCAGCCGTACCCAGGTGCGGAGCAGTTCCCCGCTGCCCAGCCATTCCCGGCGCAGCCGGTGCCGAGCGCGCAGCAGTTGCCGGACGCGCAGCCATTCGCGCAGCCGCTGCCGAGCACGCAGCAGCTGCCAGACGCCCAGCCGTTCCCCGCACAGCCCCTGCCGGACGCGCAGCCGTTCCCCGCGCAGCCGCTGCCGAGCGCGCAGCAACTGCCAGACGCCCAGCCGTTCCCCGCGCAGCCGCTGCCGGACGCCCAACCATTCGCGCAGCCGCTGCCGGAGGCGCAGCCGTTTCCCGCGCAGGCATTGCCGGACGCGCAGCCATTCGCGCAGCCGCAGCCATTCGCGCAGCCGCTGCCGAGCGCGCAGGCGTTGCCGGATGCGCAGCCGTTCCCCGCGCAGCCGCTGTCGAGCGCGCAGCCGTTCGCCGGGGCCGAGCAGGCTCAGCCGGGCCAGTACTTCCCGCCGCCGCCCGGCACGCCCGCCCCCGGCGCGTCGGCTCCCGGAGTAGCTGCCGCGGGAGCGCCGGGCGCGGGTCTGCCGTCGGTGCCCCCTCCGCCGGGAGAGTTTCCGGCCCAGCCGTTCCCCGGCGCCCAGCCCCACTACCCAGCGGTCCAGCCGCCGCCCGCCGGCCAGCACCCCGCCGGCCAGCACCCCGCCGGCCAGCACCCTGGCAGCCACCCCGGCGGCCAGCACCAGGGCGGCCAGCACCCGGGCGCGCCCGCGTACCCCGGTTATGCCGCGCCCGGCGCTCCGCCGGTGCCGTCCCAGCTGCCTCAGCAGATGGCGCCGGGACCGTCGAAGGTCTTCGGCCCGGACGCCACACCCATCCCCGAGCAGTGGACGCCCGACGGTCTGCTGCGCATGCCCGACCACGCCGACAACCGGCTCCAGCGCCTGCGCACCAGCGTCAAGGGCGTCGGCGGCTCGGGACGCAACGCCCGGGAAGCGGCCGGGCTGGCCCGCGAGCTGAGCCAGCCGGTCACCACCGGACGCCGCATCGCGGTGCTCGGCATCCGCGGCGGATCCGGCAAGAGCACGGTGGCCTCGCTGCTGGTCAGCGCGTACGCCACGCACCGCGGCGACCGGGTGCTCGCGGTCGACGCCGACCCCGACCTCGGCTCGCTCGGCCTCCGGCTCGGCGCGAACTCTCCGACGTCGCTCGCCAACCTCGGCAAGGTGCCGCGAGTCTGGGCGTCGCTCGACGAGGCGGAGCGTTGCCTGGGCCGGAGCCAGTCCGGCGCCTGGATCCTCTCCGGCGAACGGAACTCGGCCGCGCCGGAGACGGTGCCGCCGAACGCCTACCTCGGCGTCCTGCACGGGATCAGCCGCTACTTCGCGGTCACGGTCGTCGACGCCGGAGCCGGCATGGTCACGCCGCTCAACCAGTCCGTGCTGGCCGACGCGCACGCGATCGTGCTGGCCACGCCCGCCAGCATCGACGGCGTGGTGAGCGCGCGGCGGGCGCTGGAGTGGATCCGCGAGTGGGGGCCGCACCGGCTACCGCAGACGCTGATCGCGCTCACCGCGATGTCACCCCAGGCCGGAGACATCGACCTGAACCGCACCGCGGAGGCATTCGCGCCGTACGGGGTGGTGCCGGCTCTTCTGCCGTACGACCGGCACCTCGCGACCGGCTCGACGATCGAGCCGTGGCGGCTGGGTGAGCGCACCCGCAACTCCGCGGTCCAGCTGGCCGCCGCCGTCCTGGCCAGGGCTCGCGCCCTGCCCTGAGCCGCCCCGACCGCTAGGGCTCGCGCCCTGCCCTGAGCCGCCCCGACCGCTAGGCTCGCGCCTTGCCCTGAGCCGCCCCGACCGCTAGGGCTCGCGCCCTGCCCCGCGCCAGCCCGAACCGCCACCCCACCCCGAACCGCCACGCCGCCCGAGCCGGCACGGCTCGCGCTGGCGGGTGGTGCTCAGGGCGCCGACGCGCGCACTTCGGCCCGGCGCTTGAGGTGCGTGTTGCGCGCGGTCAGGATCGACAGCAGTTGCCGCCGCACCGCGACCTCGTCCGCGAGCCGCCCAACCACTCCGAGTGGCGATTCCCACACGATCCGGTCGGTCATCAGCGTCCCGGCGCCGGTGGCCACGAAGACGTGGTCGTGCCGTAGCGAGCGGAACGGCCCACGGACCTGCTCGTCGGTGAAGCTTCGCGGCGCGTCCACGCGGAGCACACGAGCGTCCAACGCCAACGGCAGACCGAAGTGCCGCGCGCGGAAGCAGACCAGGTCACCCTCCTCCAGCAGCCCGCTTACTCGTCCCGGTGGCACGACCCGCTCGGCGGTGTGCACGAGTGATGCGGTGTGCTCGCGGACGTCTCTGGCCAGGTCGAACACGACGTCGGCCGGGGCGTGGATCAGCGTCGTCGCGCAGAGGACCGGCACTTCAGCCGCCCCACTCCGCCAATCGGACGCGCAGCTCGTCGATCAGCGGCGCGTCGGCGGGCAGCCAGGCCACGTCGTCCAGCTCCGTCGCGTCCAACCAGCGAAGCGCGGCATGTTCGAGGGCAGTCGGCTCGCCCTCGGCGAGCCGTGCGATCCAGACCCGCAGTACTCCGAAGTCACGCTGCAGCGGAAGGTCGGGCCCGAGCCGTTCGACGAGCTCAACCTCGACGCCGAGCTCCTCGCGGCACTCGCGGACGATCGCCGACACATCACTCTCGCCCGGCTCGACCTTGCCGCCCGGGAACTCCCAGCAACCGGCCAGCGCGGGCGGCTCGGCGCGCTGCGCGGCCAGCACCTGCCCGCGGTCGTTCACGATCGCGGCGCCGACAACGATCAGCGGGGCGGACGAGACAGGAGGGAGGGGATTGGACACCACACCAGCCTGCCAGAGGTTCCAGCAGCGCCGGACCGGGCACTCCTGGAAGGTTCTGACCGACTGCCGCGTTGATTCGGGGGAAGGCGCGACAACCGAGGGAGACACGATGGCCACGGTGGAACTCACCACCGAGAACTTCAACGACACGCTGGCGCGCGACGGAATCACGCTGGTGGACTTCTGGGCTTCCTGGTGCGGGCCGTGTCGCCAGTTCGCTCCGGTGTTCGAGAAGGCCTCCGAAACGCACGACGACGTCGTCTTCGGCAAGGTCGACACCGAGGCCCAGCAGGAGCTGGCGGCCGCGTTCGACATCCAGTCGATCCCGACGCTGCTGGTCGTTCGTGACCGCGTCGTGCTCTACGCCCAGCCGGGCGCGCTTCCGGGTGACGTCCTCGACGATCTGATCGAGCAGGCGCGGGCCGTCGACATGGACGACGTCCGCAAGCAGGCAGCCGAAGCTGAAGCCGAGGCCAGTCAGGCCTGAGCAGCCCCCGAACCTGAGAGTCGCGGACCACGCGTCCGCAACTCTCAGGTTTTGTGTTTCCGGCCCGATGGGTTTCCCGAGGTGTCACGACGGGAGACCAGGCGGAGGCCGGATGAGCACCGAGCTGGTCACAGGGCTCGCGAGCGGGTCCGACTACGACCCATTGGACGACGCGTCGTCCTGGTGGGGCGGCCAGAAGAGTCGGTCCCGTCCGACGATGCCCCCTGATCCGGCGCAGGTCCGGAGGCAGCTGGCGTGGCGCCGGGCGATCCAGGGCGTGCTGGCCGATCCGGAACAGATCCGGGTGGTGTTCCAGCCGATCGCCGACCTGGCCCGCGGCACGGTCGCCGGATACGAGACGCTGGCCCGCATCGACGTCCCGGTGCCGGGGATCGGCGACCGCCTCTCCCCCGATCAGTGGTTCGGCGCCGCCGAGGAGAACGGGCTCGGACCCGCGCTGGAGGGCGTCGTCATCGCCAGGGCGCTGACCCGGCTGGGTGAGTTGCCGCCGAACGCATTCCTCACCGTGAACGTCAGCCCGCATCTGCTCGGAACGCCGGAGCTCGACGAGGCGTTCGGGAGCGTCCCGGAGCTGTCCCGGGTCGTGGTTGAGCTCACCGAACACGTCGCCTTCGGCGACCTGGAGTCGATCACCGCCGAAACCCGCCGTCTGCGTTCTGCCGGCGCACTGATCGCGGTGGACGACGCGGGCAGCGGTTATGCGGGCTTGCAGCAGATCCTGGAGCTCCGCCCGCAACTGGTGAAGCTCGACCGGGCGCTGGTGGCCGGAGCCGACCGTGACCCGGCGCGGGCGGCGCTCGCCGAGCTGCTCGGTCAGTTCGCCGGGCGCCTGGACGCCTGGCTGCTCGCCGAGGGCATCGAGACCGTGGGCGAACTCGCGACGTTTTGCCGGATGGGCGTACCGCTCGGCCAGGGATGGCTGCTCGGACGCCCAGCGGACCGGATGATGCCGCTCGCCGACGAGGTGCGGGCTCGCGTGCTGGCCGAGACGACCCGGGTCGCGGTGACCGACGCGATCGCCAGCGTGATGCTGAGCCGCGTGACCGTGACCACGGCGGACCGGGTCGAGAACGTGAAGACGACGGAGCCGGCGGTGGTCGTGGACCGCTCCGGGGCGCCGGTCGAGATGCTCGCGCCGGACCCGCGGGACGGCGTGCCGCGGCGGCTGCCGGTGAGCCTGCGTGTGCTCGCCTCGGACGCCGCCGACGACGTGCTGATGCGGGCGCTGACCCGCCCGGCGGCACACCGATTCGATCCGGTCGTGTGCACGGACTCGTGGGGACAGGTGATCGGGCTCGTTCTGGTGGACGAGTTGACCCGTCACGTCGTCGGCGCTCGCCCCCCGGCCCGCGCCGTCACCTGAGCTCATCCCGGCGGCCCCGCGTTCAACGTGAACTCGCTGCGCCCGGCGGCGACGCCGTTCAGCTGCAGCTCGATCGCGTGCACCCCCGGGTAGTAGCGACGGGTCGTGATCGGGCGGAACGAGTGCTCGCGGGAGATCTGCCGCCGCTCGCCCGGCGCGAGCGTGGCGGTGGTGAGCTTGAACGTCTTGCCGGCGAGCCGTCCGTTCGCCTTGCGGTGGTGGACGATGTAGTCGACCGCGATGACGGCCGGCGCCGACGCGGTGTTCGTCACGGTCGCGGTGAACCGCACGGACCCGCCGAACGGGATCTCGACCTCGGCGAGCGTCGGCCCGACGACGTCCAGCACCGCGCCCGTGGTGAAGCCCAGCAGCGCGAGCGCACCGGGATGCCCCTTCTTCACGAGCGTCCGCAGGCCGTGGCGCACGACCCGCTCGGTGTTCGCATCCGGCGCCGAGAGCCAGGCCGCCGCGGTCTCTACGACGAGGTCGGGATGCTCGCGGCTCAGGTCGTTCAGGTGGTTGGCGACCGAGCGTCGGACGTACTCGCTCTCGTCGCGGTAGAGCGCCGACAGGATCGGCAGCGTCGCCCGGGGCCGCGCGAGGATCGCCGGCACGCGTTTCGTCCAGGGAAGGAACGGCCGGGTGCCCTCGGTGGCCAGCCGTCGCACGTGTTCGTCGGGTGACGTCGTCCAGGACAGGACGATCGGCAGCGCACGGTCGAGGTCGTGAGCCAACAGACCACGTATCGCGAACTCGCTGGTCAACCGGGGCGTGAGCTCCGCGAGCAGGGCCAGCCCGTCGTCGAAGGCGGCGTCGTCGGCCAGCGCCCGTGCCACGACCGCGGTGGTCACCGGCCAGATCAGCCACCCGGTGAACGGCCGCTCCCCGTCCTGAGCGGCACGGATCGTCGCCGCGAACGCGTCGTAGCCGCCCGGTAGATCGGTGAGCAGCGCATCACGGATCAGGTCGCTACGCTCGCGCAACGGCAGCTCGCCCAGCTCGACGGCCCGGAGCGCGGTGAGTGGATTTCCGGGCGCCGCCTCGGACAGCGCGTCGATCAGCGCGGTGAGGGCGGGCGCCCCGAGCAGTTCGTCGGCGAAAGGCATCGCGATCTCTCCCGGATCCGAGGACACCGCGCATCTTGCCCTCCAGGTCCGACAATTTCGTCAGCCCTCGGCCGGCGCACGAACTGCCTGCCAGATCCGCTCCGGCAGCACCCGGACGGCTTCCGCGAGGTCGAGGCCGGGCACGCCGGCCAGATAGCGCCGCGCGGTCTCGGCGACCGGACCGATGATCAGCATCTCCAGCAGCGGCTCCGGCAGATCCACGATTCGACCGGCGCGGACGTGCGGCCGCGCCCACTCGAAGATCGGCTCGATCGCGGGCTTCTTCGCCGCCGCGACGGTTTCGGCGTGCGCGGCCAGGTAGCCGGACACCGCCGACGCGTGGATGAACCGTGCCGCGGCCGGCTGCTCCGCGACGAACGTCAGGTACGCGGCGGCGATGCCCCGGACCCCGGCGCGCGCGGTCCGTGCCGTGGTCAGCGGTGCGGCAACCGCCTCCAGCAGCGCCACCATGCAGCGTGCGTACAGCGCCGCGGCCAACCCGTCGGCGCTGCCGAAGTGGTGGTACAGGCTCCCCAGGCTGACGCCGCTGGCGGCGCTGATCGCCTGCACCGTGAACTGCTCGGAGCCGCCCTCCTCGTGCACGGCGAGGGCGGCGTCCAGCAACCGCTGCGCGGTTTCGGCGCCGCGCTGCTGTTTGGGTGACACCGTCAGTTGGCCGCGTCGGACGTCACGCCGGTCAGCGCGGCGGCCTGCGCCCAGACCCGCTGGGCCAGGTCCCGGTCCGCGGCCGGACCTTCCAGCGGTGTCAGCTGGTCGAGGTGGTAGTACCCGCCGTTCCCTACCGGTTCCGTCACCAGTCGGACGATAGGCCGCGCGCCTTCCTCGGGGGCGGCCCAGCGGCGCTTCACCACCTTCAGCACCAGCCCGAGCGGGCCGGAGCGGGCGCCGAGCCCGGTCCGGATGACGCCCGGGTGGACCGCGTTGATCGTCACGCCCCGGTCGGCCCAGCGTTCGGCGAAGAGCGGCAGCGTCAGAACGTTGCACAGTTTGGTGTCGGCGTACGTGCGGAACCCGCTGAAGTCGGTGCCGACCGGCGTGCGTTCCAGGTCGACGCGTCCCTTGACGTAGATGCCCGCGCTGACCTGGACGACGCGGGCCCGCGCCGCCACCAGCTCGGGTTCCAGCAGGTGGTTGAGCAGGAACGGCGCCAGGTGGTTGACCGCGAACGACTCCTCGACGCCGTCCGTGGTCAGCACCCGCCGCGCCGGCCAGAGCCCCGCGTTGTGCACCAGGACGTCCAGCCGCGGGCAGGCGTCCCGAAGAGCGTCAGCAACCGCCCGGACGCCGGACAGCGTGCTGAGGTCGCCGACCACCGCCACCGGGGGCGGGCCCGCCGCCAGGCGGGTCAGTGCTGCCACCGCAGCGGCACCGTTCGCGGCGTTGCGGGTGACCAGCACCGTGCGGTGGCCACGGCGCACGAGCTCCACGGCGACGGCATACCCGATGCCCCGGTTGGCGCCGGTGATGGCCACTGTCCGCGCGTCGTCTGCTTCCTTCGCCATGAGGGGACCGTACGCGGAAACCGAAACTTTTTCTAGAAAAGTTTTCTAGTTGACGAGCGGCGCCGAGCTTGGGACCGGGCTCGCCTAAGCTGGCCGGGTGCCCGCCGAGTTCGACCTGCTGCCCGGCCACACCGGGGCGGTCGGTCGACGTCAGCCGGACGGCGAGCTCAGCACCACCGCCGAGACCGGCACCGCGTACCGGGCGGTCTGCTCGTGCGGCTGGCTCGGCGCGACCGAGTACCCGGCGACCGATGTCGGCAGCTGGTCCGCGACGTCAGAGTGGGCCGCGCACGTCCAGCCGTTCCTCGCCGCCACGCCGCCGCACTGGCTCCTCAACCGCTCGGACGTCCTCCGCGACAACCTGCAGGAGCTGGCGACGACGTGGCCGCTGCAGGCGCTCGGGGTGCTGGCGGAGATCGAGCGGTGGCACCGTCCGGCGCTCCAGCAGGCGGTGGACGCCGCCCGGGCGGCCGGCAAGTCGTGGGCCGAGATCGGTGCCGCGCTCGGCGTCACCAGGCAGTCGGCGCACGAGCGTTTCAGCCGACGCTGAACGTCCCGATCGGACGGACCTCGACCGCCGCGAACCGCGCGTCGGGGATGCGGGACGCGATCTCCGACGCACGGCGCGGATCGGCACACTCGACCACCAGGTACCCCGCGAGATGTTCCTTCGCCTCCGCGTACGGCCCATCCGTCACGAGGCGGACGCCGTCCCGCGATCGCACCGTACGAGCCCGCCGCGGCTCGGCCAGCGCCACACCCTGGATCAGCTCGCCGGACTCGACGATCTCCCGGCGAAGCTCCTCCCACTGCGCGGTGAGGTTCGCCTGCTCGTCCGGCGGCAGTGTCCGGAAGTCCGGATGGTGGCGGAAGACCGGGTGCTCCCACTGCTCGGGGTTGCTGTAGATCAGCAGCAGGTACTTCATCGCGGGTTCCTTCGCTCGGCCTACGCGGACGGGCCCGCGACGCCGATCAGGTTGCCTTCCGGGTCGGTGAACTGCCCGACGGTGAAGTCTCCCGCGGACGGCTCGGGGCCGAGCACCCGCGTTCCGCCCAGGCGCTCGGCTTCGCGCAGCGCTTCCTCGACGTCCTCGACGGCCACGTAGAACAACACGTGCGGCCGGACGCCGGCGCCGATCCCGCCGTTGATCCCGGCCTCGCTGCTGTTGATGAAGCCGTAGGTTCCGGGTGGGGAGACGGTCTCGGTGGTGGCGTCGCCGACGGTGGGGTTCCAGCCGAAGAGGGTGCCGTAGTAGCCGCGGAGTGCGGCGGGGTCGGTGCCGATGATCTCGAAGTGCACTACCGGGCGGCCCATGGCGTTCCTTCCGTGTCCGCGGCGCCGGATTGGGCGCCGTCAACACTTGGTCGGAGCCGATCCGCGGTTCTCGACACCGGCGCGACGGATGCGGATAGGTCCAGCCCTGGCTGGACCTATCCGCATTTCATCCCGGAGCGGCCAACGGCAGCGGCGGTGGCTCAGACATTGAAGCGGAACTCTGCGCGGGGCGGCTGCGACCTGCTGCGTTGCCGCTGACCAGCCGCGCGGGCCTTCGCCGGTTGCCACTCGTTGACACCGGTTTCCGGGGTCTTGTGCCCCGTGGGTGCCCCGGCCCTGGGGACTTCCGCGTGCCGACGCTGGCGGCTCTGAGCTGAGGACTAGCGCGCGGACTAGGAGGTAGCGAGCGAACGGACTAGTTGCGGGACCTTCTGTACCGGTCGTTACCACGGTCGGATAGACGCACCTGGTTGCAAGTCGGCCCGGGTCGGTGTTGGAGCACCGTCCCGGGCCTTGATCCACTCCCTTGGCTAGAAGGGCGAAGACCCAGTGACGGACTCTATCGACGTACCCGGATCCAGGTTCCGGGTTGAGCTCGACGACGGTCAGATCGTCGAGACCGACGGAAGCACGATCCTCGATCCCGAGAGCGGCGACCAGGTGCCCGCGGTCGTCCTCCGGATGAGCCGAGCTCGCGCGCACGTCCTGGCGCACGTGCTCGAAGACTGGTCTCGCGTGGCGCTCGTGTTCGCGACGCTGCGCTCGTCGTGCGTGACCGAGCGGGCGTTGGCGCTGACGCTCGATTCCGGCGCCGCGTTGGCCGGCGACGCTGGTGCCACGCGATGCGCTGTGCGGGTGTCCGAGCGAGTGACGACGGCGCAGCGGCTCGCCGCGGTTGACGTGCTCAAGACTCGCGAGCGCGACCTATCGCCGTTGCAATGCATCGCCGTTGTCGATGCGGCTGCCCGATGGATGAGCGAGGAAGCTGGCGAGGAACTGGCGTGGGCGCTGCTCGCTGCGGTGTGCTCGGACACGGCAACGACGAACCTCGCCTACACCGAGCTGCTCGACTCGGGTAGTGAGCGGTGATGCGCTGGCACCGCGAGTTGACGCAAGAGGACGTCGTGAGCGCCCGAGCGGTCCGCGAGCTGCACATGCCGTCCGAGTCGGATGCGCTCGGCCGACGCAAGTGCGTCTCGGCGCTGCACCTGATCACGCCGCCGTCGTGGCCGTGCGAACAGATCAACTGGTCCGACGCTGTACTCGCGGCGGAAGCGCGCGGCGAGATCCCGGCGGACGAATCATGAGTACGGAGTACGGACATTTGCCCGACGGGCAGACCGAGACGCCGCCCCAGGCGCCCGACGGTTGCGCGGTGTCCGACGTCATCGCGGTCGTCATGCGCCTGCTGGTCGATCGCGGCCATCCGATCGACTCTGCTGCCATGCGCCACGTCGCGACTCGAACTGCCGCGGTGGGGCTGCTACTGGCATTCGAAGTTCGGCCGCTTACCGACGATCACCCGTGGGACGGACCGCCTTATTACGGGCTGGGGACCGGTGGCCCGTTCCAACACGATGGGGGCCTTAAATGATCGCACAGAACTGAAGGCTCGCTATCACTCGGCGGCGCTCGGCGGGCGGGGGGCGGGGACCGGCCGCCAGGCCGCATGCCCCAGCCCCCTGCCGGCCGAAAGCGCCGCCGAAGTCGTTGGGCAGTGCCGATCAGATGTCGTAGAAGTGCACGTGGTCATAGGCGACCTGGACGCACGTTCGACATTCTGGGCCTGACCTGCGGTGCGGGCGGTGGCTGTTGGTGGGCGTCGGTGGCGACGGGTGAACCTCCGACGGCCTGGCGACGGCCTGGCCTTGACTCGAATCGCCCGCCTCCCGGACGACGTTCCTGGTCATCCGACATGGTTGCCTAACGCTAGGGCTGGACCTGCGCGATCGCCCCGTGGAGCCTGCCAGAAGTAGCTGCCGCTAGTGCGCAGTTAGCAGTGATTGCCGTAGGGTAACCCATGGCGCTCGTGTCGGCGATACACCCACCGCCATCAGCGAATGGGATTATAAATCTCACGTTGGGCCGATTGGAAGAATGCGTCCATAAAATGCAACATTTGCGGGCGATTGCGTTGCTCGATAGCCACTAGTTGCGTGAACTTGTTTCCATAGCCGCTTCCGTAGCCCTTATTGTAGGCGTCTATTAGCTGGTCTACTAGATTCATTATGCCAGTGGCCGTATTTATTGTGTCGGAACTTCCCATGAATCTAACCTGCGTGAAAAGTGTCTGCAAGGCGATTCGATTCTTGTTTAGCTCATGGTTAATCATTGTTTCGCCGGCTTGATCGACCATGAAAGACTGGATTACTAAATGCACCTGAGCCAGAAACTGTGAGTAAATCTCGAGCCGCTCCTTATGCCAGTGCTTTAGATCGTCGCGCCTCTCTCGTTGTCGCTCAATTCGGATAGCAACCGCCTGTGCCGTGAGGACACCCAAAAAGGCGGAAATACCAGCAATCAGGGCTGCTCCCCACCAGGGACCACTTTGCATGGCCGCAAAGTATCGCAGCGGCGGCCGGCGGCGCGCCTGTCAACGGCGGCTTGACATCCCAACGGCGGATCGCGCCGCCGGCCGTCGGTCTGCTCGGCTCTGCCCGGGTCGTCGGTAGACGGGATGCCCCCCTCCTGCCAGAGATCCCCGCCGGAGGCACGCCTTTCGTCTTTGGCGGCCCTGCCGCGTTTCGCACCCAGCCATCCCGGCCGCTTCCGGCCCCAAGCCGGAAGCGAGCCGGGGTTCCTTCGGTGGCGGGTGCGGCGGCCCGTTCAGGGCCGCCCTTGACTAGGAAGAGAAAGTTCTCACCGCCTAGGTAAAGTCGCCTGCTGATCGCCAGCCGTCGTGCTCCATGTCGACGGTAAGTCCAGCGGTTCGTAGTCGGGTTCCCAGTTGGCGCCGTGATTCCACGTCATTTGTAAGGCGGAGAACGTTCAGGCCCGTGATATCACTCATGGGTCGAATTTTGCCAATTTCAACGAATATGACGCTGTTTCGGCTTCTTGCCATCGCCATGCCTGCCTCGAAAATCACGTTCATGCGAGGCTGGCCACTTGGCTGCCGTTCTTCTGGGCCGTCGTTTACCTGGATGAATTCCGGCGAGAGTTGTCCGAGATCGTCCGGAGTCAGAAGCACGACGACAATGTCTGCTGCGTCCATACCGGCAATAACCACGTCACCCGTATAGGGAGTAGCCACTCCGGTCGCGGCTTCGGCCTCAGACCACGTGATCGTTCGAAGGTCAAATGCTCGGAGCAAGGCAGTTAGAGAGTCGCGCTTCGCTAGATCCCGGCCGTGCACAAGAAATACTCGGCGTCTACTTGGAACGGTTGCGGTAGTTGGCCCCTGTGTCTTTTGTGCATCCCGGATGGGAGAAGCTGACGATATTTTTGGCACCGTCGTCACCGGATCAACTTCGTCTAGCTCAGTGCTCTGGGTTCCAACTTGGCGACGCCATCCAGTTTCCCCGTAGAGACTTTCATATAGGTCGATATCATTTTTTTGCAGCCATGCCTTTAGGCCAATAAAAGTGGTCACCGTCTCAAGATTTCCGAAGGCGACTTCTCGGCGAGACGCAATTCCCTTAGAGCCCGTCTGCTCATCAAGAATTATTGGAATCATTTGATATACGCAGGCGGAATAATCGTCGTCGCCGAAACGCATCGACCGGAGGAGTCGAGGATGACCCTCGATATCGTCGAGCGTATTTGTAATTAGCCCAATCTCATGCCACTTGCCTTGATCGAACGTGTCAATGATCGCTCGCGCGACGGCTAGTTTTATTATGTTCGGGGGTGCATCTTCGAGCATTTGCTACTCCCCTTCAGCCGTGTTGTGGTCTTCAAGCTCGCGCGGACGTACCCAGTACCGTCGAGGTCCAGTGTGTCAGCTGAGCATTCGCTCGATGGCAAGACAGCGGATGTCTCTTAGATCATCGGCTGATGGGGGGCCCGCGATAGGTCATCTTTCAGTGAGGTTGCCAAGGTGTCCAACCCTTGGATACTGCTGTCGGGCGCAACGGCTCGAAGCTCGGAGGGTGAATCGGCGCTTCCTGGCTCCTGCACAAAGCCCCAAGGGCCGCGCCGAATCCAGACGGTGACTAGGCCGGCCCTCGCGGCGGGGGCGATGTCGTTGTCCAGGCGGTCGCCCACGTAGGCGATCTCTTCCGGCCGGTGACCGCTGACCTCGATGAGCTTCTCGAAGAACGCGACGTCAGGCTTGGTGACGCCCCAGTCGTCGGACGTGGCGAGCAGGTCGCACGGGAGGTTGAGCTCCCGTAGGAACTGGCCGGCGCGGACCGTCTGGTTGCCTGCGATGCCGACGAAGTACCCGGCCTCACGCAGCTCGGACAGGCACGTCCGGACGTCGGGGTAGAGGTTGAGCGCGTTGAGGTACTCGCCCATCCCGGCGTCGATCCGTGCTTGACGTTCCTTCTCCAGGTCAAAGCCAGGCTTGAAGTGTTCGAAGACCGTGCGGTAGTCCTCGCCGCGGGCCAGGACGGCGCCGAACATGGCGGAGAAGGTGTGGCGGGGGACGCCGAGCCAGTCGGCCCAGGTGCCGTACTCATGGGATTCGTCGATGAGGGTTTCGCCGACGTCGAACCAGACAGCGCGGATGGGCACGACGGGAGAACCTCCTGGCTCGGCGAACAGGGTGAAGTGCAGGTTAGACGAGTGCGATGAGCTGTTCGTCGAGCAGGCGCACTGCCTCCGAGGTCTTCCACGGGGCCACCGCGGTCCGGAACTCGCGGATGCGGTCGGCGCCGGTGGCGTAGCCGGCCTGGTGCAGCTGTTCGGCTGCGTCGCCGACGATGCGGCATGCCTCGTCGAGGTTGCCGTTGTGCAGCTCGACCGTGGCGAGGTCGACCAGGAACACGGCGCGCTGCTTGACGGCGGTACGCGGCAACCGGCCCAGCGCGACGGACAGCGAGTTCTCGGCGTCGCGGTACTTCCCGGCTCGGAGGGTGGCGTAGCCGGCGAATCCTTCCAGGCGTGTGGAGTCGTAATAGTCGAACCACACGAGCTTCGTCGCGGTGGCGTCCCGGCGGCCGAGTGCCTCGCGGGCGCGGTCGATCGCGGCGAGAGCGGCCTTGGGCTGTCCGGCGTTGGTCTGCATCTCCGACTCCACGGCGGCCAGCCACGAGGCGACCGGGCCGTGCGGGTGCTTCACGACGTGCCGGTTGGCGGCCTGGAGGTAGTCCAGCGCGGCCGGAAAACCGTGCTCGCTGGCGGGGATGAACGCGGTGTGCGCCAACGCGCTAGCGGCCTGGAGGTGGTCCCCGGCCTCACGGGCGGCTTCCAACGCGAGGTTGTAGTAGCCACGAGCGCCCATCGGGTCATGCAGGTCGAAGAACGCTAGACGGCCGGCGAGGGTGGCGACGCGTGCGCGGTTCTCGAGCAACCGCAACCGATCGGCCGGCGCCGGACCCTGCCGGAGTAGGTCGGATGCGGTCGCGAGGTGCGCGACGACGGGCGTCATGAGCGATGCGGGTGCGGTCGAGTGGTAGAGGGTCTGGTAGCGGTCGGCGAGGGTGTCGAGGTCGGCGATTGCTGCGGGGGTGGGCTTGCCGGAACGGGTGGTCTCCGGTTCGCCGAGCCCCAGTCCGGCTGCGGCCGGCGTCAGGCCCATCAGTTTGAGCAGTGCACGGCGGTGCATGAGCTCGTCCTTCCAAGCGTCGAACATCTTCGGCTGGAGGATCTCCCCGGCGGCGCCGAGTTGATCCAGTACCGAAGCAGCACCACCGAGGGTGGCGACCAGTGAGCCCTCGTCCGGCGCGGCGGTGGGACTGGTCCGCGGCTTCGACCCGGTGGTCTTCACTCGCAGGTAGTCCGCGTCCACACCGAACAGCAGGCACATCAGGTCCCGGTAGCGGGTGCTGACGCCCTTGGCGCCGCGTTCCCACTTGGCGACCATGTCCGCGTTGACGCCGACCCGCTCGCGATTGTGCAGCCACGCGAGACGGATGAGCTGGTCAGCAACGTCCTGCTGGGTCCAGCCGCGTTCCTCGCGGAGCTGCCGTAGGCGCGGGCGGTTCGGGTCGCTGGTCACGCGTCGCCTCCCCGGTGGGTACTGCCTCGTGCCTTCGACCATTCCCGCTATCCCTCGCGCTCGGTAGTCGGGACTAGTCAGCGGACTAGTCCGGGACTAGCTCGCGGACCAGTTCTGACCGTCCATTCCGGCGTTCCATAAGTATGCGACGCCAACACGGGGCGCCGCAGACCCAAGGTTCACCAGGGAGCGGAAAACCCAATGCGCCTCGAAATCAAATGCGACGGAATCGAATTCGTGGTGTCAAAGGCACCAGAGAACAAGAACGACAACGATGGACGCCCGAAAGCGGACAAGGGCACCGGAGAGCTGCTCTTCACCACCGAGATTGTGGCGATGGACGACTCCGGCGCCGAGGTCATCAAGGTGACCACGGTCGGTGCTCCCAAGGTCGGCCGCCGGCAGCCGGTCAACGTGGTCGGACTGATCGCGATCCCGTGGGCGGTCGATGGCCGCTCGGGTGTCGCGTTTCGCGCCGACTCGATCACCCCGGTCAAGTTCAACACCGGAGCGGCTGCCTGATGCCCCCGCTGGCCGAAGGCGACGCGATGGACTGGCTCCGCGAGCAGTACCACCGGGCCGAAGCGCAGCGCGCCGAAGCAGCCCAGAACGAACGAGCTGCCTTTCACGCGTGGCAGGAAGCGATGGCCGTCTATGACGCGGCCAACGACGCCACGACGGACGCCTGGACGGTGCTCCGCGAGGCCACCTCGACCGAACACGACACCTAGGGACGCGCGCCCGGCCGGTCCACGGCGGCCAACCAGCACCGGCCGGGCGCTCCCACTCCTCACCCCCACTTCAGCAGCGAAAGCAAGGAGCTTGTGATGACGCTACGCCGAAACCCGACCCGCGAAGACGCCCGCCTGCGCGACGCCGGCTGGATCACCTCCACCGACCCGTGGAACCAGCGCCTCAACCGCGCGGTCGAGCGCCTGGTCCGGGACCTCACCAACCGACCTCTCTGGACACAGTGGTGGTTACGGTGAACCGCGACCTTCGGGCGCTGGGTCGTGAACTCCGGCCGGCCAACCCGTCGGCCACCCAACCGATCCTCGCCGCGCTCTGGTGGCTCGCCCGGCACATCCCCGAAGCACTCAGCATCCTCTCGCCGGCCGCGGCCTGGCACTGGACCGCTGAGCACATCGGGAGCCGGTGGGCCACGGTCCTGCTCGTCGTCCTGGTCGCGCTCCTCCTCGCGGTGCCCTGGACCCGGCGAGCGGTGACCGCGCTCGTCCTCGTCCGGGTCACCCGGCACCGGCTGCGGACCGGCCTGGTCGAGCTGCGTCTCACGGCGCACTCGGGCAAGCCACCCGTGAAGCTGTTCATCCGCCCGACCTCGGTCGGTGAACGCGTCTGGCTGTGGCTGCGAGCGGGTGTCTCGGCCGAAGACCTGGCCGACGCCTCCGAGCATCTGCGGGCGGCGTGCTGGGCGCGCGACATCCGCGTCACCCGAAATCCGCGGTGGTCACAACTGGTCACCGTCGACGTCATCCGCCGCGACCCGCTCGCGGCCCGACGAATTGTTCAGCATCCGCTGGCACTGCGGGTCATCCACGGGACGGAGACTCATGCACCGATTCCGTAATCGTCGGCTGCCCGCTGCGGGTTCGCTGTCGATCTGGCAGAAAGTGTTCCTTGGCATCGACGAGAACGGCCGCGCTGTTCGCGTCAGTCTCGCGGAACGCAATCTGCTGATCGGCGGCGAACCCGGCGCCGGAAAGTCGGTCGCGCTCAATCTGCTTGTCGCTCATGCAGCGCTTTCTCTCGACTGCCGGCTCATTCTCGTCGACGGGAAACGCGTCGAGCTCGGGCTCTGGGCCGGCTGCGCGGAAGCGTTCGTCGGCCCGTCGATCACTGACGCCATCACCACGCTCAAGGCGCTCCAAGTCGAGATGGACGAGCGCTACGACATGCTCCTGTCGATCGGGCACCGCAAGCTCACCCGGCTCACCGGCGCGCGGGTGGTCCTGGTCGTCATCGACGAACTCGCCTACTTCTCCGCCACCGTCGGGGAGAGCCGGCAGCAGAAAGAGTTTGTCGGCCTCGTCCGCGACCTCGTGGCACGCGGCCGAGCGGCGGGCATCATCGTCGTCGCGGCGACACAACGACCGTCGTCGGACATCGTCCCGACGTCGCTGCGGGACCTGTTCGGCTACCGGTGGGCCTTCCGGTGCTCCACGCACGCCAGCTCCGACGTGATCCTCGGCCACGGCTGGGCCAACGAGGGCTATACCGCCGCATCCATCGACCCGGCCGCCCGCGGCGTCGGCTGGCTCATCGCCGAAGGCGGTATACCGCGCCGTCTCAAGTCCGCCTTCCTCACCGACGTCCAGGTCGTCGACCTCGCCGCACATGCCGCTGAACTCCGGAACGGTGGTGATGGCGAGTGAAGCGCTTCGCCTCTCCCTACGGCGCGGGCTGCTGCCTGCTCTGCATCCGCCTGGCCGTCGTCATCGTCGGCGACTCCACCGGTGAAGCCGCCGTCTGCGAACGGCACCAGCGCGACCTGTTCCAGCGCTCCGCCGGCCGCATCCACGCCATTGCCACCCTGCACGCCGAGCACGAGGAGGTACCTGAATGACAGATCCCGTTGCCTTCACGCGAAGGACCGTCGACCAGATCCTCGACCGCGCCGGACGTCCGGACTTCGACCGCTGGCAGCAACAGCTCCAGCACTGCGGCTACTGCTCCCGGCCCGTCCGACTCCGCGGCCGCATCACCCACCGCACTCCCGGCGGCCGGCGCGCCGTCACCTACTCCACCCACTCCGAGCCTGACGGCGTGCTGCTCGTCCGTTGCGGCAACCGGCGCGCCTCAGCCTGCCCGTCCTGCTCCCGTGAATACGCCGGCGACATGTGGCAGCTCCTCTACGCGGGAGCCGCCGGCGGCCGGAAAGGCGTCCCGGAATCCATCCGCAACCACCCACTCATCTTCGCCACGCTGACCGCGCCGAGCTTCGGACCGGTCCACACCACCCGAGAGGGAAACCGGCGCTGTCACCCCCGGCCGGCCGGAGCTCAGCCACAGCGCAGGTGCCAGCACGGACGCGCCACCGTCTGCACGGCGGTGCATGACCACCGCGACCCGGCACTCGGGCAACCACTCTGCCCCAACTGCTACAGCTACGACGCCCACGCCGCGTTCAACTGGTATGCCCCTGAACTCTGGCGACGCTTCACCATCACCCTGCGGCGCACGCTGGCCCATCGCTGCCGGATGACGCCCAGCCAGTTCGACCGCCGCGCCCGCATCAACTTCGTCAAGGTCGCCGAGTTCCAGCGTCGCGGTGTCGTTCACTTCCACGCGCTCATCCGCCTCGACGGCCCGGACGCCTTCACGCCGCCCGGCGTCCAAGTCAACGTCGACGAACTCGCCGACGCGATCCAGCACGCAGCCCGGGACGCTCGACTCACAAGCGACGGGCTGTCCCTGAGCTTCGGAGACCAGATCGACACCCAGCCCGTCCACGGCCGGCGCGGCCTCACGCCCGAACGCGTCGCCGCCTACATCGCCAAGTACGCCACCAAATCCGCCGACGACTTCGGGCTCGGCGACCGGCGCATCACGCCCGACACGCCGCTCGACGTGTCCGACCACATCGCCAGGCTCCTCGACACCTGCTGGCGCCTCGGCGAACACGAGAACTACGCCGGCCTCCACCGCTGGCTCCACATCCTCGGCTTCCGCGGCCACTTCGCCACCAAGAGCCGCCGCTACTCGATCACCCTTGGCGCCATCCGCGCGGAACGCCGTGCCTACCGCGAAGCAGAGAACCCAGACGTAGTCGACGACTCGACGCTCGTCGTCTCCACCTGGACCTTCGTTGGCCTCGGTCACCTCACCGACGGCGACGTCGCCCTAGCCGCCTCCGCAGCAGCCCGAGCGCGCGAACGACGGGAGACCGCCCGCGAACAATCCGTCTCCGATCAGAAAGGAGCCCCATGACCCCAGTCATCCCGATCATCGACCGGCTCTGGTCGGTCACCGACACCTCGACCTATCTCGGAGTCCCGGTGGGAACCCTGTACCAGTGGCATCACCGCCGGATCGGTCCGCCGGCCTACAAGGTCGGCCGCCGACTCAAGTACGACCCGGCCGAAGTCCGCTCCTGGCTCCGGCAGCAGGTGGCCTGATGGCGAGCGTCGAGCGTCGCAGCAGGGACGGACACATCACCTGGCTCGCCCGGTGGCGCGACGACACCGGGCGTCAACGCAAGCGGTCGTTCCCTCGGAAGGCCGACGCTCAGCGGTTCGTGACCCAGGTCGAGGGAGACCTACTCCGCGGCCAGTACGTCGACCCCTCCGACCGAACCACGGTCGCCGAGTACGCCTGGCAGTGGGCGAAGGCACGACACCACCGGCCCTCGACGGCACGGAACGTCGCTGGGCATATCCGCACTCATATCGAGGGCACGGACCTCGGCAAGCGGCGACTCGCCGCGGTCCGGCCCTCCGAGGTCCAGGTCTGGGCCACTGATCGGGCGAAGCACCTGGCCCCGACCACGCTACGGAACGTCGTCGGCTTGCTTCGATCGGTCTATGCCTCCGCGGTGCTGGATCGACTGGTGGCTCAAACGCCGGTTGTTCGGCTCCAGCTGCCGCCGTCGCATCGCGAGCGGGTCGTTCCGCTAACCGTCGACCAGGTCCGCGTGCTCGCCGCCGCGATGCCCAAGCGGAACCGAGCAATGGTCATCACCCAAGCCGGGCTCGGGCTTCGCATTGGCGAGTTGCTCGCGCTACGCGTCCAAGACGTCAACTTCCTGAAGCGCACGGCCCGGGTGGAGTTTCAGATCGCCCCTGGGTCACGGACAAGGTCGGACCCCAAGACGCGCCGGTCCCGGCGAACGATCCCGCTTCCGCAAGTCGTCGCCGATGCGATCCAAGCCCACCTAGCCGACTTTGACCCGGCCGAGGACGGCACTATCTTCACGACCCGGTTCGGCGCGCCGTACTCGCACGCCTACTACGGCGCGCAGATCTTCAAGGCCACCGTCAAGAAGCTCGACGGCGTACCGGATAGCACGACGCCGCACGACCTGCGTCACCACTACGCCAGCGTTCTACTGTCGAAGGGCGAGTCCGTCGTCGCGGTGGCCGAACGTCTTGGGCACGAGAACGCGAACCTCGTGCTGTCGACGTACGGCCACCTCATGCCCGACTCCGAGGATCGGACCCGCCGCGCGATCGACGACGCCTGGAACGGTGCCCCCGATGTGCCCCAGAACAAGCGCAAGCGAGTCTGACCAGCGGATACAGCAGAGACTCAGACGTTGAAGCGGAACTCGACGACGTCGCCGTCCTGCATGACGTAGTCCTTACCCTCCATGCGCACCCGCCCTCGCGACCGGGCTTCCTGCATCGTTCCGGCGCTCACCAGATCGTCGAACGACACCACCTCGGCCTTGATGAAGCCGCGTTGGAAGTCCGAGTGGATCACGCCCGCCGCTTCCGGCGCCGTGGCCCCGATCGGGATCGTCCACGCGCGGGCCTCCTTCGGACCGGCCGTGAGGTACGTCTGCAGGCCGAGCGTCCGGAAGCCCACCCGGATCAGCTGGTTGAGACCCGGCTCGTTCTGCCCGACCGATTCCAGTAGCTCTCGCGCCTCGTCCTCGGGCAGGTCGATCAGCTCGGACTCGATCTTGGCGTCCAGGAACACCGCTTCGGCCGGAGCCACCAGCGCGCGCAACTCGTCCAGGAAAGTGGCGTTGCCCAGTTCGTCCTCGTCGACGTTGAAGACGTAGAGGAACGGCTTCGTGGTGAGCAGGCTGAGCTCGCGCAGCACGTCCGCGTCGATGCCCGCGCGAGAAGCGCCGGCGTAGAGCGTCGTCCCCTCGTTCAACAGGGCAGATGCCGCGCGAGCGGCCTCCAGGACCGGGACCCGGTCCTTCTTCATCCGGGCTTCCTTCTCCAGCCGCGGGATCGCCTTCTCCAGCGTCTGCAGGTCGGCCAGGATCAGCTCGGTGTTGATCGTCTCCATGTCGTCGGCCGGGCTCACCTTGCCGTCGACGTGGACGACGTTCGGGTCGCTGAACGCCCGGATGACCTGGCAGATCGCGCTGGCCTCGCGGATGTTGGCGAGGAACGCGTTGCCGCGGCCCTGGCCGGTCGAAGCCCCACGCACCAGCCCCGCGATGTCGACGAAGCTCACCGCGGCCGGGACGATCTTCTGCGAGTCGAAGATCTTCGCCAGCGCCGTGAGGCGCTCGTCGGGTACACCGACCACGCCGACGTTCGGCTCGATCGTCGCGAACGGGTAGTTCGCCGCGAGGACGTCGTTCTTGGTCAGGGCGTTGAAGAGGGTCGACTTACCGACGTTCGGCAGGCCGACTATACCCAGCGTAAGGCTCACGCCGACCAAGGTTACGCGGCGACGTACGGCCGAGTCTCCCGGGCGTCGGCCAGCGCCGTTCCCCACCACACGAGCTGATCGAGCAGAACCTTCGCGGCGGCGTTCGGCCCGTCGGCGTCCAGCAGGGAACCGTCAGCGTCGAAACGCTCCCAGTGCCGGTCGAAACTGACCGTGTCGCGGACCGTCGCCGCGTGCAGCTCGGCGAAGACGAGCCGGAGGTGTTCGATCGCCCGCAGCCCGCCGCCGAGCCCGCCGTAGGAGACGAACCCGATCGGCTTGGCCTGCCACTCGGTGAAGTGCCAGTCGACGAGGTGCTTGAGCGCCGCCGGGAAGCTGTGGTTGTACTCCGGCGTCACGACCACGAACGCGTCCGCGGCAGCGAGCCGCCCGGCCAGTTCCTGTTGCTCGGCGGAGCGGGCGGCGACGTCGGTCAGCGCGTCGTGGCTCGGTGGCAGGACCCACGGCAGCTGCGCCTCCGCGGTGTCGACGACGTCGAGCTCGAAGGCTCCGTGCGCCGCGGCCTGCTGGGTGAACCACTGAGCGACCAGCGGCCCGAACCGTCCGTCACGCACGCTTCCGACGATGATCACGAGCTTCATTCCGAACTCCTTGGGTCACGAGAAGGACCTCTTCAGCGTGGGAGTCGTGAGCGGCCGGAGGAACGCCGAGCGAAGGCTGGCCCTCGCAGGGCGACGATAAGTCGCCGCGGCGCTACTAACCTCGGAAGGCGTGAGCGAAAACGAGCTGGGCGCGTTTCTGCGCTCCCGACGAGAGGCGCTCAGCCCGTCCGCGGTGGGGTTACCGACCGGCTCCCGGCGCCGGACGCCCGGGCTCCGGCGCGGCGAGCTGGCCACGCTGGCCGGGGTCAGCGTCGAGTACCTGGCCCGGCTGGAGCAGGGCCGCGACCGGCGCCCGTCCGCGCAGGTGATCGCCGCGCTGGCCGACGCGCTCCGGTTGTCGATGGCCGACCGTATTCAGCTCCGCCGGATCGCGAAGGCCGCGGACAACGCTCCGTGCCTGGTCATCGAGCCGCCGACCACGGTGGTTCGCCGGGAGGTCCGGATGGTGCTGGATCGCCTCGAGCCGACGCCTGCCGTGGTACTCAACCGGCTCACCGACGTGCTCGCGTGCACCGATGGGTACACCCAGCTGATGCGTCCGTTCGGGCTGTTCGACGGTGCGCGGCCGAACTTGACGCGGTACGTGCTCACCGACCCGCGCGCTCGGGAGGCCTACGCCGACTGGGCCGCGATCGCCGACGCCAGGGTCGCCGGCCTGCAGTTCGGTGTGAACGGGGCGGACCCGCACGTGGCCGCGCTGGCCGAGGAGCTGGCCGGCGCGGCCGGGGATGCGTTCACTACCAGGGCGTGCCGAGCGTCCGGGATGGTCGCGCCCACGGAGATCGAGGTGCTGCGCCATCCGGACGTCGGAGAGTTGCGGCTGCGGTTCGAATCGCTCGGGCTGGCCGACTCGGTGGCCGACGACCAGCGCCTCCTCGTCTACTTGCCGGAGGACGAGGAGACGTCCGGGAGGCTGGACAGGCTGGTCAGGACCGGCCCCCGGTCGGTGCCGGGCGCCGGAACCGCCGCGACCGGCTCGATCGACTCGCGTCCCGCCAGCTCGATCGGGCCGCGCGCCGCGGTCTCGACCCGGAATCGGGTCGCCAGCCAGCGCACCAGCAGCCCGTAGCTGACGATCACGAGGATGTCGGCCACCGCCAGCTGCCAGCCGGAGTCGGCCGCGGTCTCGTCCAGGGTCAGGCCGCCCACCGCGCTCACCGCCAGGCTGAGTGCGAGGACGTTGTTCACGACGTGCAGGGCGATGCCCGACTCCAGTCCACCGGTACGGATCGCCAGCCAGCCGGTGACGGCGCCGAACACCACGAGGTCGGCGAAGCCCCAGGGCGTCCCGACGCCGTGCAGCAGGGCGAAGACCAGCGTCTGGACGCCGATCGCGATCCAGCGCCACCGGACGAACGCGCCGACCGACTGCAGCAGCCAGCCACGGCACAGGTACTCCTCGGCGGCAGCCTGGAACGGCACCAGCGCGAAGACCAGGAGCAGCGCCGGGCCGAACGTGGCCCAGCCCACCCACTGGTAGTCGTCGCCGCTGTCGGAGCCGGTCAGCGCGTACAGCCCGACGGCCAGCCCCAGCGCGAGCAGCGTCATCGGCACCGCCAGCAGCACGCAGCCGAGCAGCCAGCGCCAGCGCAATCGGCCGCGCACCGAGGAGAGCGTCCCCGGACGGCGGCCCTGGGTCCACCACGCGGCGAGCAGGATCAGGGGCAGGACGATCGCGATCGAGCCGAGGCCGACGCCGAGTTCGGCGAGCGGGCTGAACTCCGGCGTCTTCGCCGAGCCGCTGGCGATCATGAATGGGATGAAGACCACCAGCGAGCCGAAGAACACGACGAACAGGTAGGCGACCGGCATCAGAATGAACCCGAGAAGGGTCTTCCACCACCGATTCGTCGCCGTGCGGGCGAGGCGGTGGTAGGGAATCTGCGGAAGGGTGTGTGTCAGCATGCGTCCAGCGTCCGGTCGGCGCGGCCGGATCTCGTCGGCTCTGGGCAGGATCCGACTCTCTACCCAGCGATAGAGAGCTGACAGTGTGTGCGCGGCGGACCCCCTATCGTCGGTGCCGATGAAGACCTGGTTGCTCCCGATCCTGCTGGCCACCGCGCAGCTCGCGTGGTGGCCGGGGAGCGTGCTCGCGGGGTACGAAACGGTGGAAGCGACCGGTCCGGTGGTGACGACCGTCGGTGTGCTCGCGATCGTCGTCGTCACGGCCGCGCTCGGTCTGCGGCTGCGCCGCCCGGTGGTGGCGCTGGCGGGCGTGGTCGGCGGGCTCACGGTCGCGTTCCTGGTGACGCCGATCGACGCGCCGTTGCTGATCGGGGCGGCCGACCTGATCGCGCTCTACTCGGTCGCCGTGCGGGATCCGCAGCGCACGTGGTTGTCGCTGGGGTTGCTGGCACCGTGGCAGCTGGGCGTCGGAGCGATCGAGTACGGCTTCAGCGGCGAGTGGGTCATCGAGTCCGGCTTCCTGGTGGTCGGTTACCTGGTGACCGTCGGCGCGGGGATGGCTCGCCGGCAGTGGCTGGCCGGTCGTCGGGCCGCCGCGGACGCGCTGCGCCAGGCCGAGACCGCCCGCCGGGAGGCCGGGGACGGTGAGCGCCGTCGCCTCTCCGCCGAGCTGCACGACGTCAGCGCCCATCACCTCACGTCGATCGTCGTCACGATGAACGCGGCCCGTCGGCTGGCGGCCGGCCGGCCGGACCTGCTCGCCGAGAGCCTCGCGATGGCCGCGAACACCGGCCGGGAGGCGCTCACCGACCTGCGCGGCCTGCTGGCCGACGCCGGGCCGTCACCGGCCGGCGGGCAACTCACCGACCGGCTGGCCGAGCTCACCGACGCGTTCACCCGCCTCGGGCAGCA
This sequence comes from Cryptosporangium aurantiacum, assembly GCF_900143005.1. Classification (NCBI taxonomy): domain Bacteria; kingdom Bacillati; phylum Actinomycetota; class Actinomycetes; order Cryptosporangiales; family Cryptosporangiaceae; genus Cryptosporangium; species Cryptosporangium aurantiacum. The sequence continues at coordinate 219,470 of NZ_FRCS01000005.1, forward strand.
GGTGACGGTGGAGGCGCCGAACCTCGACACGCTGCCCCCGGCCGTGGCCGAGGCGGCGCACGCGATCGTGCGCGAGGCGCTGACCAACACGGTGCGCTACGCGCCCGGGGCCGCGGTCCGCGTCCGGCTGACCCTTACTACTCCTGCGGCGGACGCTCCACAGCTGGGCATCGTGGTCGAGAACGACATCGCGGCCGGTGCCGTCGGGGGCGCCGGGCGGCTCGGATCCGGCCGCGGGCTCACCGGGCTGCGGCGGCGCGCCACCGGCCTGGGCGGCACGCTGGACGCCGAGCCGCGGGCGGACGGCGGCTGGCGGGTAACGGCGTCGTTGCCGGTGGTCGAGCGGGGAGTACCGGGTGATGCACGCTGGTGGAGTGCACACCGCACTCCGGTGTTCGATCTCGCCGTCGTCGTCCTCATGCTGGCCGTGGGGATCGCCTCGCTCGTCATGCCGGACGAGGACACCTGGGCGATGGAGCCTGCCGTCCTGCGCACCTGGCCGACGCTGCTCGTGATCGCGCACGTGCTGCCGCTGTTGCTGCGCCGCCGGGCGCCGTGGCTCGCCTGGTTCGGGGTGTTCGCGACGTTCGGGCTCTGGCCGCTGTGGCTGTCGGAGGCCGGGGTGACCGACCGGCTCGCGGCCGCGGTGGTATTCGGGTTCTTCGCGGAGTTCGCCGCGGTCTACGCGGTCAGCGCGTACGCGCGGAACCGCTTGCTGAGCCTGCTGGTGATCCCGGCGAGCAGCGCGGTGCTGACCGTGGCGGTGACCGCCGAGTTCGCCACGGCCGGCTGGACGGTGGACGGCGATCGGGTGGAGCAGGCGGTCGCGGTCGCGATCGCGGTGTTCTCGGCGGCCCTGTTCGCGCTGCCGGCCACAGCCGTCTGGGGGTTGGGTTTTGCCGTCCGGGTGCGGCGCGACGGCGTGGTGCAGCGGGAGCACCAGGCCGTCACCACCGCGGTGGCCGCCGCCGAGGCGGAGGCGCGGGCCGAACGGTCGCGGCTGGTCACCGGGCTGCGGCAGCAGGTGCTCGAACAGACCGGCCTGGTGGTGGCCGCCGCCGAGAGCGAGGATCCGGACGAGGTGCTGCGGGCGGCGCGGGCCGCTCTGGCCGCGATGCGCGAGCTGCTGACCGCGCTCGATCCGCCGAGCGGCGTCGGCCCGACGCGGCTGCCGGTCGCCGCGCCGGCCCCGGCCGCAGGGCCGGGCGCGGGGCCGCGCGCGGGCGCGGATGGGGCGGCTGTGGCGGTGCCGGCGTGATTCGGGTGCTGGTCGTGGAGGACCAACCGGTGCTCCGAGCGGGCTTCGCCGCGATCCTCGACGCCGAGCCCGACCTGACCGTCGTCGGACAAGCCGGTGACGGCGCCGCCGGGGTCGAACTCGCCGCCGCGCTCGCACCGGACGTGGTGCTGATGGACATCCGGATGCCGGGCATGGACGGCCTCACCGCGACCCGGCTGCTGACCGACCGCCCGGCCGCGCCTGCCGTTGTGGTCCTCACCACGTTCGACCTGGACGCGTACGTGTACGAGGCACTGCGCGCCGGCGCCGCCGGCTACCTGCTCAAGGACGCCGAGCCGGACGAACTGCTGGCCGCGGTGCGCGTGGTGGCCGGCGGTGAGGCGATGCTGTCACCGACCGTGACCCGGCGGCTGATCGCCACGTTCGCCGACGGTGGGCCGCCGCCCGACCCGGACGCGGAGGCGGCGCTGGCGGGGTTGACCGGCCGGGAGCGCGAGGTGTTCGTGCTGCTGGCGTCCGGGCTGTCCAATGCGGAGCTGGCCGAACAGCTCGGCGTCGGCGTCGGCACGGTGAAGACGCACGTCAACGCGGTGCTCACGAAGCTGGGCGTCCGTGACCGGGTGCGGGCGACGATCCTCGCCTACGACCTGGGAGTCGTCAGGGCCAGGGCTCAGCGACCGGCGGGCGGGTCGTAGCGGCGGAGACGTCGCTTCACCGCGGCGACGTACCGGCGGCGGCGGCGCTGCTTCGCCCAGTCGACGGCGCGGGTGAGCACGGCGGGCAACCCGACGTCGACCGGGCCGACGTGATCACCGGACCGGCCGCCGAGGGCGGTGGTAGATGGGTTCGCCAGCGTCATGAGTCGATTCCACCCCCCGGAGCCATGCAGGAATTAAGCTCCGCCTGAGTAATTCGTCTCCGATCATTGTGCGCCCGTTGACACCTGAATGCTGTCAGCTATCCGGCGGACATCACAGATGGTCCGTGAGGAACTCGGTGATCCGCGCCACTGCCGGGTCGACGTACTCCGGGCGGTCGTACAGGTCGATGTGGTTGGTGGTCTCCAGCCACAGAATCTCCGCCGGGCCGCTGGTGCGCTCGAACACCGCGCGCGCCCCGTCCGGTGAGCAGAACGCGTCGGTCGTGCCGTGGACGACGAGCAGGGGCGTCGGCCCGAGGAAGTCGGCGCCCACCGCCAGGTCCACGGTGATCAGTTCGCGGACGGTCAGCACGGTCAGGCGGTTCACCCAGCCGGGGGTGGCCGACCGCTCGGTGCCGTAGTACGTGAACGGCTCCGCACCGGCCATCACCGCCGGTTCGGTCTCATCCGCGGACACCGCCGCGAGGTACTCGACCTGCCCGGTGCGGTACTGCGCGCCGGCCACCTCGGCGTAGCTCGCGAGCTGCGCCCGATAGGTCTCGGCGCCCATCGCCGCCCGCATCGCGGCCGGGTCGTTGTATCCGCCCGCGACGCACGCGACCGCGCGGATCCGCGGGTCGAACGCGGCGAACCGGAGCGCGTACCCGCCACCGAGACAGATGCCGACCGCGCCGATCCGGGCGGCGTCCACGGCCGGGTGAATCGTCAGCGCGCTGACCGCGTCACGCAGGTCGGCCAGCTTGCCCGCGGAGTCCTCGTGCTGGCGCGGTTCGCCCTCGCTGCCACCGAAGTTGCGATGGTCGAACGCGAGCGTGACGTAGCCGGCCGCGGTCAACCGCTCGGCGTACCCGCCGACGACCTGTTCCTTGACGCCGGACAGCGGGCCGGTGAAGACCAGCGCCGGCCATCCGCCCTCCGGTGCCGTGCCTGACGGGACCCGCAGGATCCCCGCCAGGGCCAACCCGTCGCTGTGGAACTCGAACGTCGTCTGCGTCACGTCGCCCAGGATCGCAGTCCACGCAACGGGCCGGTTATCAACAGGTCCGATTCCCGCCAGCCAGTGGGTGGGTGATGGCGGCAGGATCATGTTCGTGACCGCACTACTAGACCCCGACTTCTGCTACCGCGTGGCCCGCAGCCGCGACGCGCGGTTCGACGGGCAGTTCGTGCTGGGAGTGACTTCCACCGGCATCTACTGCCGTCCGAGCTGCCCGGCGATGACACCGAAGCGCGCCAACGTCCGCTTCTATCCGACTCCGGCGACCGCGCAGGCGGCCGGATTCCGGGCCTGCCTGCGCTGCCTGCCCGACGCGGCGCCCGGCTCACCCGACTGGAACCTCCGCGCCGACCTGGTCGGGCGCGCGATGCGGCTGGTCGGCGACGGCGTCGTCGAGCGCGACGGCGTCACCGGGCTGGCCGACCGGCTCGGCTACTCGGCCCGCCACCTCAACCGGCAGCTCATCGCCGAGCTGGGTGTCGGCCCGCTGGCGCTGGCGCGTGCCCGGCGGGCGCAGATCGCCCGCACGCTGATCGAGACCACGACGCTGCCGTTCGCGGACGTCGCGTTCGCCGCCGGGTTCAGCAGCATCCGACAGTTCAACGAGACCGTCCGTGAGGTCTTCGCGGCGACGCCCAGCGCGCTGCGCGCCAAGCGGCGCACGGCAGGCGGGCAGGTACCCGCCGCCGGGCCCGGAACCATCGCGCTGCGGCTGGCCTACCGCGAGCCGTTCGACGCGCCAGCGCTCTGGGCGTTCCTCGCCGCCAGAGCGGTTCCCCACGTCGAGGTCGTGGAGGGCGACACGTACCGGCGCACGCTGCGGCTTCCGCACGGCGTCGGGTCGGTCGCGCTGACGCCGGCCGCCGGGCACGTCCGCGCCGAGCTGACCCTCGCCGACCTGCGCGATCTCGGCACCGCCGTCCATCGCTGCCGCCGGCTGCTCGACCTGGACGCCGATCCGGTCGCGGTCGACACCGCGCTGGGCGCCGACCCGGCGCTCGGTCCGCTGGTCGCCGCCCACCCCGGTCTCCGGGTTCCGGGCGCGGTCGACGGGGCCGAGATCGCGGTCCGCGCCGTGCTCGGGCAGCAGGTGTCGGTGGCAGCGGCCCGCACGGTCGCCGGGCGCCTCGCCGAGCAGTACGGCGAGCCCGCCGACGCCGACGGCGCTCGCGTGTTCCCCACCGCGGAGGCGCTCGCCGAGCTCACTCCGGCGGCACTCCCGATGCCGGCCAGCCGGGCCCGGACGCTGATCGCGCTCTGCACCGCGCTGGCCGGCGGCGACCTGGTGCTCGACGCGGGCACCGACCCGGCCGAGGCGATGGAGGCGCTGCAGGAGCTGCCCGGCATCGGGCCGTGGACCGCCGGTTACATCGCGCTGCGGGCCACCGGGGCGCCGGACGTCTTCCTCTCCGGCGACCTGGGCGTCCGCCGCGCGGCGGCTCAGCTGGGTCTCCCCGACGACCCGCGGGCGCTGGACGAATGGGCGAGCCGCTGGCGTCCCTGGCGGTCGTACGCCGTCCTACACCTCTGGCAATCCGAAACTTCCTGAGAGGACCAACTCGATGTCCACGTCCACCTACTACGCGACCGTCGACACCCCCATCGGCCCGTTCACCGCGATCGAATCCGACGGCACGGTGCTCGCCAGCGGCTGGACGAACACGATCGACGACCTGCTCGGTGTCATCCATCCCACGCTGCGTCCGATCGATCCGGCGCCCCGCAGCGAGCTGGGCGACGTCACGAAGGCCGTGCTCCGGTATCACGAGGGCGACGTCACGGTGATCGACACGATCCCCGTCCGGCAGCGGTCCGGGCCGTTTCTGCTCGGAGCGTGGGAGGTGCTCCGGAAGGTCCAGCCGGGCTCGCCGGTGACCTACACCGAATACGCCGAGCTGGCCGGGCGTCCGCTGGCGGTTCGGGCGGCGGCGTCGGCCTGCGCCCGCAACGCCGCCGCCCTGTTCGTCCCCTGCCACCGGGTGCTGCGCTCGGACGGCACGCTCGGCGGCTTCCGGTGGGGCGTCCAGATCAAGCGCTGGCTCCTGGACCACGAGGCCTGACGTCGGAGTGTCGCTGTCCGACTATTGAACGCTGCGTGCTTCACTGTGCGGGTTTCGCCCGGGCCTTACCGTTGGGCCTAGGTAGTGCACAGTGGAAAGTGAGCACGCATGGTCATGGGGCCCACCCATGCCATCTCCGGAGCCGCCGCCTGGTTGGTCGGCTCCGCGGTGGCGGCCCAGCTCGGCGGGTACATGCAGTCGCCGATCGAGTTGACGACCTACACGGTCGCGTGTGCCGGGGCCGCGTTACTGCCCGACCTCGACACGTCCGGCAAGGTCACCCGCAACCGGGGTGGCGCGACCGTCGCCCGCACGTTCGGCGTCGCCTCGCTGTTCGTCGCCGAGTGCGTGGAGAAGCTGTCGCTCGGCATCTACAAGGTCACCCGGTCCAAACGCGACGGCAAGCGGACCAACGGCCACCGCACGTTCACGCACACGTGGGTGTTCGCGGCGGGGCTCGGCGCCGGCGTCGGTTATCTGGCCGAGAGTTACGGCAAGACGGCCGTGGCGATCGCGCTGTTCTTCCTGTTCGGGCTCGGCATCCGCGGGCTGATGGCCGACGCGGCGAAGGCCTCCGGATGGGTGCTGGTCACCGCACTGTCGGCGCTCGCCGCGTACGTCGCCATCGACACGCTGCCCGCCGACCGGGGGTATCCGCTGCTGGGGCTCTCGGTCGGCATCGGGTGCGTGGTCCACACGTTCGGCGACATGATCACCAAGGCCGGATGCCCGGTGCTCTGGCCGGTGCCGATCCGTGGCGAGCGCTGGCGGGAGATCGGCATGCCCGACCGGATCGCGGTCCGAGCCGGCGGTTCGGTCGAGCGCACCGTGCTCGTTCCGGCGTTCACCGCGCTGGCGATCCTCGGGGTGATCATCAGCGTCCCGGGGGTCGCGGCACTGCTGAGCCGAATTCTGGGTCAGTTGTCGTCCACATAATGAGAGGGACTTCCTGTTATGTGGGACGAGAGCTAAGGTCCGTGACATGAGCACGCAAACCTGGGATGCCGCGCTGTACGACCGTCACCACGGTTTTGTCGCCTCCTACGGGCAGGATCTGCTGGAACTGCTGGCCGCGCTACCCGGGGAGCGTGTGCTCGACCTCGGCTGCGGCACCGGCGACCACGTCGCGCTGCTGCGGTCGCGCCGGGTCGCCGCGGACGGCGTCGACGCCAGCGCGGAGATGATCGCGAGGGCAGGCGACAAGTACCCCGACTTCCCGTACTTCGCGGTAGCCGACGCCCGGGAGCTGGGCGCGGAAGACCAGTACGACGCGGTGTTCTCCAATGCCGTGCTGCACTGGGTGCCCGAGCCGGAGCGGGTCGCGGCCTCGGTGGCCAGGGCGCTGCGTCCCGGTGGGCGGTTCGTCGCCGAGTTCGGCGGCGCCGGGAACGTCGGGACGATCATCCGGGCCGCCCAGGAGGTCCGGGCCGAGTCCGGCCTCCCCGCGGCGCCGCTGCCCTGGTACTACCCGACGGTCGGCGAGTACGCGCTGGTGGTCGAAGGTGCGGGCCTGGAGGTCCGATCGGCCTGGCTGTTCGACCGCCCGACGGTCCTCGACGGCACCGCCGGGCTGCAGAACTGGGTCCGGATGTTCGCGACGTTCCTGCTCGACGGCCTCGACGAGGCTGCGTTCTTCGCGGCGCTGGAGGAACGGGTGCGGGAGACGCTCTGGCGCAACGGCGCCTGGTGGGCCGACTATCGCCGCCTGCGGCTGGTCGCCGTGAAACCCGGCGCTCCCCGGGGGTAGCACCGGGCGGAAAACCATTCCGCCGCTCGGCACACGCCCGCTTATGGTCGGGGAATGCGCGCCGATGTGGGGGTGGCTCGGCCCGCCAATGGACCCCTGAAGACTCTGTTCCGGCTCCGGACGTACGCGCGCCCGTACGCTCGCAGCCTGCTTGCGCTGCTGGTGTGCGCCGCGCTCGGACAGGCGTTCCAGATCGTCGGCCCGCTGCTCACCCAGCGGGTGATCGACGGACCGGTCCGGCACGGAACGACCGACGGCCTGCTGCCGCTCGCCGGGCTGGCGCTGCTGGCCAGCGTGTGCGTGATGATCAGCGACTACGCCGCCCGACGTGCACACGCGACCGGGTCGGTCGGCGTGGAGACCGCACTGCGCACCGATCTGTACGCGCACCTCCAGCGCCTCCCGCTGGAGTTCCACGATCGCTGGCCGAGCGGACAGCTGCTGTCCCGCTCCACGTCGGACCTGCGGGCGGTCGGCAGCTTCCTCGCGTTCGGCTCGATCTTCATCGTGCTGCAGACCGGTACGTTCGTCGGCGTCGCGATCATCCTGATGACGATCCACTGGCCGCTGGGGCTGCTGGTGACAGCGGGCATGATCCCGGTGATGGTGCTGACCTACGGGCTCAGCCGCAGCTACCTTCCGCTCTCCCGCCGGTTGCAGGACGACGTCGGCGACCTGACGAGCCTCGTCGAGGAATCCGTCCTCGGGTTCCGCACGATCCGGGCGTTCGGCAGGCACCGGTACATCAACCAGCGGTTCGGCGGGGCCGCCCGCACGGTCCTCGACACCGGACTCGCCCAGGGCCGGGTCATCGCCCGGTTCTGGCCGGCGATCGAGGCGGTACCGGGGCTGCTGATGGCCGCCGTCCTGCTCGGCGGCGCGTACGCGGTCGCCGGCGGCTCGCTGACGATCGGCGAGCTGGTCGCGTTCATCGGCCTGCTCACGTTCGCGATCTGGCCGCTGGACTCGCTGGGCTGGCTGCTCGGCGAGGCCCAGCAGGCCGCGACCGCGGCGCAGCGCGTCTACGAGATCCTCGACACGCCGCCGACGGTCGTCGACCGGCCGGACGCCCGGACCGCCGATTCGCCGAAAGGCCACGTCCGCTTCGAGGGTGTCGGCTTCCGGTACCCGACCGAGGACAGCGCGGTGCTGCACGACGTCGACCTGGAGGTTCGGCCCGGCGAGACGATGGCGCTGGTCGGTGCCAGCGGTTCCGGCAAGACCACGCTGACGTTGCTGGTCAACCGTCTCTACGACGTCACCGCCGGGCGGATCACGGTGGACGGCGTCGATATCCGGGACCTGAGCCTGGAGTCCCTGCGCACGGTGGTCAGTTCGGCGTTCGAGGATCCGACGCTGTTCTCCGCCAGCGTCCGGGAGAACATCACGCTCGGCCGACCGGACGCGACCGACGACGAGGTGGCCGCCGCACTGCGGATCGCGCAGGCCGAGTTCGTCCACGACCTGCCGTGGGGCCTGGACACCCGGATCGGCGAGAAGGGCCTGTCACTCTCCGGCGGGCAGCGGCAGCGGCTCGCCCTAGCACGTGCGGTGGTCGGCAGGCCTCGCGTCCTGGTGCTGGACGACCCGCTCTCCGCGCTCGACGTCGAGACCGAGGCGATGGTCGAGCAGGCGCTGCACACCGTCCTCGCGGGCACCACCGCACTCCTGGTCGTGCACCGGCCGTCGACGGTCGCGCTGGCCGACCGGGTCGCGTTGATCGACGACGGGACGGTCGTGGCCGTCGGTACACACGAGGAACTGCTCGCCACCGTGCCCACCTACCGCGATCTCCTCGACACCACCCTGCAGGGAGCACCTCAGTGACGACCACCGATGCGTGGCACGGCGTCGCTGCCGAGCAGGCCGACGAGGTGTCCGACGAGGCAGGCGTGCGGCTGCGGCGGCGGAGCCGGGCGCTGCTCGGCAGCCTCCTCCGGCCCTACCGGCGCCGAGTCGCGGTCGCCTCGCTGCTGCTGGTCGTCCAGAACATCAGCGGGCTGGCCGGGCCGTTCCTGATCAGCGTCGGCATCGACGCGGGCCTGCCGCCGCTGGTGAACGACGGTGACGGCAGCGTCGTGTTCGCCGTCGCCGCGGCGCTGGCCGGTGCGACCGTGGTGGAGTACGCGGCGCGGCGCGCCTACCTGGAGTTCAGCGCGCGGATCACCCACGGCATCCTCTACGACCTGCGTCGACGAGCATTCGCGCACCTTCAGCGGCTCTCCCCCGCGTTCCACGAGCGCTACACGTCCGGCCGGGTGATCTCGCGCCTGACCTCGGACGTCGACGCGCTGACCGACCTGCTCGACGGCAGCCTCGACGACCTGGTCATCCAAGGGCTGAACGTGCTGGTGATCGGCGTCATCCTGCTCGTGCTGGACTGGCGGATGGGTCTGCTGACGCTGGTCGCGTTCCCGTTCCTGGCGCTGATCATCGGCTGGTTCCGCCGACGCTCCGGCCCGGCGTACCGGCGCACCAGGGAGACCGTCGCGCTCGTCATCGTCCACATCGTGGAGACGCTCGGCGGCATGCGCGCGGTGCAGGCGTTCCGGCGGGAGCCGCGGAACAACACACTGTTCGGAGGCCTCGCCACCGACCTGGCCGACGCCGACCGCCGCGTCATACGGCTGATGGCGGTCTTCGCCCCCGGCGTCTACGGGGTGTCGATCGCGACGACCGCGCTGGTGCTGGGCGTCGGCGGATGGCTCGCCGCGAGCGGCCACCTCCAGGTCGGTGTGCTGACGGCGATCCTGCTCTACACCCGCCGGTTCTTCGACCCGATGACGCAGCTGTCGATGTTCTACAACAGCCTGCAAGCGGCGACCGCCGCGCTGGAGAAGATCTCCGGCGTGCTGGAGGAGCAGTCCGAGATCGCTCCGCCGGCCGACCCGGTACCGCTCCCGGTGCACGCAGGTCGCGGTCGGCAGGTCGAGCTGCGGGGTGTCCGGTTCGGGTATCGAGACGACCGGATCGTGCTGCCGAACCTCGACCTGACGATTCCGGCCGGGCAGACCGTCGCGCTGCTGGGCTCCACCGGCGCGGGCAAGTCGACGGTCGCCCGGTTGATCGCCCGGTTCTACGACCCGCTCGGCGGATCGGTCCGGCTGGACGGCGTCGATCTGCGGGAGGTCGACGAGGCCGCGCTGCAGGCGGCGATCATCACGGTGACCCAGGAGAACTTCCTGTTCCGCGGCTCGGTGGCCGACAACATCCGGTTCGGACGCCCGGACGCGAGCCGCGCGCAGGTGGAGGCCGCAGCCGCCGAGGTCGGAGCGGAGCGCATGATCCGTGCGCTTCCGGCAGGGTTCGACACCCCGGTCGGTGAGCGCGGCACGCGGCTGTCCGCCGGGCAGCGGCAGCTGGTGGCGTTCGCCAGGGCCGTGCTGGCCGACCCGGATGTCCTGATCCTGGACGAGGCCACCTCGTCGCTGGACATCCCGAGCGAACGCGCGGTGCAGCAGGCCCTGCGGACGCTGCTGGCCGACCGGACCGCGGTGATCATCGCGCACCGGCTCTCCACCGTGGAGATCGCCGACCGGGTGCTCATCCTCGACGCCGGAGGCATCGTGGAGGACGGTCCGCCGGCCGAGCTGCTCGCCAGCGGCGGCCGCTACACCGCCCTCCAAGAGCTGGCGCGCCGCTAGGCCTGACCGCCGTCGAGGTCGGCGGCGAGGGCCTCGGTCTGCTCCATCCGGTGCGCGCCTTCCGGGCCGATGCGGTCGAGGACGCCGCCGGCGATCGCCTCCAGCAGCGCCACGGCCGGGGTCAGCGCGCGCGGCGACGCGTCGCTGGGCAGCACCACCTCGGCGTGCGCTGCGGCTGGCGACAGCCCGGCCGCGGTGAACAGGACGACCTTCGCGTGCAGCCGGGCGGCGTAGCGGGCCAGCGCCGTCACGGCCGGCTCGTACGGTGGCAGGTCGAAGACGACCAGGACGTCCCGGCCGGTGAGATCGGCCAACGTCGTCACCGGTGGTGTCCCGACCAGGTGGACCCCCGCCCGGACCGTCGCCAGCAGCTGGTGGAGGTACCCCGCCAGCAGCGAGCCACCGACCACGTAGACGTGGCGGCGCCGGTCGGCGAGCAACTCGACCGCCTCCGCGACGTCGTACGGCGGTAGCCCGACGACCGTGCGGACCATCGCCTTGGCGGCCGCGTTCACCGCGTCGAGCAGCGGTGTCTGCCGGTTGGCCGGGACCCGGTCGACCACCGAGGTCTCGGTGCGCAGTCCTCGTTGGAAGTCCGGGAACCCCTGGAAGCCGAGCCTGGTCGCAAAACGCACGACGGTCGGTCCACTCACCCCCGCCCGGGTCGCCAGCCGGGCCACAGTCTCGAAGCCGGCGGACGGGTAGTCGGCCAGCAGGACCCGAGCGACCTTGCGTTCCGCCGGGCTGCACTCGCCCAGCCGCTGTCGTATGACATCGGCCAGTGTTTCTTCCGTCGTTGGTTGTTCGGTCACGACGCCTCCCCCGCGTCCGGTGATCGATGAGCCGTGGGCGTCCCCCGACGGACCCGCGGCTGTTCCGCCCCCGTCTTCCTCTGACGGACGAAGGATTCTTAACAGCATTTTTCGGACGTTTGGACGAGAATCTGCCGCTGGGGATGGCGTGCCGAACGTGGAACCGGAGACGGAATGAGTCACGATGCGCTCATGTCCACCGCCACCCTTCTCGGCCTGATCGTCGTCGCGCTGGTGTGTCTGGCCGCCGGTGCCGCGGCGGGCTGGTTCGCCGCGATGGCCCGGAACGCGGCCGAGACCGCGGGCCTGCGCGCCACTGTGGAGGCTTCCCGGGCGGGCGAGGAGCGGTTGGAGCAGGCGCTACGGGCGGTGTCCGCGGAGGCGATCGAGCGGAACAACAGCGCGTTCTCGCAACTCGTCGGGCCGATCCGGGAGAGCATCGCCAACGTCGAGCACACCGTCGTCGAACTCGAACGGGACCGGGCCGTGGCGCACGCCGCGCTGCGTGAGCAGGTCAACGCGATGCAGCAGACCGGCGAGAAGCTCCGCGTCGAGACCGGCCAGCTGGTCTCCGCGCTCAAGGCCCCGCAGGTCCGCGGACGCTGGGGCGAGCACCAGCTGCGGCGGATCGTCGAGGTGGCGGGGATGGTCGAGCACTGCGACTTCGTCGAGCAGGCCACCTCGAGCACCGAGGACGGCATCCTGCGCCCCGACCTGGTCGTGACGCTCGCCGGCGGCAAGAGCGTCGTGGTGGACGCGAAGGTGCCGTTCGCCGCGTACCTGGAGGCGATGGAGGCCCGGGACGAGCGGGACCGGTCCGCTCGGATGCAGGCGCACGCCCGGCACCTCCGCACGCACGTCGAGCAGCTCGCGGCGAAGGCCTACTGGCAGCGGTTCGAGCCGACGCCGGAGTTCGTCGTGCTGTTCGTCCCCGCGGACACGTTCCTGGACGCCGCCCTGCAGCGCGAGCCGAACCTGCTCGAGCACGCGTTCAGCCGGAACATCGTCGTCGCGACGCCGTCGACGCTGATCGCGCTGCTGCGGACGATCGCGTACACGTGGCGTCAGGAGGCCCTGGCTGAGAACGCGGCCGCGGTCCACGCGCTGGGGCGCGACCTGTACCAGCGGCTGTCCACGATGGGCGGTCACGTGGACAAGCTGGGGTCGGCGCTGGGCAACGCGGTGGCCCGCTACAACGACGCGGTGGGGTCGCTGGAGGCGCGGGTGCTGGTGAGCGCACGCCGGTTCACCGATTTGCAGGTCGCCACCAGCGACATCGCAGCACCGCGCCAGGTCGAGGCCGTCCCCAGGGCGCTGCAGGCCCCGGAACTCGTCGACTGACTACCTCCGGAACCCCGCGACCAGGTGTTCGAGTTCGGCGGCCATGCCGGCGAGCGCACCGGCGGACGAGCGCGAGCCGTCCGCCTGACCGCTGATCTCCCCCGCGGTGTCGGCCACGCCCCGGATCGTGTCGGCGATGCTCGCGGTGCCGGTCGCCGCCTCCGAGACGCTGCGGTTCATCTCGGTCACGGTCGCGCTCTGCTCTTCGACTGCCGCCGCGATCGTCGTCTGGAACTCGTTGATCTGGCCGATGACCTCGGCGATCTCCGCGATCGCTGCGACCGCGCCCTCGGTGTCGGCCTGGATCGCGGACACCCGCTGCGCGATGTCGTCGGTGGCACGGGCGGTCTCCTGGGCCAGGTCCTTGACCTCACCGGCCACCACCGCGAAGCCCTTGCCGAGGTCGCCGGCGCGGGCCGCCTCGATCGTGGCGTTCAGCGCGAGCAGGTTCGTCTGCTCGGCGATCGACGTGATCACCCGGACGACCTCGCCGACCTGCGCCGAGGACGAGCCCAGCCGCTCGACCGTGTCCCGGGCCCCGGCGGCGCCGCGCACCGCGGAGGACGCGACGTCCGCGGCTCTGGCGGCGTTCTGCGCGATCTCCTGGATCGAGGCGCCCATCTGCTCGGAGCCGGCCGAGACCGCCTGCACGTGGGAGGACACCTCCTCGGCGCGGAATGCGACCGACCCCGCGGCGGACGCCGCCCCCGAGGCCGACACGCTGATCTGCTCGCCGGAACTGACCAGGTCCGAGGACGAGGTCGACAATCGCTCGGCCGAGGTGGCGATCGCCGCGGCGATGGCCGCGACGTTGCCGACCGCGTGGTCGAGCTCGGTGCCGAGCCGTCCGAACTCGTCGCGTCCGGTCAGACCGGCCCGACGGGTGAGATCACCGCGCGCCAGTCCGAGGACGACATGCTCGATCGTGCGCAGCCGGGAGACCACCGACCGGATCAGCGTCGTGGCCACGGCCAGGACGGCGAGCGCGAGCAGGATCCCGGTCACCGCGATCGCGATCAGCGCCGAGCGGCGGGCGTCGTCGACCCGGGCGGCCTCACGGTCGGCCTGCGCCTGCACGCCGTCGGCCACCTCGGGCAGCGCCTGCTCGACGGCGGTGAACGCGGTGTTGAACTCCGGCAGTAGCGCCAGTGCCTGCGTGCGGCTGGTGGCCGCGGCGGTCAGGACCGCGTCGGCCCGCTCGGTGTAGGTGTCGATCGCGGTCAGCGACTCGTCGGCCGCACTGGACACCGCCGTGGACACGCCCGCGTCCCGTACCTGCTCGACCAGGCTGCGGAGTTCGTCCGCGTGGTCGGTGAACTCGGTGCGGACGTCGGAGAGGTTCGCCGCCGGGTCGACCAGCGCGAGCAGGACGTCACCGCGGATCGCGTCGTGGTCCATGTCGGCCTGGAGCGTGGCCCGGGTGAGCACGCCCGCGGCGAGCACACGCTCGGCGGACTCGTGCGCCACGGTCAGACCCCGCGCACCGACGATGCCGACGCCGACCGCGCCCACGACCGCGAGGACACCGAACGCCGAGAGCTTCTGGCCGACCGAACGATCCCCGAAGAACGAACGCAGCGACATACGGGCGGCCCTCCCGCGGCCGTGGAGTGCTGGCACTCCCGCATCGGCCACGGATCAACGCACCTGAGCATTTCCCGGGCGTCGGCCCGGCTGGCGCGCCCGGCGTCGCGAGCGGTTACACGGTCGGGAGGCCCGCCCGCGGTTACGCGGTCGGGAGGCCCGCCGCCTTCAGGTCGCGCCGCAGCTCCTGGGGCAGCGAGAACGCCAGCCGCTCCTGCGCCGAGAGGATCTCCTCGACCTCGCCGTACCCGCGCTCGGCGAGCCAGCCCAGGACCTGCTCGACGAGTTCCTCGGGCACCGAGGCGCCGGAGGTGAGCCCGACCGTCGTGACGCCGTCCAGCCAGGCCTCGTCGATCTGGTGCGCGAAGTCGACCAGCCGGGCGTCGTTCGCGCCGGACTGCTTGGCCACCTCGACCAGCCGGACCGAGTTCGACGAGTTCGTCGAACCGACCACGAGCACGAGCTCGCACTGCGGCGCGATGTCCTTGACGGCCTGCTGACGGTTCGACGTGGCGTAGCAGATGTCGTCGCTCGGCGGCGACTCGAGCAGCGGGAACCGGGTCTTCAGCCGACCGACGGTGTCCATCGTCTCGTCCACCGACAGCGTGGTCTGGGAGAGCCAGACGACCTTCGACTCGTCACGCACAGTGACGTTCGCCACATCCTCCGGCCCGTCGACCAGGTGGACGTGATCCGGAGCCTCACCGCTGGTGCCGATGACCTCTTCGTGCCCTTCGTGGCCGATCAGCAGGATGTCGTAGTCGGCCGCGGCGAACCGGCGCGCCTCGTGGTGCACCTTGGTCACCAGCGGGCAGGTCGCGTCGATCGACTTCAGGCTCCGCGCCGCGGCCTCCTGGTGGACGACCGGCGCGACGCCGTGCGCGGAGAAGATGACGGTGGCGCCTTCCGGCACCTCTTCGGTCTCCTCGACAAAAATCGCGCCACGCTTCTCCAACTCGGCGACGACGTGGCGGTTGTGCACGATCTGCTTACGGACGTATACCGGCGCGCCGTACAACTCGAGCGCCTTTTCCACCGTGACGACCGCGCGGTCGACACCGGCGCAGTAGCCCCGGGGCTTGGCGAGCAGGACGCGCTTGGCGGTCGAAGTCATGACCCCATGGTAGGCACGCCCATCACCGCGAACGCCGAGAGCGCCCCGGCCACCTCGCGAGGTGACCGGGGCGAACAGCAAAACGATCCCGGCCGGGCCGCCACCCGGCCGGGATCGATCGAGATCAGTCCTCGACGTAGAGGGCCCAGACGCCGTACCGGTGGCCCCAGCGGTCCCAGTCGTTGCCCCAGTTGCCCCAGCGGTTGTCCCGGTCCCAGCCGCGACGCCACTGGTTGCTACGCACGCAGACGTAGTCGTCGTGGCGGTCCCAGCGAGTCTGCCAACGGCCGGCGCGCTCGCAGGACCAGCGGCTGTTGTAGAGGCCCCGGAACTCCCAATCGTCGTCGTCCCAGCCACCCCAGCCGTGACCGCGAACCGTCTGGTTCTGCTGCGTCGAGCTCTGGGCGGTGGTGGCAGCGGCCGGGTTCGCCATACCGAGTACGGCGCCCGAGGCCAGCGTCAGTCCGGCCAGCATGACCGCGGTCCGGCGGATCGTGGTTGTCATGTCAATGCCTCCCTTGGTTGTTGCGGCAGAACGGAGCTAATCAGACAAAAAGTGCTTTTGGGGAGCTTCGGCCGGATTAATGTCATTCCGGGGCTCATTTCGTCGACATTTCGTCTTTGCGGACTAAGCGGACATAACCGTTCGGATGATGTGCTCCTGACCAGGTGGTCATGCGCGTTTGATGCGGACGGCGGAGGCAACCGGGGCCGTAGGCTCACGGTGTGACCGAAGCGATCTCCACTTCCCGAGACGCACAGCGCAGCTCCGCCGAGGCCCCCTGGCCGGTGCGCGTGGTGAGCATGAAGATCGGGCAGTGGGTCGCCCGGCTCGGCGACGTCTGGGTCGAGGGCCAGGTCGCCCAGGTGTCCCGCCGCCCCGGCGCGCCGACCGTCTTCCTCACGCTCCGTGATCCGGCGGCGGACATCAGCATCCCGGTCACCTGCCCGCGGATGGTGTTCGACGCGGTCCGCCCGCCGCTGACCGAGGGCGCTCGGGTCCTCGTGCACGCCAAGCCCGACTACTACCTGCAACGCGGGTCGCTCTCACTGCGCGCCAGCGAGCTCCGCGCAGTGGGTATCGGCGAACTGCTCGCCCGGCTGGCCCGGCTGAAGGAGCTACTCGCCGCCGAGGGCCTCTTCGCCGCCGAACGCAAGCGGCCGCTGCCGTTCCTGCCCGGCACCGTGGGGCTGATCACCGGCCGCGCGAGCGCGGCCGAGCGGGACGTGCTGGAGAACGCCCGGCGCCGCTGGCCCGCGGTGCGGTTCGCGGTGCGCCCGGTCGCGGTGCAGGGCACCCAGGCCGTGACGCAGATCCTCGAGGCGCTCCGCGAGCTGGACGCCGACCCGGAGGTGGACGTCATCGTGCTCGCGCGCGGCGGCGGCTCGGTGGAAGATCTGCTCCCGTTCAGCGACGAGACGCTGTGCCGGGCGGTCTTCGCGTGCCGGACGCCCGTGGTGAGCGCGATCGGCCACGAACCCGACACCCCGCTCGTCGACTACGTCGCCGACGTCCGCTGCTCGACGCCGACCGACGCGGCGAAGCGGGTCGTGCCCGACCTGAGCGAGGAACGGCAGCGCATCGACGCCGCACGGCAGCGGCTCCTCCGCGGCGTCATGTCCCGGCTGGACGCGGGGCAACAGTGGCTCGACGGGGTGCGCTCGCGCCCGGCGTTCGCCCGGCCGACGGTGCTGGTCGACCAGCGCGAAGCCGAGGTCGATGGGCTGCGCGAGCGAGCCAGGCGGACGCTCGCGCACCGGCTCGACGCCGCGGGCGCCGAGCTCGGCCAGGTGCGGGCACGCGTCCGGGCGCTCTCGCCGCAGGCCACGCTCGACCGCGGGTACGCGGTCGTGCAGCGGACCGATGGCGCGGTGCTGCGCGACGCCGCGGACGCCGCGCCGGGTGACGCGCTCCGGGTGCGGCTGGCGTCCGGCGAACTGCCCGCCGTGGTCACCGAGCGCTGACGCCCGGCAGGCGTCAGCGCTCGCGCGGCGTCACCGCTCCGAGCGCGTCACCGCGCGCGGTGCGGCGCCACACCGCTCGCGCGGCGTCAGCGCTCGCGGAACTCGACGGTGGCCACCGGCTGGCCGGTCCAGAACCAGCGGGTGTCGAACGCGCGGTCGAGCAGCCGCTCGCCGTCGCGCGTCAGGCGCAGCGTGGCGTCCCGGTCGTTGACAGCACGGACGCCACCCCCGGTGCCGGCCTGCGGCCGAGTACCGGTCTGCGGACCAGTGCCGGTCTGCGGACCAGTGCCGGTCTGCGGACGGGTACCGGTCTGCGGCCGGGTGCCGTCCTGCCCGGTGGCCGGACGGTCGCCGGTCTGCCGGCCGTCACCACGGTCGTCGTCCCGGCCGTCACCCTGGCCGTCGCTCCGACCGTCACCCCGGTCGTCGCCCTGGCCGTCCCCGCGACCGTCGTTCCGGTCGCCGGGACGGTTCGGGCGGCCGTCCCGCCGGGAGTCGATGCTGAGCACCGTCACCCGGTCGCGGTCCACGCCGAAGCTGACCGTGCCCCGGCGCAGGTCGACGACCGGTCGGGAGAGGAACAGATCAGGCCTGCGCGCGGTGTCGAACAGCAGGCCGCCCCGGTGCTCGATCACCCCGGGACGCGAGCCCCGCACCACCCGGAACGTGACCCGCAGGTCGTCGCGGCGACCCCGCTGCTCGGCGTCCACCGCTCGCACGCGGACGCCCAGCCGGCTCAGCTGAGCGACCACCGACCGGTCGAACGTGACCTCGGTCCGCGCGACTCGGTCTTCCGAAGCGTGCGCTGCCGCCGGTGCCGCGCCGAGCACCGCCGCCGCAGCCAGACCACCCGCCAACGCACGAGTTCGAATACGCATGAAGATCCCTTCCCCTCGGCCACACAGAGCTTCGCGAAAGGGGTGTCCATGTAATTAGCACTCAGTCAGTATTAAACCTCTTCATTTTGGAAACCGACCCTCGGGTCGAACCGCCCCGCCTGGTCGAGCCCCTCGCCGCCCCCTACGCTTGCGGCCATGGCGGAACGGCTGAGCTACGAGGACGCCCGCGCCCAACTCGTCGAGGTCGTGCAACGCCTGGAGGCAGGCGGAACGACGCTCGAGGAGGCGCTGGCGCTCTGGGAGCGCGGCGAGCAGCTCGCGACGGTCTGCCAGGAGTGGCTCGACGGTGCCCGCGCCCGCCTGGAAGCGGCCCGCGCCACCGACTGATCGCCCCCTCACAGCGGAACCACAGATCGGGCACAGTAACTGCTCAGGCTGCCTGGTCATCGTGGGTTCCATGACGACGAAGACGCTCCTCGCGAGCCGGACGGGCACCAGCCCGGGCCGAGCGCGGCACGATGTCCTTACCTGCCACTTCGCTTTCTGCGTGTCAGGCTGGACAGCATGAGCGAGCGTGCCGGACAGCGCCGAGTCCTCGTCGTCGACGACGAGGAGAACGTTTCGCACCTGGTCTCCACCGCGCTCCGCCTGGACGGTTTCACGACGGTGGTGGCCGACACCGCTCCCGGCGCACTCGCCGCCGTGGCTGAGCACGACCCGGACCTGGTCGTCCTCGACATCATGCTGGGCGACGCGGGCGGCATGGACGGCGTCGGCGTCCTGCGCAGGCTCCGCGAGGCCGGCGCCGAGGTGCCGGTGATC
Organism: Cryptosporangium aurantiacum; assembly: GCF_900143005.1. NCBI lineage: Bacteria > Bacillati > Actinomycetota > Actinomycetes > Cryptosporangiales > Cryptosporangiaceae > Cryptosporangium > Cryptosporangium aurantiacum. Next base: position 238,515 of record NZ_FRCS01000005.1, read on the forward strand.
TTCCTGACCGCCAGGGACGCCAGCGGCGACGTGGTCGCCGGGCTGCGCGCCGGCGCCGACGACTACGTGGTCAAGCCGTTCCGGGTCGAGGAGCTGCTGGCCAGGGTGCACGCGGTGATGCGGCGCTCGGTGCCCGACCCGACCCGCTCGGCCACGTTGAAGGTCGCCGACCTGGAACTGGACGAGGAGAGCCGGGAGGTGCACCGAGCCGGCCAGGAAGTGCACCTGACCGCGACCGAGTTCGAGCTGCTGCGCTACCTGATGCGGAACGAGCGGGTCGTCGTCAGCAAGGCACAGATCCTGGAGCGGGTCTGGCGCTACGACTTCGGTGGTCAGTCGAACATCGTCGAGCTGTACATCGGCTACCTGCGCAAGAAGATCGACAACGTCGAACCGCGCCTGATCCACACCGTGCGCGGCGCCGGCTACGTCCTGAAGGCGCCGCGGTGATCCCGCGGGACCACGTTTCGCACGGACGACGAAATCCCTGAGGCGGCACCGCCACGCCGCGACGACGACCGGAGGCCCACGATGACGCGGTTCTCACTGCGTACCCGCCTCGTGGCGGTCGTCGTCGCGGTCACCGTGTTCGCGCTGGCCGCGGGCGGCGCCGCCACCTGGCTCTCGCTACGCGCGTACCTCTACAACCGCCTCGACACCCAGCTCCACGAGATGGCGAAGGCCCGCCAGCACTTTTTCGACGACCGGGTGACGCCGGACGGCGGGATCTTGGTCGACCTCACCGACCCGCGCTTCCTGGCTCCCGGTGGCGCCGACGGCAACGGCGGTCAGCAGACGATCCTGGAGCCGGACGGCGACATCATCGCGCAGCTCGCCGTCGTGTACTCGAAGTACCCGAGCGCCGACGTCCTCCTGACCCTGACCGACGAGGACGCGAAGAAGCTCGCCACGCACACGCACACGACGTTCAGCATGACGTCGGCAGGTGGGCAGGACATCCGCGTCGAGTCGCGACCGTTGAGCAACGGCATGGTCGTGGCGATCGCGTTCCCCACCAAGAACATCGACAACACGCTCACCCAGCTGGTCCTGGTGGAGCTGGCGGTGAGCGGCGCGGCGGTGTTGGCCGCGCTGGGCCTCGGCACGTACGGCGTCCGCGTGGGGTTGCAGCCACTGACGAGGGTGCGCCGGACCGCGCACGAGATCGCGGAAAACCTGAAACGCCACGGCAGCGGCCTGGAACGGCGGGTACCGCCGAGTGATCCCCGCACCGAGGTCGGCCAGCTCACCGAGGCGGTCAACACGATGCTGAGCGAGGCGCAGGCCGCCTACGCCCAGCGCGTGGAGAACGAGGACCGCATGCGTCGTTTCCTCGCCGACGCCTCACACGAACTCCGGACGCCGCTGACGTCGCTGCGCGGCTACGCGGAGTTGGAGCGGCTGCGCGCCGCGACGATCGGCGCCGAGGACCCGGCCGCCACCCAGGACGCCCTGCGCCGGATCGAGACCGAGGGTGACCGGATGGCCCGGCTGGTCGACGACCTGCTGCTGCTCGCGCGCACCGACCAGGGGTCGGCCGCGCCCCAGCTCGGGCCGGTCGCGGTCGACGAGTTGCTCGACGAGGCCGCCGACCGCGCCGGGGCCGCCCACCCCAACCGCCCGTTCGTCGTCGACACCCCGAACACCGGCCTGGTGCTCGTCGGCGACCGCGAGGCGCTGCTCCAGGTGCTCGGCAACCTGCTGCGTAACGCCGCGATCCACACCCCGGGGCCGCGTCCGATCCGGCTGGGCGCCCGGCCGGACGGCAGCTCGGTGCTGCTGCTCGTCGCCGACGAGGGTCCCGGCATGACGCCGGAGCAGGCCGCGCACGCGTTCGAGCGGTTCTGGCGCGCCGACTCGGGCCGTACCCGCGCCACCGGCGGCAGCGGCCTGGGCCTGGCCATCGTCCACGCGCTGGTCACCGCACAGCACGGCGCCGTCGGCATGAGCAGCGACGTCGCCACCGGAACCACCGTGCTGGTCCGGATGCCAGGGCTGGTCGACGACCGCGGCCGGTTGGTACACCAGCCCGCCCCGGACGCGTACTCGCAGCACTACCCGGACTACGGCCGCACCCCGTAGTCGGCCGGGACCCCGCGCTCGATCAGCTCGAACGCGCGACGGTACGCGGCCACCGCCCACTCCTTGACGTCCGCGAGCGGCTCGCCGCCGGACAGCCGGCGGCGGGCCTCGCCGACCACCGCTTCCCTGGCACCGATGACCAGCCCGGCGACGACGATCGGCAGCGGATCGTCGGGCGAGGCGTCGGTCTCGTCCGCGAGCGTCCGCGCCAGCGCGAGCAGGCTGCGCTCGCCGAGCTCCCGCTCCCGGGATCGCAGCGAGGGGGCGGCGTCGACCAGGCGGAAGAACTCGGCTGCGCCGTCCCACAGACCGGTTCGCCAGTCGTCGGACGTCATACCGTCGACCATGACCCGCCGCAGCGCGCCGACCGCGCTCTCCCCCGGTTCCCGCTCCCGGACGATCGCCGAGAGCAGGTCCTCGACCTCGGCCTGCCGGTCGAAGAACAGGTCTTCCTTGGTCGGGAAGTAGTTGAAGACCGTGTTGACCGAGACGTCGGCGGCCCGCGCCACCTCGGCGACCGTCACCGCGTCGAAGCCCCGCTCCGCGAACAGGCCCATCGCCATGTCCGCGATCAGCAGCCTGGTCTGCGCTTTCTTCCGCTCCCGCAGCGATAGTTCGCTCACCGGACGATCGTAACAGCGGCTCTATTTTTGGGGTGGTTGCAAATTTAGTGTCACTCTGTTTTTCTGGGTGGGTCCGGCCGCCGTGGCCGGACGGAGGGAGACGCTGATGCTGACCGTCCGTGGCCTGCGCAAGGACTATCCGGGGCCGGTGACCGCCGTCCGGAACCTCGACCTGGACGTCGCCGCCGGGGAGATCGTCGGGCTGCTCGGCCCCAACGGAGCAGGCAAGACGACCACGTTGCGCATGCTGACCACGCTGCTGCGCCCCACCGCCGGCACCGCGACGATCGCCGGTGCCGACCTGATCGCCGACCCGGCGGGTGTCCGGCGCCGGATCGGCACGGTCCCCCAGGGCGGTAGCACCGACCCCACGTTCACGATCCGCGAGGAACTCGAGCTGCAGGGCAGGTTGCACGGCCTGGACGCCCGCGCCGCCCGGGCCCGCGCCGACGCCCTCACCGAGGAGTTCGCGCTGGGGACCGACCGGCCGACCGGGCAGCTCTCCGGCGGCCAGCGCCGTCGCCTGGAGGTCGCGCTCGGGCTGGTCCACCGGCCCGCCGTGCTGTTCCTCGACGAACCCAGCACCGGCCTCGATCCCCGCAGCCGTGCCGCACTGTGGGACCGCGTCCGTGCGGTTCGCGATCAGGGCACGACCGTCGTCCTGAGCACGCACTACCTGGCGGAGGCGGATGCCTGCTGCGACCGGATCGTCGTCATCGACGCCGGTCGGATCGTCGCGGACGGCACGCCCGCCGCCCTGAAGCGCGAGGTCGGCGAGAACTCCACTCTGGACGACGTCTTCCTCGCCCTCACCGCACCCGGGGCGGCGGCGGCATGAGCGCGACCTGGCTGATCTTCCGACGGCACCTGCGGCAGACCACCCGAACGAAGATCGGGGTCCTGTTGGGAGCCCTGCAACCGCTGCTCTACCTGCTCTTCTTCGGCCCGCTCCTGGACGAGTTGGGCAGCGGCTCGTGGCGGCTCGTCGTTCCGGGGCTGCTGATCCAGCTGGTGCTGTTCTCGGCCGGGCTGGCCGGTTTCGGGATCGTGTTCGACCACCAGTTCGGCGTCCTCGACCGGTTGCGGACGACACCCGTCAGCCGGTTGGCGCTACTGCTCGGGCGGGTTCTGCGCGACGTCGTGGTGCTGCTCGTCCAGGCAGTGCTGATCATCCTGGTCGGAGCGGCTCTCGGGCTGCGCGCTCCGATCCCGGGCGTCCTGCTCGGGCTGCTGCTGCTCGTGCCGCTCGCCGCGGGCGTCGCCGCCGCGTCGTACGCGGTGGCGCTGCTGCCGGGCGCGACCGAGCTGTTCGCCCCGGTGATGACCACGGTCGTGATCCCGCTCGTCCTGCTGTCCGGGGCGTTCCTGCCGATGACGCTCGGGCCGCGGTGGTTGGACCTGCTCTCCCGGCTCGACCCGTTCCGCTACGCGGTGGACGCTCTGCGGGACCTGTTCGCCGGCCAGTACCTCACGGTCCCGGTGCTGCTCGGCGCCGCGGTGACGCTGGTACTGGCGGCGGCGACGACCGCGCTCGGCGTTCGCGCCTTCGAGCGGGACGCGATCTAGCGACGGCGGGAATCCCATCGCGAATTGTCGGAGTGCGTGCTTACCGTGTAGCGGTGCCTCCCCTGAACGCGATCGAGCTGTCCGGCGTCGTCAAACGATTCGGGGCGGTGACCGCGGTCAACGGCCTCGACCTGACGGTGCCTGCCGGGATCTGTCTCGGCCTGCTCGGGCCCAACGGGGCAGGCAAGTCGACGACGATGCGGATGCTCACCGGGCAGGCACGGCCGGACGCCGGTGACATCCGCGTCCTCGGCTACCAGATCCCGGCCGAGTCCAAACACGCCCGCGCGCAGATGGGCGTCGTCCCCCAGCTCGACAACCTCGACACCGAGCTGACCGCGCGGGAGAACCTGTCGGTCTTCGCCCGGCTCTACCGCGTCCCGCGCGCCGAACGGCGGGCCGCGGTAGACGCCGCGCTCGCGCTGGGGCAGCTAGCCGACCGCGCCGACACCAAGGTCGACGAGCTGTCCGGTGGAATGCGCCGCCGGCTGCTGATCGCCCGGGGGCTGGTCCACCGGCCGCGGCTGGTCCTGCTCGACGAACCGACCGTAGGGCTCGACCCGCAGGTCCGGCAGGAGCTGTGGGGGCTGATCGACCGGCTGCGCCGCGACGGCACGACCGTGCTGATGTCGACGCACTACATCGAGGAGGCGGAGCGGCTCGCCGACTCGGTCGCCGTGGTCAGGGCCGGCCGGGTCATCGCGCAGGGCAGCCCGGCCGAGTTGCTCGCCGGGCACGCGGGCCGCTCGGCCGTGGAGTACGGCGGTTCGCCCGACCGGCTCAGCGAGATCGAGCGGATCGCGGCCGCCGCCGGTTTACCGACCCGCCGCACCGGGCCGAGCGTCTCGGTCCTCCGCGCGGAGGAGATGCCGCCGTCGCTCGCCGCAGCGCTCGGCCCCGGCACCTCGCGGCCGGCCAACCTCGAAGACGTCTTCGTCACGCTCACCGGAGAGTTCGTCGCATGACTGTTCAGCCCCAGCAACGCCTGCGGTTCATCGAGCCGCAGGCCCTCGTCGGCGTCCTCGTCCACGACCTGGCGGTCTTCCGCCGCTACTGGCTGTCGACCACGTTCTCCTCGGTGGTGGAGCCGACGATCTACCTGCTCGCGTTCGGATTCGGGTTCGGCTCGCTGGTGTCGGTCGTCGGCGGGTACCGGTACCTGGACTTCCTCGGCACCGGCGTGGTCGGCACCGCGGTGCTGTTCACGTCGGCGTTCGCGGGGATGTTCCAGACGTTCGTCCGGCGGACGTTCCAGCACACCTACGACGCCGTGCTCGCCACCCCGGTCGACGTGCACGAGCTGGTCACCGGCGAAGCGCTCTGGATCGGGGCAAAAGCCGCGGTCTACGGCTGCGCGCCGCTCGGCGTCGCCGTGCTGTTCGGTCTTCGCCCGTCCCCGACCGTCGTGCTGGTGCCCGCGATCGGGTTCCTCACCGGCCTCGGCTTCGGCCTGTTCGGGATGTGGATGTCGGCCCTGGTACCGAACATCGACAGCTTCAACTACATCATCTCGGCCGTGCTGACACCGCTGTTCCTGGTGGCGGGCACGTTCTTCCCGCTCGACACGCTGCCGTCCTGGGCCCACACGGCGAGCCGTCTCAACCCGCTGTACCACTGCGTCGAACTCGTACGTCACGCGGTGTTCAACAGACTCGGGTTCGCCGATCTCGGCCATGTCGCCGCGCTCGCGTTTTTCGCCGCCGGCATGTGGGTAGGCGCCGTCGTCTTTCTGCGGCGAAAGCTCATCGACTAAAACAATTCCCGGCGATAGCCGCGGGACGGGTGACTCAAACATCGAACATTTCCGGGAAAGGTCACGATCTGGAGTACATCGGTTCTCAGAATCACTCCGACTCTTACGACGCGCGAACGCGGCCGGGGCCGCCCCCCGAAGGGAGCGGCCCCGGCCGCGTCGGTGGTACTGCTGACTTACCGAACCAGCGGGCGACGACGGCCGCTGTGGCCCCGACCGTAGAAGCCGGCGACCAGGGCGACGCCCACGGCCGCGAGCAGGACCTGAACGGCCAGCTCACGCCAGTCGATGCCGTTCGTCGCGGTCGGGATGCCGATCGCGCGGGCCAGGGCGGTGCCGAGGAACGCGGCGATGATGCCGACGACGACCGTCAGCCAGATCGGCATGGCCTGCTTACCGGGAACGACAAGCCGACCCAGCACGCCGACGATGGCACCGATAATCAGCGCGGTGATGATGCCGGTGATGGTCATGGCTACTCCCTTTACTCCGTGGAGGTTTTCGCTCCCTGTCGGGTTGGCGTTGACCATCTGATGCCCGGGGTGCCGAGTTCTCACACACGCGACCAAAGAATTTTTTTCGCGCCGGGCGTCCACACAGAATTGCGGATGCGGAGTCACAACCATTCTCGCTGGTTACACCGGGCAATAACCCGATGACACCTACTGCAGCGAACGGATCATCGTCCGGGCGGTGTCGAGGGACGCGTCACCGACGACGACCACCGTGACGTCCGGCTCGATCAGCACGAACGCGTCCTCCTGCCCCTCCCGGGCGGTGTACCGCGTCCAGCTCTCGCCTTCGATCTGCTCGACGCCGGCCGGCGCGCCGCTGTCGATGATGCTGGTGATCAGCGAGTCGGCTGCGGCGTTGCTCTGGACGAGTTGCAGGTAACGATCGTCGGGCGTCGCGTAGCTGACGCGGATCGTGAACCGTCCGCCCGCGGCGGGGTTGTAGGCGGCGACGGTTGCCCGCCAGTCCAGCCCCTGCGGCTCCCGGACCCGGAACGCCTTCTCCGCCCGCGCGGTGTTGTAGACGTTCGACGGGTCGACGGTCGGCGAATCCGACGCCTTCGGCTGGAACAGCGCCACGATCGCGACCAGCGGAATGACCAGGATGCCGAGCGCGATCGCGAGGTTCCGTACGGTGGCGTCCGCCCTGGTCGCCTTGGGCGGCGGCGTGCTCGTCCCGGCGTCGGTGCTGATCCCCACCGTGACGGGCTTGCGCTCCGGGGCCGAATCCACGATGTCGGCCATGCCACGGTCGTTCCCCACGCCACTGCTCATGCTTCTATCGTCGTACACGCGCGCCGAACTGCCACCCCCGGCTCCCGCCCGTGGGCTGAATCGAAACACTCTCGTCTCGTTCCGTGGCATACACCACCCCAGCCCCGATACCTCCGGGTACGACGCGTCCGTTCTGCCAGGATGAGGGCCCCCAGTCCGTTGACGGACGCCGGCGAACCGTCCGATCGGGCAGGCCACGAGCGTCCCGCGAGGAGGACCCATGTCGGTTGAACTCGGAACGCAACCCCAGGCGCCCGACCGGAACCTCGCACTCGAGTTGGTCCGCGTCACCGAAGCCGCAGCGATGGCCGCCGGCCGCTGGGTCGGCCGGGGCGACAAGAACGGCGGCGACGGTGCCGCCGTCGACGCGATGCGCCAGCTGATCAACAGCGTCTCGATGCGCGGCGTCGTCGTCATCGGCGAGGGTGAGAAGGACAACGCGCCGATGCTCTACAACGGCGAGGAGGTCGGCGACGGCACCGGCCCCGACGTCGACGTCGCGGTCGACCCGATCGACGGCACGACGCTGATGGCCAAGGGCATGCCGAACTCGATCGCCGTGCTGGCGGTCGCCGAGCGCGGGGCCATGTTCGACCCGTCCGCGGTCTTCTACATGGAGAAGATCGCGGTCGGCCCGGACGCGGTCGGCGTTGTCGACATCAACGCGCCGATCAGCGAGAACATCCGCCGGGTCGCGAAGGCGAAGCGCACCGGCGTCCGGGATGTCACGGTCTGCATCCTCGACCGTCCCCGGCACGAGAAGATCGTCCACGAGATCCGGCAGACCGGCGCGCGGATCATGTTCATCTCCGACGGTGACGTCGCCGGCGCGATCTCCGCCGCCCGCGAGCAGACCGGCGTCGACATGCTGGTCGGCATCGGCGGCACGCCGGAGGGCATCATCGCCGCCTGCGCGCTGAAGTGCCTCGGCGGCGAGATCCAGGGCAAGCTGTGGCCGCGCGACGACGAGGAGCGGCAGAAGGCCATCGACGCCGGTCACGACCTCGACCGGGTACTGCTGACCGATGACCTGGTCCGCGGCGACAACGTGTTCTTCTGCGCCACCGGCGTCACCGACGGTGAGCTGCTGCGTGGCGTCCACTACCGGCGCGGCGGCGCGACGACCGAGTCGCTGGTGATGAGGTCGCGTAGTGGCACGATCCGGACCGTGGGAAGCTGGCACTCGCTGGAGAAATTGCGGGCATACTCGCTCATCGACTTCGGACACCGCAGCGACGACGAGGACGAGTGACCACAAACCTGATTACGGTCATTGGCGAGAACATCATCGACCTGGTCCCTGACCCTGACCAGGTCGATGATGCTCCCTACCGCGCGCGGGCCGGTGGCAGCCCGGCCAACATCGCGGTCTCGGTGGCCAAGCTCGGCTCCCGGGCCGCCTTGGCCGCACGGGTGAGCCGGGACGTGTTCGGCGGGCGCATCCGCGAGCGGCTCACCGACGCCGGCGTGGACGCCCGTTACCTGGTCGACGCCGCCGAACCGTCATCGCTCGCGGTGGTGACGTTCGACGCCGAGCGCCGGGCCAGCTACGACTTCTGGCTCAACGGCACCGCCGACTGGCAGTGGCGTGACCGGGACCTGCCCAACCCGCTCGGCGAGGACGTCGGAGCCCTGCACATCGGTTCGCTCGCCGCGTACCTGTCGCCCGGCGCCGAGATGATCGAGAAGCTCGTCGCCCGCGAGGGTCTGCGGGGCCGGGTCACGCTGAGCTTCGACCCGAACATCCGCCCGACGATCGTGGCCGCCGCCGACGGCTCGCTGGACGCCGCCCGGGTGCGGACCGAGCGCCTGGTCCGGCTCGTCGACGTCGTCAAGGTGAGCGACGAGGACCTGGGCTGGCTCTACCCGGACGTCCCCGCCGAGGACGCCGCGGCCGAGTGGGCGGAGATCGGTCCGGCGCTGGTCGTCGTGACCCGCGGCTCACAGGGCGCGCTCGCGATCGGGCGGGCGGCCACCGTGACGGTCCCGGCGCCGAAGGTCACGGTCGCCGACACGATCGGAGCCGGTGACTCGTTCGCGGGCGCACTGTTGCACGCGCTCGACGTCCGCGGCCTGCTGGGCCCGGGAGGGGCGGACCGGATCGCCGGCCTGGACACGGAAACCCTCACCGAGGTGATCCGCACCGCCACCACAGCCGCCGCCCTCACCTGCACCCGCATCGGGGCTGACCCACCCACGGCCGCCGAACTCGAAGCCGCGCTCAAGGAGTGAAGCGGTCCCGTTCGGGCGGGTGATAGCCCGCCCGAACGGGTCCGCTCAGCCCTTCACGCAGACGACCTGCTTGAGGTGGGCGACCACGTCCACCAGGTCGGTCTGCTGGGCCAGAACCGCCTCGACGTCCTTGTACGCGCCGGGAATCTCGTCCACGACCCCGGCGTCCTTGCGGCACTCGACGCCCGCGGTCTGGGCGGCGAGGTCCTCGGCGGTGAACAGCTTCTTCGCCTTGCTCCGGCTCATCCGCCGTCCGGCACCGTGCGACGCCGAGTTGAACGCGTCCTCGTTGCCCCGGCCGCGCACGATGTACGAACCGGTGCCCATCGAGCCCGGGATGATGCCCAGGTCGCCTGAACCGGCCCGGATCGCGCCCTTCCGCGTCACCAGCAGGTCGACGCCGCCGTACTGCTCCTCGGCCACGTAGTTGTGGTGGCACGAGATCGGCTCGCCGAACGTGACCTGCGGGAACGCGTCCCGCAGGACCTGCTGGAACAGGCCGAGCATCAGCGCCCGGTTGCGCCGCGCGTACTCCTGCGCCCAGTACAGGTCGCGTCGGTAGGCCTCCATCTCCGGGGTCTTCGCGAGGAACACCGCGAGGTCACGGTCGGGCAGGTCGGCGTTGTGCGGAAGCTTCCGCGCGATCGCGATGTGCCGTTCCGCGAGCTCCTTGCCGATGTTCCGCGAACCGCTGTGCAGCATCAGCCAGACCGTGCCGTCGGTGTCCAGGCAGACCTCGAGGAAGTGGTTACCGCCGCCGAGCGTGCCCAGCTGCTTACCGGCACGGCCCCGCAGCTGCGACACCCCGACGTGCAGGTCGTCGAAACCCTTCCAGAACGCGTCGAGACCCTTCGTGTCCACGCCGCGGACGCGCCGCGGGTCGATCTGGTCGTCGTGCGTGTGGAAGCCGACCGGGATCGCGTCCTCGATCGCCCGGCGCAGCGGACCGAGGTCGTCCGGCAGGTCCTCGGCGGTCAGCGACGTCCGGACCGCGGACATCCCGCAGCCGATGTCGACGCCCACCGCGGCCGGCGAGACGGCCTGCCGCATCGCGATGACCGAGCCGACCGTCGCGCCCTTACCGAAGTGCACGTCCGGCATGACCGCGACGCCCTCGACCCACGGCAGCGCGCCGATGTTCCGGAGCTGCTTCGTCGCCTCCGGCTCGATCGTGTTCGGGTCGGTCCAGACCTTGACCGGTGCCCGCGTTCCGGGCAGCAGCGTGTACATGATTCTCCTCTGCAGGTCGCGGGTTCCCCGCGTTTCAAGACTTATGCCGACGATCTGCGGCGCACCGCCGCAGGCAGCGGCTTCGCGGCGCACCACCGCCGCCTCGCGAAACTCCCGGACCACCGCCGGGCGCGGCGCTCAGGCCTGCTGTTGGTACCTGCCGGGGCGCGCGGGACAGCCCACGGCGGGGGCGGTCGTGCCCCGTCTGCCGGTAGGCCATCGCATCGCGCTGCTCCTCGTCAGGTCGTCGTGGGAAGCTCAGTGTGCGGGCGGGGTGGACGCGCCGCGAGTGGTTTTCCGCGGACGGGTGGCACTTCTCACCCGTGAGGCGCTCCCGGCGCCGGGTCCGGGGAAATTAATCTTTGCGCAACTCCCCAACGCCGCGAGGTTCCCGATGCCTGACTTCCGCTACTCGGATCTGCTCCCGCTCGGCCCGGACGAAACCACGTACCGGCTGCTCACCCGGGAGGGGGTCGAGCCGATCGAGGTAGCGGGCGAGACGTTTCTGAAGGTGGCCCCGGAAGCGCTGACGACGCTGACCAAGGCCGCGATGCGGGACATCGCCCACCTGCTGCGCCCGGCTCACCTCCAGCAGCTGCGCAACATCCTGGACGACCCCGAGGCCTCCGGTAACGACCGTTTTGTCGCGCTCGACCTGCTGAAGAACGCGAACATCTCGGCCGGCGGCGTGCTGCCGATGTGCCAGGACACCGGCACCGCGATCGTCATGGGCAAGAAGGGCGAGCGCGTCCTCACCGGCGGCGGCCAGATCGACGGCGAGGCGATCAGCCGCGGCGTCTACGACGCCTACACCGAGCTGAACCTGCGGTACTCGCAGCTCGCGCCGCTGACGATGTGGGACGAGAAGAACACCGGGTCGAACCTCCCGGCGCAGATCGAGCTGTACGCCGACGGTAAGCCGGGCGAGTACAAGTTCCTGTTCATGGCCAAGGGCGGCGGCTCGGCGAACAAGAGCTTCCTGTACCAGGAGACCAAGGCCGTCCTGAACCCGACGCGGATGATGCGGTTCCTGGAGGAGAAGCTCCGCTCGCTGGGTACCGCCGCCTGCCCGCCGTACCACCTGGCGATCGTCGTCGGCGGCACCAGCGCCGAGTACGCGCTGAAGACCGCGAAGTACGCGAGCGCGAAGTACCTGGACTCGCTGCCCACGTCGGGGTCCCTCGCCGCCCATGGCTTCCGGGACCTCGAGCTGGAGTGGCAGGTGCTGGAGCTGACCCGGAAGTTCGGGATCGGCGCCCAGTTCGGTGGCAAGTACTTCTGCCACGACGTCCGCGTCGTGCGTCTCCCCCGGCACGGCGCGTCCTGCCCGGTCGCGATCGCGGTCTCCTGCTCGGCCGACCGGCAGGCACTGGGCAAGATCACCGCCGAGGGCGTGTTCCTGGAGCAGCTGGAGACCGACCCGGCGCAGTACCTGCCGGAGACCACCCACGACGACCTGGACTCCGAGGTCGTGCAGATCGACCTCAACCGACCGATGTCCGAGATCCGCGCCGAGCTGTCCCGGTACCCGGTGAAGACCCGGCTCTCGCTCACCGGTCCGCTGGTCGTCGCCCGCGACATCGCCCACGCCAAGATCGCCGAGCGCCTCGACGCCGGCGAGCCGATGCCCCAGTACCTGCGGGACCACGCGGTCTACTACGCCGGCCCGGCGAAGACGCCCGACGGCTACGCGTCCGGATCGTTCGGGCCGACCACCGCGGGCCGGATGGACTCCTACGTCGAGAAGTTCCAGGCGGCAGGCGGGTCGCTGGTCATGCTCGCCAAGGGCAACCGGTCGAAGCAGGTCACCGACGCGTGCCACGCGCACGGCGGGTTCTACCTCGGTTCGATCGGTGGGCCTGCCGCGCGGCTCGCCCAGGACTGCATCACCCACGTCGAGGTGCTGGAGTACCAGGAGCTGGGCATGGAAGCGGTCTGGAAGATCGAGGTGCGCGACTTCCCCGCGTTCATCGTGGTGGACGACAAGGGCGAGGACTTCTTCGCCGACACGACGAAGCCGGTGCTCACCATCGGCACCCGGCCCTAGGCGCCGTGCCGAGCCTCCCCCGTCTCCGCGCTGAGTCCCAACTGCTCGGCGCGGAACGGGCCACCGACACCGCAGCCGTCGTCGCGCGTCTGGGCGCGCTGCAGGCGCAGGACCTGTCGGCGACCACCCTGGCCGTGCGGGCCCGAAGCACGGGCCTGACCGCCGACGAGGTCGACCTGGAGGGTGAGGGTTTCGTCCGCACCTGGCTGATGCGCGGGACGCTCCACGTCGTCGCTGAAGCCGACGCTGGCTGGATGCTCGGGCTGCTGGGCCCGGTGAACCGCGCGAAGGGTGCGCGGCGGCGGGCTCAGCTGGGCCTGGACGACGCGCTCTGCGAGCGGGCGGTGGAGGCGTTACCGTCGGTGCTCGCGGACGGACCGCTCGGCCGTGCGGAGGTGGTCTCCGGGCTGGCGTCGCTCGGCGTCACGCTCGGCCCTGAGGGCCAGGCCGCGCCGCACCTGCTGGGGTACGCGGCGTCGTTTGGCGTGATCAGCCTTGGGCCCGAGCTCGCCCGCGGCAAGGCGTCGTATCGGTTACTGGAGGCGTCCTCCGCGCTGTCGCGGGACGAGGCGCTGGCCGAGCTCGCCCGCCGCTACCTCCGAGGCCACCAGCCCGCCGAGCCCGCGGACTTCGCCGCGTGGTCGGGCCTGAGCGCCCGCGACGCCAAGGCAGCGTTCGCTTCGCTCGAACCGCCCGAGCCCGTGACCGAGCCGCAGCCGGGCAGCGTGCGGATGGTGGGGCACTTCGACCCGTACCTGCTGGGCTACGCCGACAAGACCGCGGCCGTGCCCGCGGAGTTCGTCGCCCGCGTCCGCACCGGCGGCGGGTTCGTGACCCCCACGGTGCTGGTCGACGGCTCCGCCGTTGCCACCTGGCGCCTGTCGGGTGCGGCCCTGTCAGTGAGGCCGTTCACCCCTTTGTCGGACGCCGTCCGCGCCGGCATCCAGTCCGAGGTGGACGACATCACCCGCTTTCTCGGCACACCTCTCACTCTCAGCGTCTCCGCCCCCTAGACACACCGCGCCGCATGAGGTCAGCGAGATTCACCGAGAAGGGAAACGGCTCAGTGACCTCGATCCGCGGCCCCCGCGAGACCTCGGTGTAGGCGCCGTCCTCGAGACGGTAGATCGTTGCGATGAGCTCGGGCTCCAACTCGATCCGCCAGTACTGCGGAACGCCGTACTCGGCGTACACGAGCGGCTTGAGCTTCCGATCCAGTGCAGTGCTGCCCGGCGACTCGATCTCGACCGCCACAGCCAACTCATCTTTGGTGTAGACGCGTGGGCCTTCCAGCAGCACGTCTCGAACGATCATCACATCCGGGATGCGGGTGGTGCCCTTGCTGAGCACGACATCGACCTCGTGATTGGCTACGTAGCCGTTTGCTTCTGCTTCGCAGAGCACCGCGAGCAGCTTTGTACCGAGGCGCTGGTGCAGGCCAGAGGGAGAGGGGGACACCGTCAGTGCTCCGTCGGTCAGCTCGATGCGGTAGGGGTACTCCGGCATCGCGAGCAGATCCGCAACGGTGAAGCCGCCGACGGGCATCCGGATGGAGAGGATGGGCTGGCCATCATCCTCAATCTCCTCCGGCGTCGGCATGAGTTCATCGTGGCACGGGGCCGGACGACGGCGTCCGGCCTTCTTTCGCGCGCCTTGTTCTAACGTGTTGCTGCTCATCGGGTCGGTCCTCCCTGGTTTCTTTCTCGGTGGCTCGTGTGTATGAGTATCTCGGATCGAATCGAGCGGTGGCAAGAGGCACTTCGGAGAGGGTCGCTGCGGCGGGAACGGCTCGGAAGGCGTAGGTATGAGGTATGAGCGAGAGCGAATACCGGATCGAGCACGACACGATGGGCGAGGTCAAGGTCCCCGCCGCCGCCAAGTGGCGCGCCCAGACCCAGCGGGCGGTGGAGAACTTCCCGATCTCGGGCACACCGCTGGAGCCGGCGCTGATCGCCGCGCTGGGCCGGATCAAGGCGTCGGCCGCCCGGGTCAACGCTGAGCTGGGCGTGCTCGACGCTGACCTGGCCGAGGCGATCGCCGCCGCCGCCGAAGAGGTCGCTGCCGGACGCTGGAACGCCGAGTTCCCGGTCGACGTGTTCCAGACCGGCTCCGGCACGTCGAGCAACATGAACACGAACGAGGTGATCGCGACCCTGGCCACCGAGCGCCTCGGCAAGCCGGTCCACCCGAACGACCACGTCAACGCGTCTCAGTCGTCGAACGACGTGTTCCCGTCGTCGATCCACCTCGCCGCCACCGGCGCGGTGTCCGACGAGCTGATCCCCGCGCTCGAGCACCTCGTCGCGTCGCTCCGCCGGAAGCAGGTGGAGTTCGCCGAGGTGGTCAAGTCCGGCCGCACCCACCTGATGGACGCCACGCCGGTCACGCTCGGGCAGGAGTTCGGCGGTTACGCCACCCAGGTGGAGCTGGGTGTGGAGCGGGTCCGCGCCGCGCTACCGCGGCTCGCGGAGCTACCGCTGGGGGGCACCGCGGTCGGCACCGGTATCAACACCCCGCCCGGATTCGCGGCCCGGGTGATCGCCGACCTCGCCAACCGCACGGGCCTACCGGTCACCGAGGCGCGCGACCACTTCGAGGCGCAGGGGGCGCGCGACGGCCTGGTCGAGATCTCCGGTCAGCTGCGGACGATCGCGGTCGGCCTGGTGAAGATCGCGAACGACCTGCGGTGGATGGGGTCGGGGCCGCGCGCGGGGCTCGCCGAGATCGCGCTCCCCGATCTCCAGCCGGGGTCGTCGATCATGCCCGGCAAGGTCAACCCGGTGATCCCGGAGGCGGTCGCGCAGGTCTCCGCGCAGGTGATCGGCAACGACGCCACGGTGACGTTCGCCGGCGCCTCGGGGTCGTTCGAGCTCAACGTCATGCTGCCGGTGCTGGCGCGGAACGTCCTGGAGTCGGTGCGCCTGCTCGCGAACGTGTCGCGGCTGTTCGCGGACCGCTGCATCGACGGCATCGTGGCCAACGTGGACCGGTGCCGTGAGTACGCGGAGTCGTCGCCGTCGATCGTCACGCCGCTCAACCGCTACCTCGGTTACGAGGAGGCCGCTGCGATCGCCAAGCAGGCCCTGAAGGAGCGCAAGACGATCCGTGAAGTCGTCGTGGAGCGCGGCCACGTGGAGTCCGGCAAGGTCAGCGAGAAGGAGTTGGACGCGGCGCTCGACGTCCTGGCGATGACCCGGCCCTGACAACGGCGAAACCCCGCCTCGCGTGAGCGGGGCGGGGTTTCGGGGAGCCGTACTCAGTACCAGCCGTTGGCCTGGGAGTGCGACCAGGCGCCGCACGGCGTGCCGTACCGGCCCTTGATGTAGTTCAGGCCCCAGCGGATCTGCGTTGCCGGGTTGGTCCGCCAGTCGCTGGCGACCGTGGCCATCTTGCTGCCCGGCAGCGACTGCGGGATGCCGTACGCCCCGGACGACGGGTTCTCGGCGGTGGTCCGCCAGCCGCTCTCCTTCATCCAGAGCTTGTCCAGGCAGCTCATCTGGCTGGTGGAGAAGCCGTACTCGGAGAGCAACGCGCAGCCGGTCTTCTTGTTGCCGCTGTACGAGTTGCAGTCGACCGGAGCGGTCGGCACCGGGTCGCCGCTATTGCCGCCCGACGAGCTGTCGCCGTCGCCCTCGCCGTCGTTCTCGCTGCTCCGCTCGGCGCTCCGGGAGGCGCGCTCGTCCTCGGCCCGCTCGGCTTCCTCGGCGGCCTTCTTCTGAGCCGCCTCCGCCTTGTCCGCGGCGCGTGACTTCGCCGCGTCCAGCGCCTGCTGCTGCTCCTGCTTCTGCGCCAGCTCCGCGCCGACCGGCTTGTCCTGCTCGTCGCTGGTGTTCGGGCCCGGCGTCGCCACGGTGATCGGGGCGTCGGCCTGAAGCTCTTCCTTGACCTGGACGGTGTCCGGGTCGGTGTCGCGCAGAACGGTCACCGCGACACCGATCGCCGCCGAGAAGACCAGCACCATGACCGCGGCGATCCGCAGGATGAGGTGCTTGCGCGGCAGCGACCGCTTGGCCTCGGCCGGTGGCGCGATCGGCACCTCGGCGTCGGCGGTGGGTGCGAGGACCGGCGCGGCGTCCGACGGCGCCCAGCCGCCCGGGGCCGCTCGGAGCTCGGTCTCGACGTCCGCGTCCGGCTCGAACGGACGCCGCTGGCCCGGGATGCCGTAGGCGTGCGGTACCGGGGGCAGAGCGTCGGTGCGGGCCGCCGCGAACTGGGCGGTGTCGTCGGCGTCCCGGCCGACCGGCGTGATCGACGCGGTGTCGTCCGCCGCGCGGTCGTCGAGGTAGTCGGCGGCAGGCCGGTGGTTCTCCCGGTACGGCACGCCCGCCGCCGCCCGGAGCGCATCCGCGTCCCAGGCGCTGCCTTCGCCGCGCTGGTACGAGGTCTGCTGCTGCGGCGGTGCGTCCCAACGCTCGGCCTGGTTGTACGGGTCCTGGCGGTAGGGGTCCTGTTCCCGCCAGGAGAAGCTGCGCGCCGCGGCTGCGTCACGGCTGTCGGCCGCGCTGCGCTCAGCCGCCGTGGCCCACCAGTCGACCGGCGTCTCCGCAGTCGGCTCGTCGGCGGGGTCGGCGTACCGGCGGCGGGAACGCGGCGTCCAGTCGTCCGGCCGCTGGTAGGTGTACTGCCCGGAGCCGGCGTGGTCGCTGGAGTGGGCCCCACGGGCCTGATCTTCCGGCTGACGCCGGCCGGATAAGTCGCCGCCGGAGGAATCCTCCGGCGGGCCCCATTCCGCAGCGCCCCATCCCGCAGCGGCAGAACCGTGTTCGTCGCGGAGATAGGTCATCGGCGCTGGTCCGTCCCCCGGTCCTCCGGCACACCGCACCGGACCGCACCACCGTCCCGGTGGTCGACAGGTCCGAGCCTCGCGGCACCGGCCAGTAGGGAAAGTCCTGGCGCTGTCGACTGGGTGGGCTGCACGCCCGTACCCGGCAGCGCTGAATTCATGAGCACCTCTCGCGTCAGGTCGCGCCCCGGACCCCATCTGTCCGAGAGCTCGTCCGTCGCCCCTTGCACACTTCGAGCGAACGTACCCGACCTGACGCCCCGTGATCCTCGGGTGTGGTCACCTCTATACGTCTCTTACTACTGCCTTAACAGTCCGTGGCGGGATGGTGTCAGCTATCCGCGCTGATGCCCGGTTTCGGCCTGCGTAGAACGGCAAACGGTGACCTGCCTCACCAGGCGGCCACAAAAAAGCCGCGCGGCTCCCCACACTGTAGGGAGCCGCGCGGCGGAAAGCGTTCAGTCCTTCGGGCCACCCGCGACGTAGATGACCTGACCGGACACGAACGACGCGTCGTCGCTGACCAGGAACGACACCACGCCGGCGATGTCGTCGGGCACGCCGGGACGCCCGACCGGGATCATCGACGTCGCCGCCTTGATGAAGTCCTCGAACGGGACGCCGACCCGGGCGGCCGTGGCCGCGGTCATGTCGGTCTGGATGAAGCCCGGCGCGATCGCGTTCGCGGTGACGCCGTACTTACCGAGCTCGATCGCGAGCGTCTTGGTGAAGCCCTGCAGACCGGCCTTCGCGGTGGAGTAGTTGGCCTGGCCGCGGTTGCCGAGCGCCGACGTGCTCGACAGGTTGACGATCCGGCCCCATTTCTGTTCCACCTGGAACTTCTGCACGGCGCGGGTCATCAGGAACGCCCCGCGCAGGTGGACGCCCATCACCGCGTCCCAGTCGCTGTCCGACATCTTGAACAGCAGGTTGTCCCGGAGGATGCCGGCGTTGTTCACCAGGACGGTCGGCGCGCCCAGCCCGTCGACGACCTGCTGCACGCCCGCGGCGACCTGGTCGGCGTCGCTGACGTCGGCACCGACCGCGAGGGCCTTACCGCCGGCGGTGGTGATGGCGTCGACCGTGTCCTTGCATGCGTCCGCGTCGAGGTCCACGACGCCGACGGCGAAGCCGTCGCGGCCAAGGCGAATCGCGGTGGCGGCACCGATCCCCCGTGCTGCGCCTGTCACGATCGCTACCCGCTGCTCTGCGCTCACGCTTCCTCCTCGGTACCAGTCAGGGCTGACCGTCACCTTACCGACGAGTCGGTCACTTACGGCCGTGACAGTCACCACGGGGCCGCCGAACAACAAATCGGGGCCTCGGCCGACGCCGAGACCCCGATTTGTTGTCAACTCAGTGCGGGAGATCCTCCAGCATCTCGGTCACCAGTGCCGCGATCGGGCTGCGCTCGGAGCGCGTCAGCGTCACGTGCGCGAACAGCGGATGCCCCTTCAGCGTCTCCACCACGGCGGCGACCCCGTCGTGGCGTCCGACCCGGAGGTTGTCGCGCTGGGCGACGTCGTGGGTGAGCACGACCCGAGAGTTCGCGCCGACCCGCGAGAGCACGGTCAGCAGGACGCCGCGCTCCAGCGACTGCGCCTCGTCGACGATCACGAACGCGTCGTGCAGCGAGCGGCCGCGGATGTGGGTCAGCGGCAGCACCTCGAGCAGCCCGCGCCCCAGCACCTCCTCCACCACCGCGTCGCTGACCAGCGCGCCGAGCGTGTCGAAGACCGCCTGACCCCACGGGCTCATCTTCTCGGCCTCGCTGCCCGGCAGGTAGCCCAGCTCCTGGCCACCCACCGCGTACAGCGGACGGAACACCACGACCTTCTTGTGGGCGCGACGCTCCATGACCTGCTCCAGGCCCGCGCACAGCGCCAACGCCGACTTACCGGTCCCGGCTCGGCCGCCCAGCGACACGATGCCGACCTCGTCGTCCAGCAGCAGGTCGAGCGCGACCCGCTGCTCGGCCGACCGGCCGTGCAGACCGAACGCGTCCCGGTCACCGCGGACGAGACGCACGGTCTTGTCCGGGCGCACGCGAGCCAGCGCCGAGCCACGACCGGAGTGCAGAACCAGGCCGGTGTGGCACGGCAGGCCCTGCGCCTCGGCCAGGTCGATCGTCTCCTCGCCGTACAGCCGGGCCATCTCCTCGTCGCTGATGTCGAGGTCGACCATGCCGGTCCAGGGCCGCTCGGCCACCGACACCATCTCGGCGCGGTACTCGTCGGCGGTCAGACCGACTGCCCCGGCCTTGACCCGCAGCGGGACGTCCTTGGTCACCAGGACGACGTCCGCGCCTTCGGCGGCCAGGTTCAACGCGACGGCCAGGATCCGGGCGTCGTTGGTCTCGGCGCGGAAGCCGGGAGGCAGGTTGTCGGTCGACGCGTGGTTCAGCTCGATGCGCACGAGGCCGCCCGCCTCGTTCACCGGCACCGCGACGTCCAGCCGGCCGTGCTTCACCCGCAGGTCGTCGAGCATGCGGAGCGTCTGCCGGGCGAACCAGCCCAGCTCCGGGTGGTGACGCTTGCCCTCCAGTTCGGTGATGACGACGAGCGGAAGGACTACCTCGTGCTCAGCGAACCGCCCCAGCGCACCGGGGTCGGAGAGCAGGACGGAGGTGTCCAGCACGTAGACCTTGCCGCCGCTCGATGGGTGGCCCTCCGCACGCGGCGCCCGCTCCCGGGTGCGCTTCAGTGTCGGAGAGTCCGAAGCGGACGGAACTTCCTCCGCGGGCGCGACGACCTCAGGGAGAGCGGTGTCGCTCAGCGAGGTCCTTGGGGTACGACGATCGGACATGAGGTGCTCCTGGTCCCGCGGGCGCGCACCCGTGCGCCCACTGGCTCGCCGGGTCCGGTACCCGCCCCACGGGGCCGGGTGCCGGCCCCGCGACGAAGACAACCGATCGAAGGTTTCAACGCCTGGGCCTCCCGGGTGGGGATCAAGAACCCCACCGGGACGAACGCTACGCCGTCAGAACGGTTTGCGGGTCCTTAACGCCCAGACTTGCAGTACCAGCATGTGAACATCCCGTAACAGGACAGGCACTTAGACGGGCACGGCCTGCTTGCTGAGCAACTGGTGACCCCGCAACGCCATCTCGAACTCGAGCCGCACGAGCGGGTCGCGCAACCGGTCGCCGAACAGGCTTTCTGCGCGGCGGAGGCGGTACCGGACGGTCTGCGGGTGCAGGTTCAACAGCTGCGCGACGGCCGGTGCGCCGTTCCGGCAACTGAGCGACGCGAGCAGCGTCTCGACCATGCGCTGCTGCTGGCGTGGCGTCAGCTCACGCAGCGGGCCGAGGTGCCGGTCGATCAGCATCTGCACGAACGCCTCGTTCTCGAGCAGCACGACGGTGGCCAGGTGCGGCTCCGCGCGCAGGACGCCGTGCTCGGGACGCTCGACGATGCCACGCTCGACCAGGTCGAGACAACGGCGGGCGAGCTGGAGCGAGTTACGGGCCGATCCGAGCGGCACCACCGGACCGGCGACCAGCAAACACCCGGCGGCGAACCACCGATGGGCCTGGTCCACCCACGCGCCGTCGGCCGGAAGCAGCAGGAACGGTCGTCCGCCGCCGCTGCCCGCGAGCACCTCGCGGGGCAGGTCGGTGCCGATCCGCGCGGCGCCGCGCACGATGACCGCGACCACCTCGTCCGGGACCGGCCAGCGGGCGGCTCGCGCGGCCTCGGCCAGGGTGCCCTCCGCGACGCCGGGCGTCAGCAGCAGCTTGAGCAGCCGGCCGCGACGCCGGTCGTCGGGCGCCGAGGCGGCGGCGTAGCCCTCGGTGGCGTGCTCGGCCAGCTCGTCGATGTGAGCGAAGACGGCGTCCGCGATGCGGTAGATCTGTGCGGGCGGCACACCGGCGATGCTGCTCAGCTCCGCCCAGCGTCGCCAGGACAGTCGAGCGCCCACGCGGTACGCGGAGTGCAGCGCGTCGAGGCTGCGCCCGGCCCGCCGTTCGGCCCGGCCGATCGCGCGGTGGACCTCGGCCGCGGTCTCCAGGTCACCGTCGCGCCGGCTCACCCGGCCGACGAACTCCTGCAGCGCCTGCTCGACGCCGCGCTGGATCGTGTGCCGGTAGTCGGCGTCGCCCGGCCGGTCGTACTCCGGGACCTGGCGGGAGATCTCCCGGACCATCTGGGCGGCCAGATCGGGGATCTCCCGGCGCATCAGCGGCGCCATGTCGCTCGGCAGCGTCGGCCACGGACTCGACAGGTCCGGCCGATGGCTCTGGATGGCCTGCTTCATCGCACACCTCACCAATAGGCGACACAGTTCACGACGAGAGCGAACTCACGGTATCCACACCGGTGCGATTTCACCGGTTCGAGCGCGCAGCTTTGTGCGCCTGCCCAGCCGGGCGAGGCGCGGTGAACGGACCGTGAACGGACCCCTCAGACTCCGAAGCGCCGGTTGCGCTTCGCGTAGTCGCGGAGCGCACGGAGGAAGTCGGTTCGCCGGAAGTCCGGCCAGTGCGCGTCGCAGAAGTAGAACTCCGAGTGCGCGCTCTGCCACAGCAGGAACCCGGACAGCCGCTGTTCGCCCGACGTCCGGATGACCAGGTCGGGATCCGGCTGCCCCTTGGTGTAGAGGTGTTCGGCGATGTGATCGACGTCGAGCACCTCGGCCAGTTCCTCGATCGGCGTCCCGAGGCCGGCGTGCTCGTGCAGCAGCGACCGCACCGCGTCGGCGATCTCCCGGCGCCCGCCGTACCCGACCGCGATGTTCACCGAGGTGCCGGTCTTCCCGTGGGTCCGCTCGGCGGCGTCCTTGAGGATTCGGGACGTCTCGGCGGGCAGCAGGTCGAGCGCGCCCACCATCCGCAGCCGCCACGGTTGGTCGTCGGCGGCGAGATCGGTCGCGACGCCCTCGATGATCCGCAGCAGCGGCGCGAGCTCGCTCTCCGGACGCGTCAGGTTGTCGGTGGAGAGCAGCCACAGCGTCACGACCTCGACGCCCTGGTCGGTGCACCACCCGAGAACCTTCTCGATCTTCCGCGCGCCGACGTGATGGCCCTCGTTGGGGTCGTCGAACCCGGCTTCCCGGGCCCACCGCCGGTTACCGTCGAGGATCACCCCGACGTGCCGGGGACGCGGTGCGCCGGTCAGCTTGCGGACGAGCCGCCGCTCGTAGAGGGAGTAGATGACATCCCGAACAGCCACCCCGGAAGGGTACGCCTCGGAACTGCGCACTCGGAACGACAAGTCGGTTACCGATGCGCTACTGATCGGTGAGCGGACGGACCCGGTCGGCCGAGAGACCGACCGGGCCACCAGATCTCTTACTGCACGCCGAGTTTGGTCTTCAGGACGTCGAGCTCGGCCCAGAGAACGCCGGGCAGTTTGTCGCCGAACTTCTCGAACCACTCGGTGACCTGCGGGATCTCCGCGCGCCACTCGTCGGCGTCCACCGCCAGCGCGGCCGCGACCTGCTCCGGGGTGAGGTCGAGCCCGGAGACGTCCAGCGCACCCGGCGCGGGCACGTGGCCGATCGGCGTGTCGACGGCGTCGGCCGTGCCCTGGATCCGCTCGACGACCCACTTGAGCACGCGGCTGTTCTCGCCGAAGCCCGGCCAGAGGAAGCCACCGTCGGCGTCCCGGCGGAACCAGTTGACGTAGAAGATCTTCGGCAGCTTGGACGCGTCGCCGGTCGGGCCGCCCTTGCCGATCTCGATCCAGTGCCGGAAGTAGTCACCGGCGTTGTAGCCGATGAACGGCAGCATCGCCATCGGGTCACGCCGCACGACGCCGACCGCGCCGGCCGCCGCCGCGGTGGTCTCCGACGACAGCGTCGCACCGAGGTAGACGCCGTGGTTCCAGTCGCGCGCCTCGCTGACCAGCGGGATCGTCGTCTTCCGGCGTCCACCGAACAGGATCGCCGAGATCGGGACGCCGTTCGGGTCCTCCCACTCCGGCGCGATGATCGGGCACTGCCCGGCCGGGGTGCAGAACCGCGAGTTCGGGTGCGACGAGGGCTCCGACGAGTCCGGGGTCCAGTCGCGACCCTTCCAGTCGGTCAGGTGCGCCGGCGGCTCTTCGGTCATGCCCTCCCACCACACGTCGCCGTCGTCGGTCAGCGCGACGTTCGTGAAGAGCGAGTTGCCGATATCGATCGTCCGCATCGCGTTGGCGTTGGTGTGCCACCCGGTGCCGGGAGCCACTCCGAAGAAGCCGAACTCGGGGTTGAGCGCGTAGAGCCGGCCGTCGTCGCCGAAGCGCATCCAGGCGATGTCGTCGCCGAGCACCTCGACCTTCCAGCCTGGGATCGTCGGCTCGAGCATCGCGAGGTTGGTCTTGCCGCAGGCCGACGGGAACGCCGCGGCGATGTAGTTGACCTCGCCCTGCGGGTCGGTGAGCTTGAGGATGAGCATGTGCTCGGCGAGCCAGCCCTCGTCGCGCGCCATCACGCTGGCGATCCGCAGCGAGAAGCACTTCTTGCCGAGCAGCGAGTTACCGCCGTAGCCGGAGCCGTAGCTCCAGATCTTCCGCTCCTCGGGGAACTGGACGATGTACTTCTCCGGGTTGCACGGCCAGGCGACGTCCTGCTGGCCGGGCTCGAGCGGCGCACCGATCGAGTGCAGCGCCGGGACGAACTTCGCGTCCGAACCCATCTTCGCGAGGACGTCGGACCCCATCCGGGTCATGATCCGCATGCTGGTGACGACGTACGCGGAGTCGGTGATCTCGACGCCGAACATCGGGTCGGCCGCGGTGAGCGGACCCATGCAGAACGGGATGACGTACATCGTCCGGCCGCGCATGCAGCCCCGGTAGAGGCCGGTCATGATGGCCTTCATCTCGGCCGGGTCCATCCAGTTGTTGGTCGGACCGGCGTCGGCCGGGTCGACCGAGCAGATGAACGTCCGCTCCTCGACTCGAGCGACGTCCGAGGGGTCGGTCCGGGCCCAGAACGAGTTCGGCTTCTTCTCCGCGTTCAGGCGGACGAGCGTGCCGCCCTCGACCAGCTCGTCGGTGAGGCGGACCCACTCCTCGTCGGAACCATCGACCCAGACGACACGGTCGGGCGTGGTGAGCTCTGCGGTCTCCCGAACCCAGGCAAGCAGCTCCGCGTGGGTCGTCGGGGCCTCGGCCAAGCCGGGGATCGCGGTGGGGGCTGACATCGATCACTCCTCGGGTGGGCGGACGCTGACCGGTTTTCCCGTCCGTGGGGAAACGCCAGAACCCCGCGCAACGGCGGGTTCGGGCGGGGTGTGCCAGTCAGCGTAGACCCGACAGAACGGGCTATCGGCCGTCCAGATTGTGAGAACTTGCATAGGCATCGATTCAGTACGAACGTTCGCTCACGAGCCCTGTGAGCAGTCCGTTCACTGTTCCGCCGACTAGGTTTCATCAGTCTTGACGCATGCTCAGCGTGCGCTCACGACAACCAAACCTACGGTCGCGTAACCTCGAAAACGTGCGTAGCGATGACGTGACGACCGAAACTCCAACGACCGACAACCTGACGGCCGGCGGCGTGACGATCGCGGACGTGGCGGCGGAGGCCGCTGACGGATCCTCGGTCCTGCTGACTTCCAAGGCCGACCCCCTGGGCCGCCCACGGATGCGCGGCTGGTTGCACGTGTACGCCGTCGGCGTGGCCGCGGTGTGCGGAATCGTGCTGTGCAGCATCGCGGCGAGCCGGCCCGGGTGGAACTACTTCTACGGGTGCCTGGTGTACAGCCTCACCGTGTGTGGCCTGTTCGGGACCAGCGCGCTCTACCACCGGCGTATCTGGGGCCCGCGCGGGTACGCCACGATGAAGCGCCTCGACCATTCGATGATCTTCGTGTTCATCGCGGGGACCTACACGCCCTTCTGTTTGTTTCTGCTCGAACCACCGAAAGCCGACTGGCTCCTGCTCGTGGTCTGGCTCGGCGCCGCGCTCGGCGTGGCGTTGAAGATGGCCTGGCCGGCCGCGCCCAAGTGGCTCGGCACGCCGCTCTACATCGCACTCGGCTGGATCGCCGTTCTCGTCCTGCCCGAGATCGGGCACGCGAGCATAACGGCGCTGGTCCTGCTCGCGGTGGGCGGCGTCATCTACTCGGTCGGCGCGGTCTTCTACGCGACCGGCTGGCCGAACCCCTGGCCGACGACGTTCGGCCACCACGAGTTCTTCCACGCGTGCACGCTCGTGGCGGCCATCTGCCACCACATCGCGATCTACTTCGCGGTGTTCGCTTAGCTTCTGTCTATATCGAACAGAAGGCCGACCCCTACCAGGGGTCGGCCTTCGTCGTTCGGTGCGCCACATGCGCTACCGAGCCGTCAACCTCAGCATTCGGACGCTCTGCCGCGCGCCTCCGTAGGCGGCGTGAGTTATCCCTCAGGCGGTGGCTTCGGGACCGGACACATCCGGGGAGGAGCCATCGGGACCGGCGGAGCGGACCCGATCGACCTCACTCATCGCCGCGCGCAGCTGATCGAGCCACTCGTCCGCGTTGCGCCCGACGAGCCGCACGCACCACGCCAGCGCATCCGAGCGGGAGCGGGCCACCCCGGCGTCGACGAGCGTGTCGAGCACCTGCCGCTCCGGCTGGCGCAACCGCGTCATGACCGGGGCGGAGTGCGTGGTGAACAGCTCGCGCGTACCACCGGCCACCGCGCCCCAGGACACCTTCCGGCCGTACCGGTGCTCACCCTCGCGGGCGACCCGGATCCGGGCGTCGCGGGTCTCCTCCCGGAACCGGGCGATCAGGCCGGCCTCGTGCGCTGCCTTGTCGGCGTCCGACGCGTCGGGGGCGTGCTCGATCGGTACCGCGCCGACGACCAGAATCTCGTCGCGGTCGACCTCGACCTCCGGCGCTCCGACGAACCATCCGCCGGGCAACCGTCCGGCGAACCACGCCGGGGCGTCCTCGGCCGGAGGAAGGTCAGCCTGCTGCCAGCCGCCGGATCGCCCGAACCCTCTTCCCTGTCCGCGCATCGCTTCCACCTCTTTCTAACGTTGCACTGATTACAGCATTACACACCCGCGCGACCAGTAGAAGACCAACCCCTCGCCGACGAGCGTCGGCGCTCAGTCCTGCACAACGCCGCGAAACGATCGTGCGGGCCGCTCTACCGCTGGTCGCCGAACGCGGAGCGGCGGTCACCACCGCCGAGGTGGCCCGGGCAGCCGGGATCGCCGAAGGCACGATCTTCCGAGTCTTCCCGGACAAGAACGCGCTACTCGACGCCTGCGTGGTCGAGACACTCCGGCCCGATCAGGTTCTCGCCGAGCTCGCTTCGATCGAGCTCGGCCAGCCGCTGGAGGCCCGGCTCACCGAGGCCGCCGACGCCCTGACCGCCCATTTGACGCGGATCGGCACGGTGCTCGGAGTCCTGCACGCCACCGGCCGCCCGCTCGCGCGCCGCCAACCCCCACCCGCCGATACCCCACCCGCCGCCGAGCCCTCTGCGGAAACCCCACCCGCCGCACAGACCGAACCCGCCGCACAGACCGAACCCGCCGACCGAACCGACCCGGCCGCACAGACCCCGCCGACCGCGTACTTCGCGCGGGCCGGTGACGCCCGGCGCACCAGAGAGGACCTGTCCGACGCCGCCGCCGGCGCGCGCACCCGCGACGACAGCCAGCAGGCCACCGCGGAGGCACTGGCCGAGCTGTTCGAGCCCGAACGCGACCGGCTCCGGATCCCGCCGGACCAGGCCGCGGGCATCTTCCTCAGCCTGCTGTTCGCGCGCGGCCGCCAGCCCCGTCCCGCCGCCGACCTCGAGACCACGGTCGACGTCTTCCTCCACGGCGCGCTCGGCGCCGCGTGAGCCGCACACGGATACGGATGCGGATACCCGCCGTCGCCGCTACCGTCGCCGCAGCGGCACCCGGCTCGCGCAGCCCGCCCGCCCCCGGGGTGGCGCCGCTCCCCACCGGATGGACGTGGCCCTTTCCGCGTCGCGCGGAGTGTCGTTGCGGCGGTTTCCGTGTCCTGGCACGGAAACCGCCACAACGATGAAGCGAGGCAGGCGGAGAACGCCGCATCCATCCCGGCCCAGCGGCGCGGTGGCCTCGGGACTAGCCGACGCGAACCGCGACGGCGAGCGGCGTCTGCTCGCTGCCCTGGCCGAGCGGGTTGTCTCCGAACAGGTTCTCGAAGAACTCCTCGGGGCGGTCGGCGTCGCTCCCGAGCACGTTGCGGCCGATGTCGTTGGCGTCGATCACGACCACACCGGCCAGCGTCTGCGCCAGCTGCGGCAGCCCGGCGTCGGTGAGCGTCGCGGCGATCGTCGTCTTCAGCTTGGTCGCGACCCGGTCAGGGTGGGCGGGCGCGAGCTTCGCCGAGACGTTCGCCGGGTAGACCGAGTACTCGGTCGGCCCGTCGATCGCCCGTACCGAGTGCCCGGCCACCTGGTAGAACAGCCCGCGCTTGCCGACCGCCTTACCGGCGGCGCTGATGCCGGCCGCGAACAGGATCCGCGGCAGCCCGGCCTCGCGGATCGCCAGCTCCATCGTCCACGGGCTGCCGAGCCCGATGCCGTACGGCGTCTTGACGACGAACTTGGCTAGCGTCCGCGCCCACCAGGACGGCTCGATGTCCCAGATGAAGTACGAGCGGCCCTGCGAGATCGCGATGATCTTCTCGCTGACCAGCAGGTACCAGGGGCCGTTGAACGAGGCCAGGTACGAGCCGTCGGCGCGCACGTGGTCGACGAACTCGCTGACGTAGGAGGTGATGCGGCGGGTGTAGTCATCGCCGGACGTGAACAGCTCGGTGCGGATCGGGAACCGGATCCAGCGCTCGCCGCTCACGGTGATCTCGAGCTGCTTGTTGGCGTTCGGCTCGAGCGGACCCTTGATCCGGGTCGGCTCCTTCTCCTCCGGCTTCGGGTCGAGGAACTCCTGCGCCCAGATCTCCACGCACCAGATCCGCCAGAACAGGTCGGCGTCGTGGTTGCGTCCCTTGATGAAATCCTCGAACGCCACCAGCACGTTCTGCTGGTGGAACCACGGCCGGTTGACGAACGACTCGGCGAGGAACGTGCCGTAGATCCGGTTCTTCAGCCGCAGCAACCAGTCGCGGACCGGCGCCGACGTCCGGACGTCGCCGGGAGCACCCGCGGGCAGCGCGGCCCGGAGCGACGCCCCACCCTGCCCCGCGTCGGCGACCGGGTTGGCGAACGGCGTGTCGATGCGGATCCCGAGCCGTGCCGCCGAGCGGTCGGCGGTGCGCCGCGCCTCGGCCAGCCGGGCGGCAGCCTTGGCCGCGGGCGGCGCGACCGGGCTGCCGTCCGCCCCGGTCGTGGTGCGGGCGTGGGCCAGCGTCGGCGCCAGCAGCGTCGTCGGCGCCACCTCACGGCGCGGCTTCTTGCCGGTCGCCTCGACCGTCAGGCCGTACGCGGCGATGGCACCGGTCGGGTCGAGCAGCGAGTCGGCGCCACCCTCGCGGGCCGTCTTCGCGACCGCGTACTGCACGTACTCGCCGAGGTCGGCGACCGGTTCGCCCTGGACGCGCAGGAACGCCGGGAGGTCGGCGGCCAGCGTGTCGGCGTTCACCCGGACGGAGTGGACGGTCGTGCCGAGAGCAGCGCTGACGGCACCGGAGTAGAGGTCCTCGGTGGTGTCCATCGGCGCGAAGCTCGCCGAGAACACCGCCGAGGCGGGAACGTCCGGGGTGTTCTTCGCGGTGGCGGCCAGCGCGGCACCGGGAAGTCCGAGCCCGAGCCGGACTGCGGGACGCTGCCCGGTCGCGAGCGCACGCCGGGCCGCGGCCAGGCCGTCGACCGGCGGGACGACCGCGTCGATCGACCGCGTCACCGCGCCGGTGGAGTCGACGATCAGCGCCTGCCCGGCCGGCAGCCGACGGATGCCCGCGAAGAACGTCGCCTCGCCGTCCTCACCGCCGCCGGTCAGGATGAACTCCACGACCCGCTCGGTGTCCGGTGCGGACGAGACCAGACCGGCCTCGACGAGCGCCGCCGGCTCGGACGCGAACGCCAGCCCGTCGACGCCGGCCGCTGCGGGGGCGTAGTAGAGCGGTGCCCCGGCTGCGACCAGGACGAGCGCCTCGCGCGCGGGGTCGAGCAGTGCGGCGGTCCACGGCGTCGGTAGCGTCGCCAGCAGCTCGACTCCCCCGGAGGCGTACCGGTCGGCAACCGCGGCCGGGTCGACGCCCGCCGACACCACGACGGTGCCGTCCCGGTCGGTGTGGCTGGCGGGCGCGGTGGCGCTGCCCCGGACGACGAGGCCGATACGGCCGCGCTCGGCCCGGTGTTCGGCCGCGCCCCGGTGGGCGAGTGCCCTGCCCAGCGCGACGAGTGCGGCGTCCCGCCCGGCACCGGACGGACTCGCCGCGCCGTAGTAACCCGCGATGCCGCCGGGGCTGTACGCCCCCTCGGTAGCAGTCGTCTGCGGGGTAGCCGCGTCGCCGTCGGTCTCCGTCACGCCCATGAAAGCCCAGTCTCCCGTCTCGGGGGTCTCGCCGATCCTAGCGAGCCGTGACGAACGCTCCCGCGCCCGCCTTTGTCAGCGGACCTGGCCAGCGAGGACCGCCGGATCCGTGGTGGGACGGTCACAGACGAAGCCGTGGCAGACGTAGGCCGCCGGCTCGCCACCGACGAGCGGACGGTCGGCGAGCAGCGGCACTCCCTCCGCGTCCGGCTCACCGGCGACGACCACGGCGCCCGGCGACGTCGCGCGCCAGGCGGTGCGCCGCAAGGCGTCCGCATCGGGACCGGAACCGACGATCGCGACCTGCAGCGGGCCGGCGACCGCGGCCTCTCCGACCGCGCAGGCCCAGCCCGCGAAGCGGGCGAACTTCTCGGCGACCGGCGCCATCTTCGCCAGCACCCCCTCGGCTGCTTCCCGGTGACGGATCGATCCGGTCAGCGCCGCGTAGGTGAGCAGCGCACCGGCCACCGCCGAGGAGCCGGACGGGGTCGCGTTGTCGGTCGGGTCCTGCGGGCGGCGGATCAGCGCCTCGGCGTCGTCGGCCGTGTCGTAGAAGCCGCCGGACCCGTCGGCGAACCGGGTGAGCGCGGTCTCCAGCAGCTCACCGGCCGCCGCCAGCCAGCGCGCTTCGCCGGTGACCTGGTGCAGCGCGAGCAGCCCTTCGGCCACGTCGCCGTGGTCCTCCAGGACACCGGCGTGCTCCCCGACCCGCCCGTCGCGCGAGGTGCGGCGCAGCCTGCCGTCGACCAGATGGAGGCGCAGCAGCAGCTCGGCGGCCTGCACGGCGGCGTCCACCGCGCTCTTGTCATGGGTGAGTTCGCCGTACTCGGCGAGCGCCGCGATCGCCAACCCGTTCCAGGCCGCGACGACCTTGTCGTCGCGCGCGGGCTGCGGCCGCGTGGCCCGCGCCGCGAGCAGTCGCTCGCGCAGCGCGGCCCAGCGTGCGGGGTCGTCGGGGTCAGCTCGCAGCTGCAGGACGCTGGTCCCGTGCTCGAACGTGCCGTCGGACGTGACGCCGAGCAGCTCCGTGGCCCAGCGGCCGTCCTCCTCGCCGAGGGTTTCGACGAGTTGCGCGGGCGTCCACGCGTAGGTCAGGCCCTCCACGCCGTCGGTGTCGGCGTCGAGCGCGGACGCGAAGCCACCCTCGGCCGTCCGCAGGTCGCGCCGGAGGAACTCGACGGTCTCGTCGGCGACGCGGCGGGCGAGCGGATCCCCGGTCGCGCGCCAGAGATGCAGGTAGACGCGGAGCAGCAGCGCGTTGTCGTAGAGCATCTTCTCGAAGTGCGGCACGGTCCAGGTCGCGTCGACCGCGTACCGCGCGAACCCGCCGCCGAGCTGGTCGTACATCCCGCCGCGGGCCATCGCGTCGCAGGTCTCGCGCACCATCCGCAGCGAGTCGTCGCTGCCGGTCCGGGCGGCGTGGCGGAGCAGGAACTCCAGCCCCATCGACGGCGGGAACTTGGGCGCGCCACCGAAGCCCTTGTGGACGGCGTCAAAATCGCGCTGGAACGTGGTCGCCGCGGTGTCGAGCTTCTTCGCGTCGAGCGGGTGGCCGGGGCCGAGGCTGCCGCCGGACAGCGCCTCGACGACGTTGCGGCCCTGCGCGATCGCCTCCTCGCGCTGGGTGGCCCAGGCCTCGGCGACAGCGACGAGGAGCCGCTGGAAGTGCGGCTTCGGGAAGTACGTGCCGCAGAAGAACGGTTCGCCGTCCGGGGTCGCGAACACGGTCATCGGCCAGCCGCCCTGGCCGGTCATGGCCTGGGTGGCCTCCATGTAGACCGCGTCGACGTCCGGTCGCTCCTCGCGGTCGACCTTGATCGGCACCGTGTACTGGTTGACCAGCGCGGCGGTCTCCTCGTCCTCGAACGATTCGTGCGCCATGACGTGGCACCAGTGGCAGGCCGCGTACCCGACCGAGATCAGCACCGGGACGTCGCGGCGCTTGGCCTCGGCAAACGCTTCGGCCGACCAGGGCCACCAGTCGACCGGGTTGGTCGCGTGCTGGACGAGGTAGGGCGAGGTCGCGTCACCGAGCCGGTTCATGCTCGTAGCCTGCCACGGTTCACCGCCGACAACAGATGGTGGTGTGCGTGGCGGCCGATACCACCATCTGTTGTCAGAGCCAATTGGCGAGCGCGGCCGGGTCCCCGAGGGCGGAGCCCAGGGCGACCACGGACGCGCCAGCGGCGAGGAAGGTGGGCACGTCGGTCGCGGACAGGCCGCCGGTGGCCACGAAGCGGACGTCGGGGAACGGGCCGCGCAGGGCGGAGATCCAACCGGGGCCGAGCGCACCGGCCGGGAACGCCTTCAGCCAGCGGCATCCGGCCGCGGTCGCGGTGGCGACCTCGGTGGCGGTCGCCACGCCGGGCAGATGCGGCAGCCCGGCGTGCAGGGCGGCGGCGAGCACGGTGAGGTCGAGGCCCGGCGCGACCGTGTACCGCGCTCCGGCGTCCGCGGCGGCACGGACCTGGTCGGGTGTGAGTACGGTCCCCGCGCCGATGGTGCGGTTGCGTGCGGTGGCGGCCACCGCGGTCGCGCGCAGGGCGTCGAGGCCATGAGGGCTGGCCAGCGGCACCTCCAGCACCGTGACGCCGGCATCCCACAACCGCTCGGCGAGGGCGACGGTCTCGTCCGGCGGCAGGCCACGGAGGATCGCCATGATCCGGGCCTCTCCGAAGATCTCGTCGAACGTCAGCATGAATCCTCCAGCCGTGCCACGTCGCCGGTCACCCGCAGCGCCGCACCGGCGATCCGGTGCCCGAGGCGCAGGCGGTCCGCCTCCGCGGCGTCTCCCAGCAGTCCGAACAGATACCCCGCGGCGAACGCGTCACCGGCGCCGACCGGCTCGACGACGTCGACCGTGGGCGCGGGGACGAACACGTCGTCGGACCAGGCGCCGACGGCCCCGTCCTTGACGACGACCCGGGTCGGCTCCGGCAGCAGCGCCCGCACGTCGGCTGCCGTCTGCACGCCCCAGAGCGTCTGCGCCTCGTCCAGCCCGACGAAGACGACGTCGGCGCGCCGGGCCAGTCCGGCCAGGATCGGGGCGGCCTCGGCCACCGGCCAGAGTCGCGCGCGGTAGTTGACGTCGAAACTCGTCACGACGTCGAGGCCGAGCGCGGCGTCGACCAGCGCCGCGCACGAACCCGACAGGGCAGGGGTGATCCCGCTCGTGTGCAGGATCCGGGTGGCGGGCAGGTGGTCCAGCACCGCGGGTCCGAGCCGCGAGGCGGCGGATCCGGCGCGGTAGTAGTAGACGGTGGTCTCGGCGCCGGGGTCCTTGAAGTAGACGCCGGTCGGGGCGTCCGGATCGATCACCACACCCGAGACGTCGACGCCGTAGGACGCGATCCGGGTGCGCAGCAGCGCGCCGAGCGGGTCGGCACCGACCGCGCTGGCCCAGGCGGCCCGGGCGCCGAGCTGCGCGAGATACGAGGCCACGGTCGACTCGGCGCCCGCGGCGTCCAGCCGCATCGGCCCGCCGTCGGCCAGCGGACGCGGTGGGTCGGGCGTCACCAGCGCCATCGACTCCCCCACGCAGACGACGTCGACGCTCATGCCGTCACCGTCAGGCGCCACTCGCAGGATCCGGAGAATCCGACCACCGCGGCCTCGCCGCGCCCGGCGGTGGCGAGGTCGAACGCCGCGCCGAGCATCGGTTCCACGCCGATCGAGCGGTACGGAGCCTCGGCGGGCCAGCCGCGGAGGTTGCGCCAGAGCGCGACCGAGACCGGCTGCCCGTCGGCGTCCAGCCGGAAGCGCAGCGAGGATCCGTCGACGACCCGCACCGACGGGCAGTCGGTGAGGATCGCGCCGATCGCGGTCCCGTCGTCGGGCTCGAGCCGGTCCAGACCGGCGGGCCACGCCACGGTTTCGACGTCGGGTGCGCGGTCGTAGACGCGCGTCACCGTGCCGTCCGGAGCGACGAGCCTGGCCCCGGCCGAGACGTCGCCGTGCGGCAGGTCGGTTCGCACGGTCACCACTCCGCGAACGACCCGTCGTGATGGCGCCAGACCGGGTTGCGCCAGGCGTGCCCGGACCGGTCGGCGCGGCGGACCGCGTCCTCGTCGACGGTGATGCCCAGCCCCGGCTGTTCGAGGCGGGCGATGTGCCCGTCGACGATCCGCAGCGGCTCCGGGTCGGCCACGTAGTCGAGCAGCTCCGCGCCCACGTTGTAGTGGATGCCCATGCTCTGTTCCTGGATCAGGAAGTTCGGCGTGGCCAGCGCGGTCTGCAGGCTCGCGGCCAGCGAGATCGGGCCGAGCGGGCAGTGCGGAGCGAACAGCGCGCCGTGGGTCTCCGCGAGCGACGCGATGCGCCGCACCTCGGAGATGCCGCCCGCGTGCGACAGATCGGGCTGGACGACGCTGATCCCGGCGCGCAGCGCGGGCAGGAAGTCGCTGCGGTGGTAGAGACGTTCCCCGGTCGCCACCGGGACCGAGCAGTGCGCCACCAGCTCCGGGAGCCGGTCGCCGTGCTCGGGAAGCAGCGGTTCCTCGATCAGCAGCGGCTGCAGCGGCGCGAGCGCGGGCAGCAGCATGCGGGCGGCCGGGAACGTCGCCCGTCCGTGCAGGTCGACCGCCACGTCCCGGTCGTCGCCGAGCGCCGCCCGCGCCGCGCCGACGCGCTTCACCACGGCGTTGACCTCGGCAAGCGTCGGCACCGGCGAGAGCACACCGCTCGCGTTCAGCTTGACCGCGGTCATCCCGGCCTCGACGTGCGCGGTCACCGCGTCGGTCACCTCGCCCGGCTCGTCACCGCCCACCCAGGCGTAGACCCGGACCCGGTCGCGGACCGCGCCGCCGAGCAGGGCGTGGACCGGGGCTCCGTAGAACTTCCCGGCGATGTCCCAGAGCGCCTGATCGACGCCGGCCACGGCGCTGGAGAGCACCGGGCCGCCGCGGTAGAAGCCGCCCTTGGTCAGGACCTGCCAGTGCTGTTCGATGCGTAACGGGTCCTCGCCGATCAGGTACTCGGCCAGCACCTCCACCGCGGAGCGGACCACCTCCGCCCGGCCCTCGACGACCGGCTCGCCCCAGCCGACGATGCCTTCGTCGGTGCCGATCCGGCAGAACAGCCAGCGCGGAGCCACCAGGAAGGTCTCGACGCTAACGATCTTCATCGGCAGCCCTTTCCAACTTGGCCACGTCCTCGATCGCCTGCTCCAGGAGTCGGCCCATGGCCTGGGCGGCGCCGAGGCGGTCGTGCTGACGGATCGCCTCCACGACGGCCTGGTGGCTGGGGAGCGGGTCGCCGGGCCCGTGACCGTGGACCATCCGGTCCCGTTCGGCCAGCCCGGTCTCGATCAGCACCTCCATGCGCTGGAGGAGTTCGTTGTGGGTCGCGGCGAGCAGTGCCCGGTGGAACGCGAGGTCGGCGTCGACCGCCGCGCTCGCGTCGTCACCGGCGGCCGCCATCGCCTCCAGCGCCGCGTCGAGCGCGGCGATGTCCTCGTCGGTGGCGCGCTCGGCGGCCAGGCTGGCCGCGCCCGGTTCGACGATGCTCCGCAGCTCGCTCAGGTCGGCGAACAGGCCCGGCCGCGCCTGGCGGGAGAACTGCCACCGCAGGACGTCCGGGTCGAGCAGGCTCCAGTCGCCGCGCGGGCGGACGAACGTGCCGCGCTTGGGACGCGCGTCGACCAGTCCCTTCGCGGCCAGGACCCGCATCGCCTCGCGCAGCGCGGTCAGGCTCACGTCGAGCTCCGACTGCAGCGCGGTGATGTCGAGGGTCGCGCCTTCGGGAATTTGGCCGGTCAGGATGCGCTGCGCCAGCACCTCGACCGTCTGACCGTGCACGCCACGCGCCACGTACTGGTGCATCCTGTCGTGTCTTCCCATCGGTGGTGAGTTCCGGCCGGTCACGACGACTGCCGTGTCGCGGTCCAACCGCCGTCGACGACGAGCGTCGTCCCGGTGATGTAGCCGGCGTCGTCCGAGGCCAGGAACGCGACCGCGGCGGCCACCTCGGTGGGGTTACCCAGGCGGCCGGCGATCGTGGCAGCGGCGCTCCGTTCGCGATCGGGTTCGGAGATCTCCGCCCACGCGTCGGTGAGGATCGGTCCCGGGAGCACGACGTTGACCCGCAGCGACGGACCGTACTCGACCGCGAGCTGACGGCCCAGCGAGACCAGCGCTCCCTTGGCGGCCGCGTAGGCCGGACGGCCCGGCAGACCGACCAGCGCGTGGACGGACGAGAGCAGTACGGCGGACCCCAGATCGGACAGCAGCGTGCGGATCCCGAGGAACGTGCCGGTCAGCGACACCGCGAGCTGTCGATCCCAGGATTCCCGGCTCGTCTCGTGCGCCGGGGCGACGTCCACCGTGTAGGCGTTGCTGACGAGTACCCCGACGGGCCCGAACCGTTCGCGCGCGACCCGCGCCACCGCACTCCAGGCCTCCTCATCGGACACGTCGGCGAGCACCGCGTGAGCGCGGCCGCCGTCGGCGCGGATCTTCTCCGCCACCTCCTCGGCCGGCCGGACATCGGTCAGCACCACCGAGGCGCCCTCCGCCGCCAACCGCACCGCACACGCAGCGCCGATGCCTCCGGCGGCCCCCGTGACGACGGCGGTCCGACCTGCGAATCGTTCGCTCATCCAGGCGCCTCCGCAGCAACTAACCATTAATTAGGAAGATATATTGACAGCCTCACGACGGCCATGCAACCGTTCCGCAATCGCGATGTCACAGCTGACTCTCGTACCCCCGGAGGGTTCACATGGCGGTTCACCCGGCCCAGAGCGCATTCAGCAGACGAGGTTTCCTGGCCGGTCTCGGCGGACTCGGCGCGGCGACCTTCCTCGGTGGCTGCGCCACCGGTAGCGACTCCAGCAGCAGCGGCGGCTCCACCACGCTGACGCTGCAGTCGTCCCAGTCCGACGCGGACCCGAAGGCTGCGCTGACCCAGGTCGTCGAGGGCTACTCGAAGACGAAGGTCACGCTGAACACGATCGCCATCGAGACGTTCCGGGCGCAGTTACCGACCTACCTCAACTCCGGCAACCCGCCGGACGTCCTGACCTGGTACGCGGGCTCGGTCGCCCGCGACTACGCGAGCAAGGGCTTCCTGCTCGACGTCTCCGAGCTGTGGACCGGCAACGGCGCCTGCGCCACGTTCTCCCCCGCGCTCAAGGAGCTGTCGACCGCCGACGGCAAGCAGATCTTCGTCCCGACCAACTACTACTGGTGGGGCGTCTTCTACCGGAAGTCCGCGTTCGCCGAGTGGGGCGTGCAGCCGCCGACGACGTGGGACCAGTTCATCGGCGTCTGCAAGACGATCAAGAGCAAGGGCGTCTACCCGCTGACGATGGGCACCGGCTCGACCGCCTGGATGGCGTCCGGCTGGTTCGACTACCTCAACCTGCGGATCAACGGCGCGAAATTCCACCGGGAGCTGCTGGCCGGCGAGCACGCGTTCGACGGGCCCGAGGTCAAGCAGGTCATGGACCACTACCGGCAACTGATCGAGTACATCGACCCGAAGGGCCGCTCGTACTCCTATCAGGACGCGATCACGCCGCTGGTCGCCAAGAAGGCCGGCATGTACCTCATCGGCGCGTTCATCACCAGCACGGTCCCGCAGGACAGCGTCGACGACATCGACTTCTTCCGGGTGCCCGCGATCAACCCGAGCGTGCCGGTCGCCGAGGAAGCGCCGACCGACGGTTACTTCGCCGCCGCGAAGACCCGCAACCGTCAGGGCACGCTCGACCTGCTCTCGTACCTGGCCTCGCCGGAGGCGCAGCAGAGCTTCATCGAGCGGGCCAAGTCGTCCAACCTCCCCACATCGACCGAGGTGGACACCAGCAAGTTCTCGCCGCTGGTGCAGAAGGGCATCAAGCACCTCAACGACACGGCGGAGATCACCCAGTTCTTCAACCGCGACTCCAGCGACGAGTTGCAGACCACCGCGGACACCGCGCTGACCAAATTCCTCGACTCCCCCGGCGACGTCAACTCGATCCTGCGCGAATGGCAGGCGTCCGCGAAGAAGGTCCTGGGGTCGTGACTGCCGCCACCGTGCAGACGCCGGCGCGCCGGCACCGGCGCCGCGTGCCCCCGATCGTCTGGGTGTTCCTCGCGGTGCCGGCGCTGGTCGAGATCGGCATGGTGTTCTGGCCGGCGCTCAACAGCTTCTACCTGTCGTTCACGACCTGGAACGGGCTCGGTGCCGCCCAGCCGGTCGGGCTGGACAACTACCAGCAGCTCTTCCGCGACGACGTGTTCCTCGGCGCGCTGAAGAACAACGTGATCTGGGCGATCGGCTTCGGCGGACTGTCGGTGCTGGGCGGGTTGCTGCTGGCGCTCGCGCTCAACCGGCCCCGTCGCGGGGTTGGGCTCTACCGCAGCGCGATCTACCTGCCGATGGTGTTCTCGCTCGCGGTGACCGGCCTGTTCTGGCGCGTGCAGTACCAGCCGGACGGCTCGATCAACACGCTGCTCGGCGCGATCGGGCTCTCGTCGTGGGAGAAGCAGTGGCTGGCCGACCCGGACACCGCGCTGTACGCGGTGCTGGTCGCGGCGGTCTGGCGTCAGGTGGGGTACGTGATGGTGCTCTACCTGGCCGGGTTGAAAGGCACAGACCCTACTTTGGACGACGCCTCGGCAGTCGACGGCGCGACCGCGTGGCAGCGGTTCCGGTACGTCACCTGGCCGCAGTTGCGGGGCGTCAACACGGTGGTCTTCGCAGTGACGGTCATCGACTCGCTGCGGACGTTCGACATCGTCTGGGCGATGACCGCCGGTGGGCCGTACCACTCGTCCGAGCTGCTCAGCACGTACATGTTCCAGCAGGGCTTCAAGTTCCTGAACCTGGGCTACGCGTCCGCGGCGGCCGTGGTGATCTTCGCGCTCGCGCTGGTCTTCATCGTCACCTACCTGGTTCGGGCCACCAAAGAGGAGGCCACCGCATGACCGCCACGCTCGTGGCCGCGCCGGTTTCGCCGGCCGTCCCGGAAACCGTCCGGAGCCCCCGGCGACGCCGCGGCTGGGTGTTTCACGCGGTGATGATCCCGGTGACGATGGTGTGGATCGCGCCGATGGTGTTCGTGCTGCTGCTCGCGGTGCGTTCGTTCGACGACGTGGTCGCGCACGGCACGTCGGCGCTGCCCCACAGCTTCACGTTCGACGGGTTCACGACCGCGCTGGGCACCGGCGGCATGGCCAGGGCGCTCTGGACCAGCATCCTGATCACCGCCCCGGCCGTCGTGATCACGCTGTGGCTCGCGTCGATGGCGGCGTACGCGCTGAGCCGCTTCGCGATCCCCGGACGGCGGCCGATCCTGCTGCTCATGCTGGCCGGCAACCTGCTGCCGCCGCAGATCCTGCTGATCCCGGTGTCGCGGATCACCGAGTCGCTCGGGCTCTACGACACGCTGATCGGCCTCATCGCGATCCACGTCGGGTTCGGCCTGGGGTTCTACACGTTCGTGTTGTACGGGTTCATGCGGTCGCTGCCGGGTGAACTCACCGAGGCGGCGCGCATCGACGGGGCCGGTCCGGTGCAGATCTACGCGCGGATCGTGATGCCGCTCTGCCGCCCGTCGCTGGCGGCTCTCGCCGCGCTGGCCACCACCTGGATCTTCAACGACCTGATCTGGGCGATCACCGTGCTCCGTACCGAGGCGAAGCTGCCGGTCACCGCCGCGCTGCTGAACCTGCAGGGTGGCTACGTGAGCCAGTGGAACGTCGTCGCTGCGGCCTCGGTCCTCGCCGCGGTGCCCACCGCGATCGTGTTCTTCGCGTTCCAACGGCACTTCGTGTCCGGTCTTCTCGTGGGAGCTAACAAGTGAGCAAGTTGGCCGTCACCCTGTGGGATTTCACCTGGTACACCCGGACGGCTCCCGGGGAGCCGTTCCACGATCTGGACGACGCCTTCGCGCAGGCCGTGGAGCGCGGTTACAACACCGTGCGGATCTGCGCGATGCCGTTCCTGCTGTTCCGGTCCGGGCTGGACACGTCCGCGCTGACGTTCGGCGGGCTCGGCGGCGAGTACGGCCAGCGCACCCGCTGGTACGACGTGCAGGCGCCGGCCACGCTGGACGGCCGGGCCCACCTGCTCTCGTTCTTCCGGGCCGCCGCCCGGCACGACTGCCGGGTGATCGTGTCGAGCTGGGAGTACCAGCAGAGCCCGGCGTTCCTCGCCGACGACTCGTGGCACCGGGCGCTGCGGGCGGTGCCGGTCGCGGACCGGCCACTCGTGCTCGCGGACGCCCACGCCGACCTGATCGACCTGCTGAAGGCCGAGGGCCTGGCCGACACCGTCGCGTTCGTCGAGCTGCACAACGAGGTCCAGTACAGCGGCCTGACCCAGCCCGGCCGGTTCGGCCAGGTGCTCGGGCTGCAGGACCCGCTGGAGGCCGGGATCGACCGGTTCAAGGATCGGCACCCGTCCGTGTCGTGCACGGTCAACTACGCCCGGGTGCCGGTCGGTGAGCTGCGCGCGGTCCCGCGCAACGCCGACGTCGCGGTGTTCCACCCGTACGTCTACGGCGTGCTGGACGAGCTGGTGGAGACGTTCGCGCTGCGCGACACGTCGCGTCCGTACCCGCAGGAACGCGCGTACGCCGAGTTGCTCCGCGACGGTGCGCCGCCGCTCGAGGAGTGGCTGCCTCCGGCCGACCGGCGCTGGATCCTCGACGCGACCGTAGTGGGGCGGCGCGAGGTCTACACCCACGACTGGTGCGACCCGGACAAGTGGGACCGCTGGCTCTACGAGCGCTACGCGACCTATCGGGTGGCGATGCGGCAGGTCCTCGACACCTGGTTGCTCGCCGCAGCCGACTTCGCCGCTGCGCGGAACGTCCCGCTGGTCTTCGGCGAGGGCTGGGTGGGCTACACACCGCTCCACGGCACGTTCGAAGAGGGCCCGGTCGGTGCGGAGATCTGCGCGTACGCGGTCCGCCGCAGCCGGGAGGTCGGCGCGTGGGGCACCGTGGTTTGCTCGAACGCCGCGCCGCACCATCCGATGTGGGCGGACGTCGCCCTGCAGCAGCGGCTGAACGCGGATTTCGTCCGGTGAGGTGGACGCCGATCGAGAGCTGCGCCGCCGGCGGAACCAGGGTCGACCTGGCCACCGCGGCTCGCACCGACGTGCTGTGGCCGTCGGACAACACCGCGCCGATGGACCGGCTGCGGATCCGGCACGGCGACGTCCGGCTACCGCTGCGCGGGCTGGAACCCGGCGCCCGCTACCGTTCCGCCGACGGCGTCTATTCCGGCGCGCACCTGACCGCCGTCGGGTTGCCGGTCCGGTGGACTCAGGCGCGTGACGCAGAAATGACCGTGTTGGAGGCGGAGTGACCCGGCTCGTCATCGGCTCGTACACCTCGGACATGGGCGGCCAGGGTGCGGGGTTGACCGCCCTTCCCGGCGGGCCCTCCGTGGCGACCGCCTCGCCGTCATTCGTGATCACGGACGGGTCCGTGCTCTACGCGGTCAACGAGGGCGACGGCACGGTCAGCTCGTACGCGGCCGACACGCTGGCGCTGCTCTCGACCCAGTCGACCGGCGGGCAGTGGCCGTGTCACCTGACGCTGACCGACGGCCATCTGCTCGCCGCGAACTACGGCTCCGGGAGCGTGTCCGTGCACCCGGTCGACGGCGGGGTGATCGGAGCGCGGACCGACCTGGTCCAGCATTCCGGCTCGGGCCCGCGGACCGACCGCCAGGAGGGTCCGCACGCCCACCAGGTCGTGGTGAGCGACGACGGGACGGTGACCGTGGTCGACCTCGGGATCGACCGTCTCGTCCACTACTGGCTCACCGACGGCACGCTGGATCAGACCGGCGAGACCGTGCTGCCCGCCGGAACCGGTCCCCGGCACGTGGCGATCCATCCGTCCGGCGACTGGTACCTCGCGGGCGAGCTCAGCTCTACGGTGTTGACGCTGGTGGACGGCGTCGTCATCGCCGAGACGCCGGCCACAGCGGTTGAGGGGGCGAACCAGCCGAGCGCGATCGCGCTGTCCCCGGACGGCCAGTACCTCTACCTGGCCAACCGCGGCCCGGACACGATCACGACGTTCCGGCTCGACGCGGTCGGGGTGCCGGAGCCCATTGCGGAGGTGCCGACCGGAGGGCACTGGCCGCGGGACTTCGCGCTCGTGGACGGTGGGTTGGTGGTGACGAACGAGCGGTCGCACACGCTCGTCCGCTTCCGCCTCGAGGACGGCATCCCGGTGCCGACCGGCGAGGTCATCGAGATCGGATCGCCGACCTGCGTGCTACCCGGCTAGTGCCGCCACGCCCCGGATCACCATCGCCGCGCCGAGGGCCGTCACGACGACCGCGCTGACCACGGGGAGCCAGGACAGGCCGCGCGGGCGGAACCGGGTGACCGCGGAGCGTGCCGTCACCAGCGCGAGCCCGAGCCCCACCAGGACCGCGGCGAGCCCGACGCTGAACGCGACGATCATCGTCAACCCGAGCGCGGTGCGGTTCAGGCCGATCGCCAGCAGCAGGACGCTCAACGCCTCCGGGCACGGGACGACGCCGCCCGCGACACCCATCGTGGCCAGGCCCCGGAACGTCGTCGGCAGCGTGCGGACTTCCGGAGCCACCAGCGTGCCGACGCCGCCTCCGTGGGAGTGCGCATGGTGATGATGGTGAGGGTGCGCGGGCTCAGGCCCGGTTCGTCGGCGCCGGGCCAGCAGCCGCACGCCGAGTACGACGACCACGACGCCGACCACGGCTTCCAGGACGGGGACGACCAGCCCCGGGACGACGTACCGGCCCGCGGCCAGGACGGCCGCGCCGAGCAGGATCACCGCCGCCGTGTGCGTGACGGTGATGACCGCTCCGAGCTGGATCGCCTGCTTCGGTGTGCTCTCGGAACCGACGAGGTACGACGCGAGCAGTGCCTTGCCGTGCCCCGGCGTCAGCGCATGGAAGGCGCCGAGCAGCGCGCAGACGCCGACCAGCGCCACCATCGCCCACGGTGACGTGAGCGGTTTCCGCAGCGCGTCGAGCATCGATCCGTCCGTCGCAACCGGCTCGGCCGGAACTACAGGCGCGGCGGCCTTGTCGACCAGCGTCAGCGCGAGTGTCCGGCCGCCGTCCGCGTGGATGATCGCTTCCGCACCGACCGGATCGTCCTTCGCTACCAGCACGTCCATCTGCACAGCGGTGCGACCAGGGCGGTATCCGTCGGTCAGGACGACGTTCCGGGCGCCGGCCGGCAGCGGCGCGGTCGCCTCCAGCGTCACCGTTCCACCGCCCGCG
Source organism: Cryptosporangium aurantiacum (assembly GCF_900143005.1). Lineage (NCBI taxonomy): Bacteria > Bacillati > Actinomycetota > Actinomycetes > Cryptosporangiales > Cryptosporangiaceae > Cryptosporangium > Cryptosporangium aurantiacum. Next base: position 281,733 of record NZ_FRCS01000005.1, read on the forward strand.
GCGAGCAGCGCGTACTCCGAGTGTGCGTGCCCGGTGACCGTGAGCGGAACGACCGCGCCGTCGACCCGTAGGCGCAGGGTCGAGGCCGCGGTCCGCACGTGCGCCGACGTTTCCGCGACGCTGAGCGCCCGGTCGCCGTCGGTGTCGAGCGAGCGCACGAACGCCGGTGCGACGAGGACGCCCGGCGTGACGACGAGCTCCACGTCCAGGCCGGTACGGCTCGGCGTGACGTAGACCTGCTGCAGCGTCTCGTCCAGCGGGTGCGCGACCGCGGAGGCCCCGGCGAGCCCCGACGCCAGCGCGCCGAGCACCACTGCGGCCGCCCAGCGGGCCGCCGCCGTCACGACAGCTCGGCGCCGTAGTCGTTGTCCGGCTCGCGGTAGATCGAGTGGATGTGGGTGACCCCGCCCGCGTTGGCTCCCTGACCCTGCTGGTGGGCGAACTCGATCGTGAACGTCGGCCCCTGGACCCGGTAGTAGATCGGGTTGCCGATCGTCGTCTTGCCGTACCAGGAGAACGTCGTCTGGTCGATGTTCGCCTTCGCCTCGGCCACCTTGGCTGCGGCCTGTTCGTCGTTGAGCGGCGTGAGCCACTCGTCGATCAGCGCCAGCAGCAGTGTCTTCTGGGCGTCGGTGAACGTGGACGCCTTGACGCCGGTGGTGGCGAGCGTCTTCCCGTCCTGCCCGGCGCCCAGCACGATCTCGGTGATCGACGTGGTCAGCACCGCGGACTTCAGCTGGGTCGCGTCCAACGCGCCGACGACCGCGAACGCCTTCGTCGTCTCCCCGCTCAGCGGCTCGGTGGTGGCGCCGGACTTGGTGTACGACGCGGGCTGGGCGCCCCAGAGCGTCGGCGCCAGCGTCATCTCCGAGCCGGCCATCGTCACGTTCACGGCCAGGTGGTGGCCGCCGTACTGCACGGTCCACTTACCGCTCGCGCTCGGCGTCCCCAGGATTCGGATCCAGTAGTGGTCCGCTCCGAAGTCGAGGTCCATCCCGCCGCTGTCCTTGAGGACGCCGTCCGCGGTCGTGATGCCGGTGACCTGGGTGTACCCCTCGTCGCTGAGGGCCGCCCGCAGAACCTTCAGCGCCGCGGCCTGCTGCGCGGCGCTGAGCGCGTCCATCCGCAACCCGGCCCGCTTGAACAGCTGGTCGGGCAGGTTCGACCACTGCGCGAGGTTCGCCGCGGTCCGTTCGCCCTGGACCGACGTCTTCTGGGCCGTGCTCAGCGTGGCCAGGAACGCGTTGGTCGCGGTCAGCACCGCGGCGGCCGCAGCGGCGGACGCCGTGGCCGACGCGGACGTGGCGGCGGCGCTCGTCGCCGACGAGGTGTCGGCGCTGTCGTCGTCGGATCCGCAGGCGGCGCAGGTCGTCGCGAGCATGAGCGCGGTAACGACGCTCGCAGAAAGCTGACGTATTGGCACAAGTTTCTACGACATACTGCGCGAAAGCACCGGTCAAGCGGGCGCGCCGACGAGCCGGGCGCGGATCGCGCGCCGGGCCCGCTCGTAGGCCTGCGGGTCGTCGAGCAGCAGCGCGGCGGAGTTGGCGGCCGCCGCCACCGCGTCCACCTCGAACGCGAGTTGGGCCGCATCGGTGTCCGCCGCGAACTCACCGAGCCGGACGGCGTCGCGAATCGTCCCGGTCAGCAGCCGTAGCCAGTCGCGCCGGGCCCCGGAGAGCGCGTCGCGCACCGGGCCGGGCCGGGCGTCGAACTCCGCACCGACGTGCAGGAAGAAGCAGCCGCCGGGAAACGCGCGCTGCTCGGAGTAGGTGAGCCAGCCGCCGGTCAGCGCCTCCACCCGGGCGCGCCCCGGCTCGACCGCGAGGGCCGGTTCCACGACCCGCGCGCGGAACACGTCGACCGCGGCCGCTACGACGGCCAGGTGCAGGCGCTCGGTCGACGAGAAGTGCGCGAACACAGCGCTCTTGCTCAGCCCGAGGTCGGTGGCCAGCCGTCCGAGCGACAGCCCGGTGAGCCCGTCGACCGACGCGACCCGGGCCGCGTGGTCGAGGATCTCGCGCCGGGTGGCGGCGCCACGGGCGATCCGGCCGTCGTCGGCCTTCGGCCGCCTCCGTTCTGCGATCACGGTGCCAGGGTAAGCGTCCGTGCGGCAAACTATACGCACGACCGTGCAAATACTTTGGAGGACGCCGTGGACCTCGCTTCTCGCTTCGCCACCGTCAACGCGGCCTGGACCGGCCAGGACTGGGACGCGTGGCGCGCCACCTGCGCGCCCGGCTACACGTTCCGCCCGCTACCCGGCTGGGAACTCGACGTGCCGCAGACGCTGGCCTGGAGCCGGGCGGTGTTCGCCGCCTACCCGGACTACCGCGAGACCGTGCACCACCTGCACGTCACCGACGACACGGTGGTGGCCGAGGTGGCCGGCACCGCGACGCACACCGGCCCGTTCGAGCTGCCCGGTCAGCCGGCGCTCCCGCCGACCGGCCGGACGCTGCGGCACGAGTACGCGAAGGTGCTGGTCTTCGACGACGCCGGGCTGGTCACCCACGACCGGCAGTACCTCGACCTCTCGGCGTTCCTGGGGTGACGGGTCAGTAGTCGGGGGTCAAGAGCCCCTGGAAACCAACGATGACCGCGATGATCCCGAAGACCGCGAGCAGCAGCGCGGCGCCGGTGGGCGCCCTGACGGCCGGTTCGGTGCGTGTCGCTCCGGGCGGGCCGTTCGTCCGCGCCGGGCTCCGGCCTGGACCGGACCGCCCGCGCAGCCGGTCCCACAGCAGCGCGACGCCGACCCCGAGACCGACGATCTCGAAGTGGAACACCCGCGGTCCGTCGGTCAGGTGGACGAGCAGGTAGTACCCCGCGGTGACCAGCGCGACGAGACCGACGAGCCAGCCGTACGGCGCGGCCGCCCGCGCGGCGAGCCCGAGGTCGGATCCGACCTTCGGCAGCCGCTGCAGCAGGACGGCGGCCAGCAGCAGGCCGCCCGCGATATTGGCGAAGTCGAGCAGGAGCGCCAGCACCATCCTCGGAGTCCTTTCGTGTGCCCCCAGAAGGAAGACGAGCACCGTCCGGCTGTCGCCCAATCTCGGCAAGAATTCCGCTGAACGTAGCCTTTTGGCATGTCTCCGACCTGGGCCGCAGCGAAACAGCGGACCGCGCGGCCGTGGTGGACGGCGGCGCTGGCCGCGACCGTGTTCGCGGCGATCACGGTCGGTGTGGCCACCGGATTCCTGCTGGGGATCGACCGGTCGATGGCCGAGGGCAGCGCCGAGCACCGCGCTTCGGCGCTGTACTGGCCGGCCCGCGCCGGGTTCTCGCTGGGCCAGAACTGGGTGTTCCCGGCCGCGTCCGCGGTGGCCGCGGTGGCGCTCGCGATCCGACGGCGATCGGCGCGCCCGGTGGTGGGCCTGGTCGGCGTCTGGCTCGTCCACACGCTGGTCGTCGGCTCCGCGAAGCTCTGGGCCGGGCGTCCGCCGCCGGGGACCGGCGATCCGCACCTGCACGCGGTCGCGGCCGATCTGCACCTGCGGATGAGCTATCCGTCCGGGCACGCGGCGAACGTCGTCGTGTTCAGCGCGACGCTGGCCGTCCTCGTGGTCGCGCTGACCGGCGACCGCCGCTGGATGAACCGCCTGCTGATCGTCGGCGCGGTGAGCCTGACCATCTGTGGGGTCTGCATGATCTACCTGGGTTACCACTGGGCCACCGACGCGTTCGCCGGTGCGGCGCTGGGCGTGGCGCTGGGTGCGCTCGCGGTAACTGCGTTCGCGCGATGGCTCCGCTAGGCCCCTCCACGTGCGACAATGGGTAGTACACCAGTTCGGACGCGCAGCCGCTGCGAGGTGTCCCATGAAGGGCGACCGAGTCGAGATAGTCATCGATGCCGGCGATTCCACCCGCACCTACGAGGTCGTCGCGACCAGAGCCGGCCGTCGGGTCGACGTCACTCACCGTCGCGGAGTCGTCGAGGTGACCGAAGTGACGCGGGGCGGAACCACCGTCCGAACCGCCCGCTTCATGGCCGCTCGCGTATTAGCTCTCGTTGAGCACCCGGCGCCACGCGGTGCCCGTTCCGGCGACGAGAAGCCCCGGGTGTCCGCGGCCTGACCCGAGCGTTTTTGTCACCCCGAGGCGATTCGGGCACCACGGTACGTAGTACCTCGTCACGAGTTTGTCTAATGCCGTCTCATCGGCGAGGCAAGGGAGCAAGCTCGACTCACTGCACAGTGTTGTGCCGGGCGCGCTTTGCTTCCGACGGCACGGGGGGCAGAGCGATCCTCGTTCCTCGCCGTCGTGCGGGCTTTCGTGCCCGGGCGGCGGGAGGAGACACGTGTATCCATCCGATGCGCTCGGAGTACCCCTCGGCTACAGACCGGCGCGGGCGAACGCCCGCCCGACGGCCGGACCGCGAGCCGAACAGCAGGTCGGCGCGGCAGTCCGGCGCCCGACCGGTCGGGGTCTTCCCGCCGCCGGGCTGATGTTGAGTACCGCGACCTGGTACACGATGTTCCTGTTCGCGGCCGGGGCGCCCGCGATCCTCGGCCCGCTGTTCTTCACCCGCTTCGGTGGTGCGACCGGCAACGTATTCGCGCTGGCCACTGCCGGGGTCGCGTTCCTCGCCCGCCCGATCGGCGCGCTGGTGTTCGGCCGCCTCGGCGACACGGTCGGACGCCGGGCGGCGCTGCTCTCGTCGCTCGCGCTGGCCGGAACGAGCATCGTCCTGATCGGCGCGCTGCCGACCGAGGAGAACATCGGCACGCTGGCGCCCGCACTGCTGGTGTCGCTGCAGCTCCTGCACGGGTTCGCGATCGGCGGGATCTGGAGCGGGATGGCGCTGAGCCTCACCGAGGCCGCTCCCCCACGGCGGCGCGGCCTGATCGGTGGCTTCGTCCAGGGCGGCGTGTCCTGCGGCGCGATCCTCGCGAACATCGCGATCTACGCGGCGAACTCGGCGTTCGACGACGAGATGTTCGCGAGTTTCGGCTGGCGGATCCCCTTCCTCGCCGGCGGTGTGCTGCTGGTCGCCGTCGTCGCGATCGCGGTGCGTCCTCGCGACCCCGATCAGCAGGTGGAGCAGATCGGGCGGCCACACCCGATCCGGTCCACGCTGCGCCGACCCGGTCGTCTGCTGATGGCGGCCGGGCTGCTGTTCTCCGCCAACGCCGCGTTCTACGTGACGATCACCGGGACCGTGGAGTACGGCGTCACCGAACTCAAGCTGGCCCGCGCGGACCTGGTCGGCGGTGCGTTCATCGCCGCGGTCGTCGGCGTGCTGGGCGCGCTCGGCGGCGGAGCGCTCGCCGACCGGATGGGCCGCCGCCCGGTCGTGATGCTCGGGGCGGTGGCCAGCGGCCTCTGGGCGTTCCCGTTCTTCTGGCTGGTGAACACCGCCGCCGTCGAGCTGATCACGTTCTCGATGGCAGTCAGCGGCCTCGCGTCCGCATTGGGGTACGGCGCAGTGGCCGCGTACCTGACCGAGCTGTTCGACCGCCGGTCGCGGTACACGGGCACTGCGCTCGCCTACCACCTGGGCGCGGCGGTCGCCGGAGGCGCCGCCCAGGTCGCGGTGCTCAAGCTGCCAACCTATGTGGAGAGCGGCGTTCCGTGGTTCCTGATCGGAGCGTCGGTACTGACCGTGCTCTGCGCGCTCGCGCTGCCGGAGACCAAGCCGCGGTCAGCCGAGCAACTGCGCTACGCGCGGCTGAAACAAGGATCGGGCCTAGGGTAGCGGCCACCCGGCGTAGTTCTCGGCGAGGTTGGTCGCCGCGGCGGTCGAGCTGACGACCTGGCGGAGCTGCGCGATCTGGAGCCGCTCCTGGAACTCGGCCTCGGCGGGCGAGGCGAACGACTCGACCGGGAACCTGTGCAGCATCGACGTCATGAACCAGGAGAACCAGGTGCTGCGCCAGACCCGGGTGAGGCAGGTTTCGGAGTAGGCGTCTGCCAGGTCGGCCTTGCCCTCGACCAGCAGCCGCACCAGCGCGTTCGCCAGCACCTTGACGTCGGCGACCGCGAGGTTGAGGCCCTTGGCCCCGGTCGGCGGCACGATGTGCGCGGCGTCGCCGGCCAGGAACAGGCGCCCGTGCCGCATCGGCTCGGCGACGAAGCTGCGCATCGGCGTGATGCTCTTCTCGGTGATCGGCCCCTCGGACAGCGTCCAGCCGGGGTGACCGAGCCGGAGCTGCAGCTGCTCCCAGATCCGCTCGTCGGACCAGTCCTCGATCTTCTCGTCCGGGTCGACCTGGATGTAGAGGCGGCTCACCTCGGTGGAGCGCATGCTGTGCATCGCGAAACCGTGCGGGGAGTGCGCGTAGATCAGCTCGTCGGTCGAGGGCGGGACGGTGGCCAGGATGCCCAGCCAGGCGAACGGGTAGGTGCGCTCGGAGACCCGCAGCGAGGGGATCGCGGGCCGGGAGACGCCGTGGAAGCCGTCGCATCCGGCGATCGCGTCGCACTCGACCTCGTGGGCGACGCCGTCCGCGTCGACGAACGAGAGCACCGGACGCTCGGTGTCGATGTCGCGGACCGCGGTCTCCGACACCTCGAAGTGCAGCTGGTGCCCGGCCGCGAGCCCGGCGGCGATCAGGTCCTTGACCACCTCGGTCTGCGCGTAGACGGTCAGCGTCCGGCCACCGGTCAGCGACGGGAAGTCGATGTGGTGCCGCTCGCCGTCGAACTGCAGGTAGATGCCGCTGTGGGTGAGCCCCTCGCGCACCATCCGGTCGCCGAGGCCGATCTCCTTCAGCAGCTCGACGCTGCCGTGCTCCAGGACGCCTGCCCGCTGGCGCTTCTCGCAGTACTCCCGGCTGCGGTTCTCCACCAGCACGGAATCGACGCCCTGCTGGGCGAGCAGGTGCTGCAGCAGCAGACCGGCCGGTCCGGCGCCGATGATGCCAACTTGAGTGCGGGTCCGCATCGCACGCTCCACTGAATTCGTCGCTGGGGTGGGAGACACAGGATTACGGAGACATTGCGGGTCGATGACCTGGCTCTTCCGTTGGCCGGAAGCTCAATCCCGCGGCCCCGTGTGCGGTCACTAGCGTGAGGTAACCCCGTACTGAACCCGACCGCAAGGGGACGTGCACGTGGCTCAACTGCTCACCCTCTCCGAGGCGGTGCGGACGCTCGTCCGGGACGGCGACACCGTCGCGCTGCAATGCACTCAGTACGCACCTCATACCGAAAGGACGCCCGCCGCATGGCTCAGCTCCTGACTCTCGCGGACGCGGTGCGGACGCTCGTCCGGGACGGCGACACCGTTGCTCTGGAGGGCTTCACGCACCTCATTCCGGTCGCCGCCGGGCAGGAGATCATCCGGCAGGGTCGGCGCGACCTGACGCTCGTCCGCATGACCCCGGACATCGTCTACGACCAGCTGATCGGCGCCGGGTGCGCCCGCAAGCTGATCTTCTCCTGGGGCGGCAACCCGGGCGTCGGCTCGCTGCACCGGTTCCGGGACGCCGTCGAGCACGCCTGGCCCGCGCCGCTGGAGATCGAAGAGCACAGCCACGCGGGCATGGCCAACCGGTACGTCGCCGGCGCGTCCGGGCTGCCGTTCGCGGTGCTCCGCGGCTACGTCGGCACCGACCTGGTGAACCAGACCGACACCATCAAGCCGATCACGTGCCCGTTCACCGGAGAGACGCTGACCGCGGTGCCCGCGATCAACCCGGACGTCACGGTGATCCACGCCCAGCGCGCCGACCGCAAGGGCAACGTCCAGATCTGGGGCCTGCTCGGCGTCCAGAAGGAGGCCGTGCTGGCCGCGAAGCGGTCGCTGGTCACGGTCGAGGAGATCGTCGACGAGCTCGAGCCGCGGCCGGGCGCGATCACGCTGCCGAGCTGGGCGGTGACCGCGGTCGCCGAGGTACCCGGCGGCGCACATCCGAGCTACGCGCAGGACTACTCCGAGCGCGACAACGAGTACTACCAGGCCTGGGACGCAATCAGCCGCGACCGGGAGACGTTCACGAACTGGCTGAAGGAGAACGTCCTGTGAGCTACACGTCCGACGAGATGATGACGGTCGCTGCGGCGGGGACGTTGGGCGACGGCGCGGTGTGCTTCGTCGGCATCGGGCTGCCGAGCACCGCCGCGAACCTGGCCCGGCGGCTGCACGCGCCTTCGCTGGTGCTCATCTACGAGGCCGGAGCGGTCGGTGCCAAGCCCGACCGCCTGCCGCTCTCGATCGGCGACGGGATCCTCGGGGAGACCGCCGACGCGGTGGTCAGCGTGCCCGAGATCTTCAACTACTGGCTGCAGCCGGGCCGAATCGACGTCGGGTTCCTCGGCGCCGCCCAGATCGACAAGTTCGGCAACATCAACACGACCGTCGTCGGCGAATACGGCGACCCGAAGGTCCGGCTGCCCGGCGCCGGTGGTGCGCCGGAGATCGCGGCTTCGGCGCGCGAGGTTCTCGTCATCGTCCGGCAGAACAAGCGGGCGTTCGTGGAGAAGGTCGACTTCATCACGTCGGTCGGGTACGGGGACGGCGCGGGATTCCGGGAGCGGCTCGGCCTGCCGGGCAAGGGCCCGGTGAAGGTGATCACCGATCTGGGCATCCTGGAACCGGACCCGTCCACCCGTGAACTGACCCTCACCGCGATCCACCCGGGGGTGACGCTGGACCAGGTCCGCGAGGCGACGGGGTGGGATCTCCGCGTTGCCGAGGACCTCCAGACGACCGCCGAGCCCACCGACGAGCAGCTCAGTGCCCTGCGTGCTTTGAAGGAGGCGAAGTGACCGACGCATTCATCCTCGACGCCGTCCGGACGCCGTTCGGAAAGTACGGTGGTGCGCTGGCGGGCGTGCGGCCCGACGACCTCGCGGCGCACGTCGTCCGGAGCCTGGTCGACCGCACGCCGGACCTCGACCCCGCCACGATCGACGACGTGCTGTTCGGCGACGCGAACGGCGCGGGCGAGGACAACCGGGACGTCGCGCGGATGGCGGTCCTGCTGGCCGGGCTACCCACCTCGGTGCCCGGCGCGACCGTCAACCGGCTCTGCGGTTCCGGGATGGAGGCCGCGATCGAGGCCAGCCGCGCGGTCGAGACCGGCGACGCGGACCTGCTGATCGCCGGCGGCGTCGAATCGATGAGCCGGGCGCCCTGGGTGCTGCTCAAGCCTTCCCGGCCCTACCCCACCTCGCACGAGACGCTGCACTCGACCACGCTCGGCTGGCGGATGGTCAACCCGCGGATGAACGACGAGTGGACCGTGTCGCTGGGCGAGGCCACCGAGCAGCTCGCCGCCAAGTACGGCATCACGCGCGAGGCGCAGGACGCGTTCGCGGTCCGCAGCCACCAGCGGGCGGCCGCGGCCTGGGACGCCGGGGCCTTCGCCGATGAGGTCGTCGCGGTTCCGGACACCGACCTCGACCGCGACGAGGGCATCCGCCCCGACTCGGCGATCGAGAAGCTGGCGCGGCTGAAGCCCGCGTTCCGGCCGGACGGCACGATCACCGCGGGCAACGCGTCGCCGCTCAACGACGGTGCGGCCGCGACGCTGATCGGGTCCGAGGCCACCGCGGCCCGGCTGGGGCGCCAGCCGCTCGCCCGGATCGCCGGACGCGGGGTCGCGGCCGTCGAGCCGCAGTACTTCGGGATCGGCCCGGTCCAGGCCGCGGAGCGCGCGCTGCGCCGGGCGGGCATCGGCTGGGGCGACCTGAGCGTGGTCGAGCTGAACGAGGCGTTCGCGGCCCAGTCGCTGGCCTGCCTCGCCGACTGGCCGGAACTCGACCCGGAGATCGTCAACGTGAACGGTGGCGCGATCGCGATCGGCCACCCGCTCGGCGCCTCCGGCGTCCGCGTGCTGGGCAGCCTCGCCCACGAATTGCGCCGCCGCGGCGGCGGCTGGGGACTCGCCGCGATCTGTATCGGCGTGGGCCAGGGCCTCGCCGTGGTGCTGGAAGCCTGAGGAGGCTCCATGACTTCGAATCTCGTCCTGCCCCGGTACTTGCAGGACGCCGACGTGCACCCGCACCTCGACTACGAGGGGTACAAGTCGACGGCGCTGCGCCACCCGAAGCAGCCGCTGATCGCGCTGCCGCACGCGTTCACCGAGATCACCGGGCCGCTGCTCGGCGAGGGGCGCCTCGGCGACCTGGACAACGACCTCACCAGGCAGCACGCCGAGGAGCCGCAGGGACAGCGGATCATCGTCCACGGCCGGGTGCTCGACAGCGACGGCCGGCCGGTGCCGCAGACGCTGCTGGAGATCTGGCAGGCGAATGCCGGCGGTCGCTACCGGCACGTGGTCGACAACTGGCCGGCGCCGCTCGACCCGAACTTCACCGGGCTCGGCCGGACGCTGAGCGACGACCAGGGTCGGTACCGGTTCACGACGATCAAGCCCGGCGCGTACCCGTGGAAGAACCACCACAACGCCTGGCGGCCGGCGCACATCCACTTCTCGCTGTTCGGGCGGGCGTTCACCCAGCGCCTGGTCACCCAGATGTACTTCCCGGACGACCCGCTGTTCCCGTACGACCCGATCTACAACTCGGTGCCGGACGAGAAGGCCCGCCAGCGGATGGTTTCCCGCTTCGACCTGGACTCCACCCAGCCCGACTGGGCGCTGGCGTTCGAGTTCGACATCGTTCTGCGCGGGTCGGAGCAGACCCCGTTCGAATCCGAGGTGGACGACGAATGACGCAGCTCGGAACTACGCCGTCGCAGACCGTCGGCCCGTACCTGTCGATCGGGCTGACCTGGGACGACGGCGTGTACGTCGCTCCCGAGGGCACGCCGGGCGGCTTCTGGATCAGGGGCAGGCTGACCGACGGCAACGGGGACGTGATCCCGGACGGCCTGATCGAGACCTGGCAGGCCGACCCGGAGGGCCGCTTCGACCACCCGGACGACCCCCGGGGCGCGGCCGCGCCGAGCGTCGAGGGCTTCCGCGGCTTCGGACGCTCGGCGACCGACGCGAACGGCGAGTGGGGCGTCTACACGTTCAAGCCTGGCCGGGTGCCCGGCGTCGACGGTGCCCTCCAGGCGCCGCACATCGACGTCTCGGTGTTCGCCCGCGGCATGCTCCAGCGCGTCGTCACCCGCATCTACTTCGCGGACGAGGAAGCCGCGAACGCGTCGGATGCGGTGCTGGCGTCCGTGCCCGCGGAGTCGCGCGGCACGCTGCTCGCGACGCCCACCGACGACGGGTACCGGTTCGACATCCGGCTCCAGGGTGATGGGGAGACGGTTTTCTTTGCCCTCTGACCTGTTCGGTCCACTCTTCGCAGACGACGCCGTCGCGGCACAGACCGACGACGGCGCCGTGCTGCGCGCGCTGCTCGACGTCGAGGCGGCGCTCGCCCGCGCGGAAGCGTCCGTCGGGGTGATCCCGGCGGACGCGGCGGACGCGATCGTCGCCGCGACCTCCGGGTCCTTCGACGTGGCCGCGCTGGGCCGGGCCGCCCAGTCGTCGGGCAACCCGGTCGTCCCGCTGGTCCGGGCACTGGAGAAGGAACTGCCGGAGTCCGCGCGGCCGTGGGTGCACCACGGCGCCACCAGCCAAGACGTCCTGGACACCGCGCTGATGCTGGTCGCGTACCGGGCCACCGGGCCGATCCTCGACGCGCTCCGCGCTGCCACCGACACGCTGGCTGCGTTGGCGCAGCGCCACCGCGGGACGTTGATGGTCGGGCGGACGCTCGGGCAGCAGGCGCTGCCGACGACGTTCGGGCTGAAGGCGGCCGGCTGGCTGGTCGCGCTCGACACGGCAGCCGCCCGGCTCCGCACGGTGCGGGAATCCACGCTGGCCGTGCAGTTCGGCGGCGCGGCCGGGACGCTGGCGGCACTGCGGGATCGCGGGCTGCCGGTCGCGGCAGCGCTGGCCGCCGAACTGGGGCTGGCGGAGCCGACCGTGCCGTGGCACACCGACCGGCAGCGCATCCTCGATCTCGGTGCTGGGCTGGCCGGGATCGCGGCCGCCCTGGGCAAGGTCTCGCTCGACCTGACGCTGCTGGCCCAGTCCGAGGTGGCCGAGGTCGCCGAGGGCGGCGGCGGAGGTGGCTCGTCGGCGATGCCGCACAAGCGCAACCCGGCCGGATCGATCCTGGTCCGTTCCGCGGGCCTGCGGACGCCCGGCTTGCTGGCGACGCTGCACACCGCGGCCGCCCAGCAGGAGCACGAGCGGGCGACCGGCGGCTGGCACGCCGAGTGGGAGCCGCTGCGCGAACTGCTCGACGTCGTGGGCGGAGCCAGCGCGCGCGCCGCCCGGATCCTGGCCGACCTCCGGGTGGACGCCGATCGGATGCGCGCCACGCTGGACGCCACCGGCGGAGTCCTGCTCAGCGAGAACGTCAGCGGCGCGCTGGCCGGCGAACTCGGGCGCAGCGCAGCGCATGATCTGGTGAAGAATGCGGTAGCCAGTGGCCGGCCGCTGCGCGAGGTACTGCTCGATGCCGGGGTCGCCTCCGATCGCGTCGATGCCGCGCTCGACCCGGCCAACTACCTCGGGAGCGCGGACGCGCTGGTCGACCGGGCTCTGGCGGCACATGCCGAGACGTGGAGAGGATCTGCGGGGTGACTGCTCGACTGTCCTGTACCTGGTACGGCATCGACGATGTGCCGGTGGACGCCCCGGTCCTCGTGCTGGGCAACTCGATCGGCACGAACCAGGGGATGTGGGCACCGCTGATCCCGGAGTTCGTCCGCCGATTCCGGGTGCTGGCCGTGGAGACCCGCGGTCACGCCGGATCGGAGGTGCTGCCCGGCCCGTACACGCTGAACGAGCTCGGCGGTGACTTCCTGGCCGTGCTCGACGAGATCGGCATCAGCACGTTCCGTTACGCCGGGCTCTCGCTCGGCGGGATGATCGGCATGTGGCTGGCCGCACACGCCCCGCAGCGGGTCGAGCGGATGGCGCTGGTCTGCACGTCCGCGTACCTGCCCCCGGCGACCGCGTGGATCGAGCGGGCCGAGACCGTGCGTTCCAAGGGCACCGGGGCGATCGCCGGTACGGTGGCCGGCCGCTGGTTCACCGAGGGCTTCCGGGAGCGTGAGCCCGAGCGGGTCGCGGCCGCGGTCGCCATGCTCGAGGCCACCCCGGACGAGGGGTACGCCGCGTGCTGCGAGGCGATCGCCGGCATGGACCTGCGCCCGGATCTGTCCCGGATCACCGCCGACACCCTGGTGATCGCCGGTGCGGACGACCCGGCCACGCCGCCGTCGCACGCCGAGGCGATCGTGGAGTCGGTGCCCCGGGCGCGGCTGCAGATCGTCCCGGACGCCGCGCACCTGGCGACGCTGGAGCAGCCCGACACCGTGGCCACACTGATCACCGCACACCTCGGGGGAGCCCAGTGACCGACGAACAGCGTCACGCGGAAGGGATGAAGGTGCGGCGCGAGGTGCTCGGCGACGCCCACGTCGACCGCGCCACCGCGAACACCACCGAGTTCACCGCCGACTTCCAGGACTTCATCACCCGGTACGCGTGGGGCGAGATCTGGACGCGCGAGGGGCTCGACCGCAAGACCCGCAGCTGCCTGACGCTGGCCCTGCTCACCGCGCTGCGCGCCGAGGGTGAGCTGCCGATGCACGTCCGGGCGGCTCGGCGCAACGGCCTCACGCCGGACGAGATCAAGGAAGTGTTCCTGCACACCGCGGTCTACGCCGGAGTACCGGCCGCCAACGCCGCGTTCGCGATCGCCCAGAAGGTGCTCGCCGAAGAAACGTGACGACATTCCGTGGTCACGGCGCTGCGCCGAGGGCCCGGGAGATGCCGCGGGCAGCAGCCCGCACGGCCGGCGCCAGGCCGACACGGTCGGCGTCCTCGCTCGGGACGACGACCGACAGCGCGGCGACGACCGCCGCGCCGGTCGACACCCTGGCCGCGACGGCGTCCTCACCCTCGGCCGGACCGAAGACCGGCGCGGCCACCGACAGCGTGCCCGGGTCGACCATCCGGTCGCAGACCGCGATCCCGGTGCGCCGCACCTCGGCGAGGACCTGCCGCAACCGCTTCGGGTCGACGATCGTGAACTTCGTGAACGCCTTGAGCGTCGTGGCCAGCACCTGGTCCTGGAACTCCGCCGGTGCGTAGGCGAGGAGCACCTGACCGACGCCGGTGGCGTGCAGCGGCAGCCGCCCGCCCACCCGGGACACGACGCTGACCGCGTGCCGACCGGAGATCCGCTCGACGTACACCGCCTCGAACCCGTCCCGCACCGCGAGCTGGACGTTCTCGTGCGTGACCTCGTAGAGGTCCTCGAGGAACGGCATCGCCCGCTCCCGCAGGCCGAGGCTGCGCGGTGCCAACGAGGCGACCTCCCACAGCCGCAGCCCGATCCGGTACCGCCCGGCGTCGTCGCGTTCCAGCGCGCCCCAGTCGGTCAGCTCTCCGACCAGCCGGTGCGCGGTCGTCAGCGGCAGGCCGGCTCGGCGACCGATCTCGGACAGCGTCAGGCTGGGCTGCTGGGCGGTGAACGCCGCGAGGATGGCCAGCGCCTTGCTGGTGACCGAGGGCGCCGATTCCATGCCCCACAGGATCGCAGCCACCGGGACGTTCCGCGCTGCCACCTCGGACAAGCGACAACTGATTGACGGTCGACACCGGCGAATATACGGTTTCCGCATCACACGGCCCGGCACCTGACGAGGAGGTCAGAGTGGCCCGGATCCACCGCAGCCCGTATCCCCCGGTCGACGTCCCGGACGTGTCGCTCGGCGAGTACGTCCTGGCCGGCGCCGACGCCCGCGGCAGGCACCCGGCGCTGATCGACGGCGCCACCGGTGAGGAGATCAGCTTCGGCGACCTCGTCGACCAGGTGCGGTCGCTCGCCGCCGGGCTGCTCGCGTCCGGCATCGGGCGCGGTGATGTCGTCGCGTTGGTGAGCCACAACCAACCGCGGTACGCGGTCGCGTTCCACGCGGTGCTGGCGGCGGGCGCCACCGTGACGCCGATGAGCCCGCTGGCCACCGAGGAGGAGATGGCGAGGCAGCTGCGGGCCTCCGGAGCGGTGCTGGCGTTCGCGTCCGCTGCGGCGGCACCCACGCTCCACGGTGCCGCGCGGTCGAGCGTCCCCCTGGATGTTGTTGTTCTGGAGGAGGCGGCGTTCGACGAGTCGGTCGCCGACGGCGAACGAGCCCTCGCGACGGGGGCGCGCCTACCCCGGGTCGGCAACGACGGCGTCGCGCTGCTCCCGTACTCCAGCGGCACCGGCGGAACCCCGAAGGGGGTGATGCTGACCCACCGCAACCTCGTCGCCGCCCTCGCTCAGCACGCGCCGCTGTACCGGCTGACCAACGACGACGTATGCGCGGCCGTGCTGCCGTACTACCACATCTACGGCACGACGATGATCCTCAACTACGCGCTGCGGGCGGGCGCGACCCAGGTGACGCTGCCGCGCTTCGACCTGTCGGGTTACCTCGGGCTGGTGGAGCGGCACCGGGTGAGCCGCGGTCACTTCGCGCCACCGCTGGTTCTCGCACTGGCCAACGCTCCCGAGGTGGACGCGCACGACCTGTCCTCGCTGCGGCTGGCGATGTGCGGCGCGGCGCCGCTGGACGTAGCGGTCGCCGCCAGGGCCACCGCACGCACCGGCGCGCCGATCGGGCAGGGCTACGGCATGACCGAGGCGTCCCCCGGCCTCACGTTCGTCGCGGACGAGGAGGTCGGGGTCCTCTCGTCCGGGTGCGTGGGCAGGCTAGTCCCGAACACCGAGGCCCGGCTGGTCGACCCGGCGACCGGCGAGGACAGCGAGTCCGAGGGTGAGATGTGGGCGCGCGGGCCGCAGGTGATGGCCGGCTACCTGGGAAACCCCACCGCGACCGCCGAGACGCTGGTCGAGGACGGCTGGCTGCGCACCGGCGACATCCTGCGGGTCGACGCGGACGGTGTCTGGTGGGTGGTCGACCGGCTCAAGGAGCTGATCAAGTACAAGGGCTACCAGGTCGCCCCGGCCGAGCTCGAAGCGCTGCTGCTCACCCACCCGGACGTCGAGGACGCGGCGGTGATCGGCGTGCCGCACGCCGAGGGCGGCGAAGCACCCAAAGCGTTCGTCGTCGGCACGCCGACCGAGGCCGAACTGCTGTCGTGGGTCGCTGAGCGCGTCGCGCCGTACAAGCGGATCCGGGCGGTGGAGTTCGTCGACACGATCCCCAAGTCTCCGGCGGGCAAAATCCTCCGCCGCGTTCTCCGAAACTCTTAGGAGCCCGAGTACATGCGCAAGCTCGACCGCGTCGCGTTGCCGGTGACCGCTGTCCACGACCAGCCGATCCCGATGCGCGACGGCACGATCCTCCGGGCGGACGTGCAGCGCCCGGCCGAGGGCGGGCCGGTGCCGACGCTGCTGATCCGCAACCCGTACGGGGAGGGCCTGGGCCGCGCGATGCCGGTGGTGCCCGCGCTGGAGGCCGGTTTCGCGGTCGTGGTCCAGCACTGCCGGGGACGCGGGACGAGCGACGGCATGTTCGAACCCTGGGCGGACGAGCCGGCCGACGGGGCCGACACCGTCCGGTGGATCACCGCCCAGCCGTGGTCGGACGGCAAGGTGGTCGGTTTCGGCATCTCCTACGTCGCCGGCACCGCGCTGCAGACCGCGATCGAGCGGCCGGAGGGTTACGTCGGGATCGTCGCCGCGCAGACCCCGGCCGACTTCTACGACGACCTCACCTACCTCGGCGGCGCGCTCGCGCTCGGTTCGGCCCAGGGCTGGGCGGCGATGCAGGGCCTGCTCGGCGGCCAGCACGCGATGCTGGCCGGAGAGGACGCCGGGCCGCTGCTCGGTGCCGCGCTGCCGACGATGTTCACTCCGGACGCCGCCCGGAACGCACTGCCGCTCCGGGACGCGCTCGGGCTGCCCGGCGCCGCGCCGTTCTGGGCCGACTGGCTGGACCACCCGAGCCGGGACGAGTACTGGACGAAGTTCGGCACCCCGCGGGACAACTACGACGCGATCGACGTGCCGGTGTACCACGTGGCGAGCTGGTTCGACCTGTTCCTGGCCGGGACGCTGGAGAACCACGCCGCGCTGGGCGGCCCGCTGGTGATCGGCCCCTGGACCCACGGCGGCATGCAGGCGAACGGGGCGGGCGACGTCAACTTCGGACCGGCCTCGCCCGCGCCGATCCTGCAGCTGGAGGCCGACCAGATCGCATTCCTCCGGGAAGCCGTGGACGGCCGATCGAACGAGGCCCGGCCGCCGGTGAAGATCTTCGTGATGGGCGACAACGTGTGGCGGGACGAGCAGGAGTGGCCGCTCGCCCGTACGGTGTTCACTCCCTGGTATTTGCAAGCCGGGGGTGGCCTCGGCACCGATCCGTCCACCGGCTCATCGAACTTCGCCGCCGACCCGCGCGACCCGGTCCCGACCGTCGGCGGCAGCCTCCTCTTCCCGGAGTTCAACACCGCGGGCCCGCACGACCAGCGAGTGCTCGACGGCCGCACGGACGTCCTGCGCTTCACCAGCCCGCCGCTGGAGGCCGACCTCGAGGTGACCGGGCCGCTGACCGTCGTGCTGCACGCGGCCACCGACGCCGCCGACACCGACTGGACCGCCAAGCTGATCGACGTCCACCCGGACGGCACCGCGCTGAACGTCGCCGACGGCATCGTGCGGGCCCGCTACCGCAACGGCGTCGAGGCACCCGACCCGATCACCCCGGGGACGCCGTACGAGTACCGGATCAACCTGGTCGCGACCAGCCAGGTGTTCAAGGCGGGCCACTCGATCCGGGTGGACGTCGCGAGCGCGAACTTCCCGCGCTTCGACCGCAACCCCGGTAACGGGGCGCTGTCCGCGGACGCGACCGAGGCCGACCTCACCGTGCAGAACCAGACCGTGTTCCACGACGCCGAGCGGGCCTCGCACGTTCTCCTCCCGGTCATTCCCCGTGTCTGAACCGCTGGCTCCGGGGCTCGAGCTGCTCGCCCGGTTCACGGTGACGCTCGCGGATCCACTGGAGATCGGCGATACGCCCTGGGGCAGGCGCCGGGTCATCGGCATCACCGGGGGCCGGTTCGCCGGCCCCCGGCTGTCCGGTGAGATCCTGCCCGGCGGCGCGGACTGGCAGGTCGTCCACGCCGACGGCAGCGCCTCGATCGACACTCGCTACACGCTGCGCACCGACGACGGCGTGCTGGTGTCGCTGGCCACCCGCGGCGTCCGACACGGACCACCGGAGGTGCTGGCCGCGCTCGCCGAACGCGACGACGTCGACCCGGCCTCGTACTACTTCAAGGTCGGGCTGACGTTCGAGGTCGCAGATCCGGCCTACGGCTGGCTCAACCGTGTGGTGGCGGTGGGGTCCGCGGTACGACATCCGGATGCCGTGATCTACGACGCTTATGCCGTGACCTGAGCAACTCCGTCTACCACTGTCCGGAATCCACCCCTGCGGCGCTCCGACGCGCGCGGTAGTCAAGTGTTCGAAACCTCTCGAACAAGGAGCCGCTGCATGTCCAGGCTGCAGATCATCGTCGCCAGCACCCGCCCGGGCCGGGTCGGGTTGCCGATCGGCCAGTGGGTCGAGGCGGTGGCCGAGAAGCACGGCGGCTTCGACGAGATCGACCTGTCCGACCTGGGCGCGATCGACCTGCCGCTGATGGACGAGCCGCACCACCCCCGGCTGCGGCAGTACACCCAGCAGCACACCAAGGACTGGGCTGCCCGGGTCGACGCGGCGGACGCGTTCGTTTTTGTCCTGGCCGAGTACAACCACAGCTACACCGCGGGCGTGAAGAACGCGATCGACTACCTCAACAGCGAGTGGGGGTACAAGCCCGCCGGGCTGGTCACCTACGGCGGTGTTTCGGGTGGCCTGCGAGCCGGTCAGGCACTCAAGCCGGTGCTGCAGCTGCTCAAGGTCGTGCCGCTCGCCGAGCAGGTCACGATCCCGTTCGTCCAGCAGTTCCTCACCGACGGCGCGTTCGTCCCGAACGAGCTGATCGAGACGTCCGCCACCACGATGCTGGACGAGTTGGGCCGCTGGGCCCAGGCGCTGCACACGCTGCGCGCCTCCTGAATCCGCGCCGGCACCCGGGTCAGAGACCCGGGCGCCGTGGCGTGGCGAGAGCGTTATGCCATCGAATGTGTCTTTTACACTGAATCGTGGCTAACACCGGAACACCTGAGGCGACGGGTGAGCTGACCCATCGGCAGATCGTCACGATCCTGGCCGGCCTGATGCTCGGGATGTTCTTGAGCGCGCTCGACCAGACCGTGGTGGCCACCGCGATCCGCACGATCGCCGACGACCTCGACGGTTTCAGCCTGCAGGCGTGGGCCACGACCGCGTTCCTGATCACGTCGACGATCGTCACGCCCCTCTACGGCAAACTGTCCGACATCTACGGCCGCAAGCCGCTCTTCCTCACCGCGATCGCGCTGTTCCTGGTCGGATCGCTGCTCTGCGGGCTCGCGTCCTCGATGTACGAACTCGCCGCCTACCGCGCCGTCCAGGGCCTCGGCGCGGGCGGCCTGATGTCGCTGGCGTTCGCGATCATCGGCGACATCGTCCCGCCCCGGGAACGGTCGAAGTACCAGGGCTACTTCATGGCGGTGTTCGGGACGTCCAGTGTCCTCGGACCGGTCGTCGGCGGGTTCTTCGCGGGCACCGACTCGTTCCTCGGCGCGGCCGGCTGGCGCTGGATCTTCTGGGTGAACCTGCCGGTCGGCGCGATCGCGCTGGTCGTCGTCTACCGCGTACTGCACATCCCGCACCACGCGCGGGACCACCGGATCGACTGGCCGGGAGCGCTGGCGCTGGTATTCGCGCTGGTGCCGCTGCTCACCGTCGCCGAGCAGGGCCGGGAGTGGGGCTGGGGGTCCGGCCGGTCGGTCGGCTGTTACGTCGTCGGCGTGATCGGGATCGTGCTGTTCCTGCTCGCCGAACGCACCTACGGCGACGAGGCACTGCTGCCGCTGCGGATGTTCCGCGAACGCACGTACGCGGTGGGATCGGCGGGCAGCCTGATCATCGGCATGGGGATGTTCGGGGCGATGGCACTGCTCCCGCAGTACCTGCAGATCGTCAAGGGCTCGTCGCCGACGATGGGCGGCCTGCAGATGCTGCCGCTGGTGATCGGGATCATGGCCGCCGCCGGGGTGTCCGGCACGGTCATCACGCGGACCGGGCGCTACCGGATCTTCCCGCTGACCGGCGGCGTCCTGATGGCGCTCGCGCTGCTGCTGTTCTCCCGGATCGGCGCGGACACGCCGCTCTGGGAGACGATGCTGATCATGGCCATGTTCGGCGCCGGGCTCGGCGTCAACATGCAGCCGGTAATCCTCGCGGTACAGAACGCGGTCGACCCGCGGGACATGGGCGTGGCGACCGCCGCGGTCACATTCTTCCGTCAGATGGGCGGAACGCTCGGCACCGCGGTGTTCCTCTCGGTGCTGTTCTCCAAGCTGACCGGGGACATCCGCGCGGCGCTGGCCGACGCCGAGAAGGATCCCGCCTTCCAGCGCGCCCTGGGCGACAACACGTCGCTGGAGATGACCGAGGGGTCGCTGTCGGACACCTCGTTCATCAGCTCGCTGCCCGCCGTTGTCGCGCACCCCTTCAAAGTCGGGTTCTCCGACGCGATGAGCACGGTGTTCCTGCTCGCCGCCGGAATCACGGTGATCGGCGTCGTGATCCTCTGGATGCTGCCGGAGCTGCCGCTGCGCAGCCAGAGCGGGATGCGGGCACGCGAGGAGGCCGCAGCGGCGGCGCCGGTCGCACCGGCGCCCGCCGCGGGTCCTACGCAGTCGTGACGACGCCGCCCTTGGAGTGCTTGAGCCAGTCCTGGAAGCTCAGCGTCCAGTCGCTGTAGCCGTTGCCGAGCTCCACGGTCGTCTCGGTGTTCTTGACGGTCACCGGGTCACCCACCTGCAGCCGGTTGTAGAGCCAGATCGCGTTGTCCGGGGCGACGTTGATGCAGCCGTGCGAGACGTTCCGCTTGCCCTGGTCGGCGACCGACCACGGCGCGCTGTGGATGAACTCCCCGCCCCAGGTCAGGCGCATCGGGTACTCGACCTTGGTGCGGTAGCCGTCCGGCGAGTCGACCGCCAGCCCGTACGTCGAAGAGTCGAACATCGCCTCGCGACGCTTGTCGATGACCACCATCGTGCCGCTGCTGGACGGGAACTTCGGCTTGCCGAGGCTGATCGGCATGCTCTTCACGACCGAACCGTTCTCCGACACCTTCATCGTGTGCGTCGCGGAGTCGGCGACCAGCCGGCGGTCGGTACCGATCTTGAAGTCGACGGTGAGGTCGGTCCGGCCCCAGACGCCGTCGACGATCTCCCGCCCGGCGCTGTCGACCGCGACGTGCACCGTGCTGCCCGAAGCCCAGTACTCGGCCGGACGGAAGTGCAGCTCGGTGGAGCTGATCCAGCCCCAGGCACCGGTGGTCGACGGGTTCGAGGTGACCTTCAGCATCTTCTCGTAGCTGGCCCTGGCGGCGTCGCTCTTCACCGAGCGGCTCAGCTTCAGGATGATCGGCATCCCGACGCCGTAGGTCTTGCCGTCGCCGAGGATGCTCGACGCCCGCACCGAGCTGTCGGCTCCGGGAGTCGGCACGGTCGTGAACTTCGACGTGAGCGGCGTCGCCGAGCCGGACGTCGTGACCGAGACCGTGTAGGTCGCGCCGAACGAGAGCTTGCCGGAGCTGGCCCAGCTGCGCTTGTCGGCGCCGACCGCGCCCTCCACCGCGTCGCCCTTGTCGGACTTCACCGTGACCGCGGTGATCGTGTCCTTGTCGATCGAGAGCTTAATCGGCGCGGACGGCGAGACCGCGGTGGCGTTCGCTGCCGGGTCGACGGTCAGCTTCGGGCCGGCGGGCGACGGGGACGAGGTCGGGTCATCGGACTTCCCCCCGTTGTCGCCGCCACCCCCGGAGGAGCAGCCGGCCGCGACGAGTGCGGTCGCGAGCAGTGCCACCAGAAACGTCAGATAGCGACGGAGGACGGGGGTGGTCACAAGCAACTCCGTGGGGAGACGGTGCGCCGCAGGACGGCGTGGGGGCGCGGTCGGCCGCTCCATCGTGCCTCAGCCGACCAAGTAGTCGACACGAGCCCCACCTCAACAGACCAGTATCGCGATCACCGGCTACGAGCCGTCGTCAAATAAGGTGTGGTTAACGGTATTTGTCGACCGGCCTAAGACAAAATCGGCCGCGGATCAGTTCGGGTGACCTGGCCCACGTCCGGCGAGAACGGTCTTCGCCTCGTCCGGGTCGAGGGGAGGGTAGAAGAAGAAGCCCTGCGCGCCGTGGCAGCCGAGCTTGATCAGCTCGGTGCGCTGCTGGGCGGTCTCCACGCCTTCGGCGATGGCCCGCAGGCCGAGCGTCTGCGCCAGGCCCACGGTCATCCGGACGACGGCCTCCGCCTGCCGGGAGCTGCCCATCGCGATCACGAACTGCCGGTCGATCTTGATCTCGTCGACGGTGACGCGCGCGACCGACGTCAGCGACGAGAAACCGGTGCCGAAGTCGTCCAGGGAGAGCCGGACGCCCAGCTCCCGCAGCGCGGTGAGCACCTCGTCGACGACCTCGAGCTCGCTCATCATCGCGGTCTCGGTGATCTCGAGCACCAGCCGGTCCGGCGGCACGTCGAACTCGGCGAGCAGCCGCCCGACCTCCTCGGGAAGGTCCCGGTCCAGGAGCGAGCGGGCGGAGAGGTTGACCGCCACCGGGGCGTCCACGCCGTCTTCCAGCCAGGCGCGGTAGGTGCCCAGGGCCAGCTCGAACACGCGCCGGGTCAGCGGCGCGATCAGGTCGGTGTGCTCCAGGTCAGGGATGAACGCGGCGGGCGTCAGCAGGCCGCGGCGCGGGTGCCGCCAGCGGACCAGAACCTCGGCGCCGAGCGGGACACCGGCCTCCAGATCGATGCTCGGCTGCAGCTGGATGACGATCTGATCGTCGGCGGCCAGCGCGGCCTGCATCTCCGACGCCAGGGCCAGCCGGTCGACGCTGGCGGTGTCGCGGGCCGCGTCGAACTCGAGCAGCTGGATGCCGCCCGCCTTCGCCCGGTACATCGCCGAGTCCGCACGGCGGAGCAACTCGACCATGTCGCACCCGCCGGTCTCGGCGGCGACGAACCCCGCCGTCGCCTCGACCGAGAGCTCGACGCCGTCCACCACGAGCGGTCCGCCGCCCAGCGCGCCGAGCAGCGCCTCGCCGCGTGCGCGCGCGTGTGCCAGCGCCGCCCGCAGGTCAGCCTGGCCGGGCATCAGCAGCGCGAACTCGTCGCCGTGCAGGCGGGCCAGCGTCTCCCCCGGCGCCGCCTCGGCCCGGAGCCGCCCGGCGACGACGCGGAGCAGTTCGTCGCCCGCCTCGTGCCCCAGCGTGTCGTTGACCTGGCGGAAGTGGTCGAGGTCGAGCAGGAGCAGCGCGACCGTGCCGTGCCCGCTGGTCAGCACCGCGTTGCCCTCGGCCATCAGGCAGGCCCGGTTGGCCAGGCCGGTCATCGTGTCCTGCGTCGCGAGGTCGTGCAGCTGCTGGTGCACGTACGCGTTCTGCATGGTGCCGGCGAGCGCGCTGCCCAGCGACGCCAGCGCGAGCTGCTCGCGCTCGGGGAGCCTGACCTGGGAACGGAAGCAGAGGCGCAGCTCACCGAACGAGGGACCGGAGCCGTTCATCAACGAGACCGGATACGCGCTCTGCTCGGGCCGGTAGACGCCCGGCTTGCCCTGCCAGATCTTGCCTCCGGCGTCACCCCGGGTGAGGACGGAATCGCCGTTCGCCCTTTTCCATTCGACCTCGACGACATCCGCGGAGAACAACTTCGCCGATTCCACGATCGCTGTCCGTAACACCGCGTCGATGTCGAGGTGACTCATCTCCCGGGTGGCCGCGGAGAGCCGCTGCCACATCCGACGCTCGATCCGGGTACGCACCCGCCCGGCGAAGCCTTCGATCAGCAACCAGGTGACGGGCGGCAGAACGATCAAGAGATACGGCGCGTACCGGGCGACCGCGAGAATCATCGCGCCGATCGCGAGATTCATCAGCAGGCCGAGCGTCCGGGTGCCTGCCCCGTCGAATACGACCGCGCGGTAGGTGTCCCCGCGGGAGAACGCGACCGCTCCCGCACAGGCCAACTCGCTGACGACGGCCGAGATCGTCGCCATCGCGGTCAGGGCCAGTGCGCCGCGCCAGCTGATCGGGTCCGGCTGGGAGCCGGCGATCGCGACCATGACGCTCGCGGCGACGCTGACACCGACGATCGTCGTCGCCACGTTGAACCAGGCTTTGACCGGGTCGAACCGCTTCCACGCCATCGCGACCGCGGTACCGAGCGCAGCGGTCAGGACGGTCCAGGCAGGCGGAAGAAGGACCAGGCCGACGATGAGAACCGCTTCTCCCCAGTCGACGAGGATGCCGCTGCCACCGATGTAGCGGCGAACGATCCACAGCCTGCTGATCGCCACCATCACGGTGACCAGCGGGATGGCCCACCAGTCCGTGCCGGGGCCGGGCAAAGTCAGCGCGACGCCCGCAATACAGACCGCCGCTAATACGGTCATACCTGTGATCAAGGCGCGAAGACGACTGGGAAGCGACAGTCGTTGGGCGCCGATAACCGCGTCCACGCCGCCTCCCTGGGTGCCGACCGCATGACCGATACGGCCACGCCACGACGATCCTCTCCGACGGAGGGCGGGTGCGTCACGGGTTACGAGGCGATAGATGGGTGAGCTTTACCGACTCACGCGTATGAAGCCGGATCTACCGCGAAATTGTGAGCCGTCAATGACGGTCTCGCTACGCTGCGCAGTTTAGCCCCAGGTGGCACCGCTCATCACGCAACTCCCCTCCTAGTGCAATTCCCGGTCATCGTTCGCACTCAGCCCCAGGTAGCGCCACGCATGGCGATTCCCTCCATTCCCAAGAGTCATGAATTTCCACTCCGGCCACAAACCGTGCATTCAGCCCCACGTTGCGCCACGCATGACGTCCCTCCTCACGCTGTTCCCTCTACGCCGCTCGTGTCTGTCCGGTTCAGCCCCACGTCGCGCCGCGCATGACGAACACCTCCCGCCGATCTCGTCACCGCCGTCCACATCCGACCCTCAGCCCCACGTTGCGCCGCGCACGTCCACACCTCCGTCGCCCATCCCGATCAGACAGATCCGGGCATCTCAGCCCCAGGTAGCACCACGCATCACTACACACCTCCCGTCACATCAAGCCAACCATTCACATCGTTCACTCAGGTTAAATTCAGCCCCACGTAGCGCCCTGCATCGTCGACATCTCCTTCCCGAGCTCCACCGCCGGTACACGTTCGGTTACGCAGGACGGATAAGTGCGTCCTTCGCGTTTCACCATCCGAACGCCAGACAACGTAAGTAGAAATATTCGACCGCAAATTCTCTCGCCGATTTACCAGCCGGCCTTTGAATAGCAGTACGCCCGAGAGTAGTAGCGCTATCGCCATACGTGAAGTCGCATCAATGGACAATCATTAATGTGCGTTCACCCGCTAGTCGGAAATACTCGCGATCGCTAACGGGACGCTATACGGCGCGTAGTCTATTCATAGGCGAAGCGTTACCGATCAGCCTTTGCGACAAGGATTCGAAAGAGCTCATGCCGTTACGACTGAAGGTTACTCTCCGTGCCCGCAGAAGGGAAGTCACCGCTTTTTCGGCACACGAATAGAAGAGATATGCGCAACGTCGGCGCGCCAATACGGCGCGTCACCGACGTGGGCGGCGAGCCCGACCCCGCGTACAGGTCGCAGCGCCGCCGAAGCGTCCGCCGGTCACGGCCGGCGGGCCACGGAGGGGCCGGCCCCCGGCAGGCGCGAAATACCTGCCGGGTTCGGCCCGTGCGTGGTCAGCGCTCGGTGCTACCGGCGTCAGTGCCGGTGGGACCCGCGGCAGCGTCCGTGCGCGCCGCGGTCGTCTCGGTGGTGGTGCTCTCGACCTTCGTCTCGGTGGAGCCCTCGGGCCGATCTGGGAAGGACGTGGGCAGTCGCTTGATCCGTGCGGTCATGTTCCGCCACAGCAGAATCGTCGCGATCGCCAGCAGTGCCACCACGGCGAGCGCCATCGGCCCCGCGCCGGCGCCCTCCCGCGTGTCACCGAAGTTGTTCGCCGCCTCGATGACGGTGTCTGTCGCCTCGACGATCATCGGATCTTCACCGCCTCTCGTACTCCTGCGAACAGGTCGTCCTCGGGAGTGTCGCTCTCGACCGCGGACCGGGCCAACTCGTAGTCCTCGGTCGGCCACACCCGCTGCTGGATCTCCAGCGGCACGTCGAACCACCGGCCGTTCGGGTCGACCTGCGTCGCGTGGGCCCGCAGTGCATCGTCCCGCACCGAGAAGAACTCGCCGCACGCGACCCGCGTGGTGATCCGGTCCCCCGGATCCGGCCGGTCGTTCGGCCACTTCTCCAGCCACTCGGCGTAGGGCGAGTCCAGACCGTCCGCCCGCATCGCCTCGTCGAGCGCGATCACCCGGGCCTTGCTGAAGCTCATGTGGTAGTAGAGCTTCAGCGGCTGCCACGGTTCGCCCTGCTCGACGTACCGATCCGGGTCACCGGCCGCCTCGAAGGCCTCGACCGAGACCTTGTGACACATGATGTGGTCCGGGTGCGGGTAACCGCCGTTCTCGTCGTACGTGAGGATCACGTGCGGGCGGAACTCGCGGACCAGTCGCACCAGCGGCGCGGCGGCCACCTCGAGCGGCTGGAGCGCGAAGCATCCGTCCGGCAGCGGGGGCAGCGGGTCACCCTCCGGCAGACCCGAGTCGACGAAACCCAGCCAGGCCTGGTCGACGCCGAGGATCTCGCGCGCCCGCTCCATCTCGGCGCGGCGGAGATCGCTGAGGTTCGCCCACACCTCCGGACGGTCCATCTGGGGGTTGAGCACCGAGCCACGCTCGCCGCCGGTACACGTCGCCACCAGCACCGAGACGCCGGCCCGGACGTACCGGGCCATGGTGGCGGCCCCCTTGCTCGACTCGTCGTCCGGATGAGCGTGCACCGCCATCAGACGCATCTGCTCGGACACGCGCCGGTTCTCCCTCGCCTCGGTGCTACCGCGACTTCGTCCCTGAACAGCTCGGGATACGTTGCTGCGTAGCTGATAGATGAATTGTCCACGACCGGCGAAGCCGCCGTCACACTGGCTCGCCGACCCCACTACCGGAGCGCTCGTGACCGCACCCGTATTTCCGCCCGGCCGGTACGGCCGGCGACGCGCATCGCGCAGCTATCCACGATGGCTGGTTCCGGCCCTGGTCGGAGTGGTCGTGGTCGGGGGGTTCGGCGTCGCAGGAAAGCTCTACACGACCTACGGCGACGACCACGTCGAGTCCCGGGTGCTGCGCTACTCGGTGACCTCCGACCGGGCCGTGCGGATCGAGGTGGAGGTGTCCGGACCGCGCGACACACCGCTGAAGTGTGCGGTGCGCTCCCGGGCCGAGGACGGCTCCGAAGTGGGCCGTACCGAGATCTCGGTTCCGGAGGGTGATTCCGTGGTCACGCAGATCGTGATCCTTCCCACGACGCAGCGCGCGGTCAGCGGCGAGACGGCCGGATGCGTTCCGGCGTGAACCGGGAGCCTCTGCGCGCCGTTCCGATAATTGGAGTGTCCAGAGGGGCAACCGTTCCTCCGAACGATGGACGGTGAGGTCGGGTAGCGGGATCGCATCCGGACAGCAGCCTCGCCGCTGGGAGATTCCCGGGGTTACCTGGCTAGTGCGTGACGGGGTCTTCCGCACGTAGCCGCCGGCCTTCTCCGCTGACGGTTGTCACGACGACCGACCGGAGACCTCGCCCGCATGGCTGCTCGGCACGAACCCACGTCCTCCCGTGGTGGCGACCGCCACGACGGGGGCGATGCGTCGCGCCGTCGGAGCGTCTCCCGGCACGCAGCCGCGACGACCGACCCGCTGTACTGGGCCCGCGCCCGGGCGGCCGAGCAGGAAGCCGCGCTCGACCGCGCCGGCTACGACGCCGGTTATACCGGCGAGTACGACCGCCTCTCCGACGTCACCGAGGAACTGCCGGTGACGGCTCCGGAGCCGGAAGAGCCGGTCGTCCCGGAGTGGTCGGGGCGGCTGCCGTTACCGCTCGGCAGGCCTGTCGCCGACGCCACGACCGACTCGCTCCCGGCGTTGCGCCGCGACGAGGACGCCACCACCGTCGACCTCCCCGCGGTGCCGTTCCCGGCGGCGGAGACCGTCGACTCGCGCGAGCGCCCGCTGGCGCTGGTCACCCGGCGTCCGGAGCGTTCGGCGCTGGCCCGGCGGACCTACGCCGGGCGCCACCGGATGCCGGAACCCGTGGCGCCGGTCCGGCTCGGGCTGTCCACCGTCGGGATGACCGTCGCGGTCGGCGTCCTCGGCGTCACGCTGGCCATGCTGCACGCGCAACCGAGCAACCAGGCGGACAGCAACGCACCGCCGTTCTCGGCGGCCTCGCCGGGCGCCACCGCCACCCTCGGACCGGACGGCCTGCCTGCCGACGGGACGGAGCCCACGTCCGGCCCGCGCCTGCAGATCGGTCCGAAACCGGCGACGACCGCGAGCGGCACGGCCGGGCCGGGAAGCGCCCCGGGCACCACCCCCGGTGCGGCACGGCCCGGGGTCGCCCCCGCCGCACCGCCGGCCGGCGACGACGGTGGGACCGCCGAGGAACCGGAAACCCGGAACCCACCCCCGCGGCCGGGCAACCCCGGCCGGACGAGCCGCCCGAGCACCGCCTCCCGCCCGACGCCGACCTGCGCGGCGGCGATGGCCGCCGACCTCGGGTCGGTCCGCGCCCGGGCGCTCGCCGCCACCACCTCGGCCGACGCCACGGTGGCCACCGATGCGACTACGCAGGCCGACCCGTCGGAGTCGCCGGACGAGACCACCGAGCCGAGCCCCGAAGAGTCGGCCGAGCAGCCTGATTCCAGTGCGGCTGCGGGTTGCCCGTGAGGCCGGAATCCTGATCGCTCGGGCACTTCCGATCGCGTGAGTCGTTGAACGGGGTGGCATCCAGATGTCATCCTGGTCATCCGGTCGCCTGGGGGCGTCCTCCCGAGGCGGCGAGAGAGGTAGTCAGCGTGGTGAGACGCACCGCAGTCGATCACGCCAGGACCCGATGCCATCCAGCTGAGAAGCGACGATGGGCCGGCTCCTGGCGAGGTTGACGTCGGTCCGCACAGTCGTTGAAAAAACCGGCTGAGTAACCACGTGACTGCATTGGGCTTCCCCGAGCCCGGCCCGGAAACGCTCTACCGGGCTATCCTATGAAGCTCTGCTCGATCCAGAACTATCCGTTGACCCCCGAGGAGCACCCGTGTCTACGACCGATGAGGCGCGCGCAACCTGGCTCACCCAGGAGGCGTTCGACCGGCTGAAGGCCGAGCTCGAGGAGCTCAAGTCGAACCGCCCGGTGATCGCGGCGGAGATCAACG
Source organism: Cryptosporangium aurantiacum (assembly GCF_900143005.1). Lineage (NCBI taxonomy): Bacteria > Bacillati > Actinomycetota > Actinomycetes > Cryptosporangiales > Cryptosporangiaceae > Cryptosporangium > Cryptosporangium aurantiacum. The sequence continues at coordinate 311,053 of NZ_FRCS01000005.1, forward strand.
CGCGGCGCGAGGAAGGCGACCTGCGTGAGAACGGCGGCTACCACGCCGCCAAGGAGGAGCAGGGTAAGCAGGAGGGCCGGATCCGGCAGCTCGAAGACCTGCTCCGCAGCGCACGAGTCGGCGAGGCGCCCACCAAGGCGACCGTCGTCGTGCCCGGCACCGTCGTCACCGTGGAGTTCGACGGCGACCCCGACGACACCGAGACCTTCCTCCTCGGCTCCCGGGAGATCTCCTCCACCACGGACCTGACCGTGTACTCACCGGAGTCCGCGCTCGGCGCCGCGATCCTGGAGCACAAGCCCGGCGACAAGGTGTCCTACGAGGCGCCCAACGGCCGCACGATCAACGTCACGATCGCCAAGCTCGAGCCGTTCGCCGGCTAGTTCGTCTCGTCACGCGGGCCGCGGGTCACTCCACTGAGTAACCTGCGGCCCGCAGTGCGTTCACGGTCCGGTGGGAGTGGTCCGGCCCGTCGGTCTCCACGGTGAGCGACACCTCGACGTCCCCGACCCGCAGCGCGGCGTCGTGCCGGACGTGCGCGATGTCCAGCACGTTCGCGCGCTGCCGGGCCAGGACGCCGAGCAGCCCGGCGAGCATGCCCGGACGGTCGGCGAACCGCACGGTCATGTCGAGGTACCGCCCGGCCGCCCCCATGCCGTGCTCGATCACCCGCAGCAGCAGCAACGGGTCGATGTTCCCGCCGGACAGCACGACGACGACCGGCGGCGCGAACGCCTCCGGGTCGGCCAGTACCGCCGCGAGCGCCGCCGCACCGGCGGGTTCGACCACCACCTTCGCCCGCTCCAGCGCGAACAGCAGGGCTTGGGAGAGGTGCTCCTCGGTGACCGTGCGCACCTCGTCGACCTGGGCGCTGATGTGCGCGAGGGTGAGCGCGCCGGGCTGACCGACCGCGATGCCGTCGGCCATCGTCCGCATCTCGGCCAGCGCGACCGGGCGCCCGGCGGTCAGCGACGGCGGCACCGCCGCGGCACCGGACGCCTGCACCGCGACCAGCCGGACCTCGGGTCGCTCGGCGGCGATCACGGTCCCGATCCCGGCGACCAGGCCGCCTCCGCCGGTCGGGACGACGATCGTCCGCGCGTCGGGGCACTGCTCCAGGATCTCCAGCCCGACCGTGCCCTGACCTGCGACGACGTCCGGGTGGTCGAACGGGTGCACGTACACGGCGCCGCGCTCGGCGGCGAACTGGGTGGCGGCAGCCATCGCCTGGTCGATCGAGTCACCGACCAGTTCGACGGTCGCGCCGTACTCACGGGTAGCCGCGACCTTCGGGAGCGACGCGCCAATCGGCATGAACACCGTGGCATGGGTGCCCACCCGGCGCGCCGCCAGCGCGACGCCCTGCGCGTGGTTGCCCGCGCTGGCCGCGACCACGCCGGTGGCCCGCTCCTCCGGCGACAGCCTGGCCAGCCGCAGGTACGCGCCGCGGAGCTTGAACGAACCAGCGTGCTGCAGGTTCTCGCACTTCAGGTACGTCGGGCCGCCGACCACCGCGCGGAGCGGCTCGCACTCCTCCAGCGGCGTCCGCCGCACCACCCCGGCCAGCACGTCGCGGGCGGCCCGGACGTCGTCCGACGTCACCAGGTCGGGCGGGGTCACCAACGAATCCACGGTCGGCATGTCGACGATCGTGCCACCCGCCGGATGGGGGCGCTTCCTCGCCACTCTTGACTGGTCCGGGCGCTGCTCGTGCCGGGGGTGCTGCGAGGGTCTAAGAACGGTGGTTACCCTACCGGCGCCGGGGTGGTTACTAATTCGCTGCGCGGGTAGTGCCGGTGCATCTGGGAGACGACGGGCAGGAGACGACTGTGCGCTCAGCGGTGGGAGCCGTTCAGCGGGTACCGCGCCCGACCGTTTCGGGCCGGCGTTGACTGCGGCGCAGATCGACGGCGATCCCCCGCCCGGCGCCGGCCCGCTGCTCGGGCACCACGCGCTGGTCTACTCCTCCGAGGATGATTTCCTCCGGTGCGCGCTGGAGTACGTCCGGCGGGGCATCGAGCAGGACGACGCGGTCATCGTGGCCACCCCGCGCGCCGCTGAGCTGACCGCGGCGCTGGGCTCCCTCGCCGATCGTGTCGAGGTGGTCGACGAGCGGTTCTGGCATCGCGTCCCGGCCTGGACGATCGGCGGGTACGCCCGCCGGGCCGAGCGCAGCGCCCGGGGCGGGCATCGCCTGCGGGTACTGACCGAACTCCGCTGGGACGACCCGGAGACGCGCCCGGACTGGGAGAGCTACGAGGCGGTGGTCAACACCGCGCTGGCCGGTTTGCCGGTCGACCTCTGCTGCGCGTACGACACGACCGCCGTCGACGGGGACGTCCTGGACACCGCCCACCGCACGCATCCCTCGACGATCGGCGCCGCGGGCGTCGAGGCCTCGGCGTCCTACGTCCCGGCGGCCGATTTCCTCGCCGCGCGTCCACCGCGACGCCGGCTGGCGGTGCCGTCCGACGCGATGCGGCTGGAGTTCGGCGCGGCGGAGATCCCGGCCGTCCGGCAGGCCACGCTGGGCTGGGCCCGCGCCGCGGGCATGGCCGAGGACGCGGCGCAGGAGTTCCTGATCGCGATCTACGAGATCGCGAGCAACGCCGTCGAGCACGGGGGCGGCCGGGGTGTCGGACGCTTCTGGGCGAACGACGGCCGGCTCTGCTGCGACGTCTGGAGCGCCGAGCCGATCGTCAACTCGCTGATCGCCGGGTACCGGCCGCCGGGAACCGCACAGGAGCGCGGGCGCGGCCTGTG